>NZ_CM147855.1:2142000-2448000 GCF_055808145.1 Pseudoalteromonas sp. KJ63-1 | reverse complement strand
CTTGAAACATCAAATGTAAATGTGACCGAAGAGTTAGTTAATTTGATTGAAACGCAGCGCGTTTATGAGATGAACTCAAAAGTGATCTCAGCCGTTGATGAAATGATGAGTTATATCAATCAACAGTTATAGTTTTGGGGGATTGTATGCGTAATATTATGTTATTTACAGTAGGGACTTTACTATTAAGTGGTTGTGTAGCTACACAAAATAATGAGGTAGTACAAGACGATCCCTATTATGCACCTATGTATCCAGAGCCTAATATGGAGCCAGTAGTCGCAACCGGCTCATTGTTCAGTACTCAATTATCGAATGATCTTTATGCCGATAAAAAAGCACTGCGAACAGGCGATATCATTACTGTTAAATTACAAGAGTCAACCCAAGCGACTAAAGCAGCTAAAACAGAAACGGATAAAGAAACCGATGCCAGCCTCGACCCTGTGATTGGCTTAGGTGGTTTACCGGTAAATATTGGCGGCGATAGCATTCAATTTGGTATTGGCAGTGACTCCTCATTTAAAGGTGACTCAAAATCAAATCAATCAAATAGCTTAGTTGGCGATATTTCGGTTAACGTAATGCGAGTACTACCAAATGGTAATTTAGTGATTCGCGGTGAAAAATGGCTAACGTTAAACACCGGTGAAGAATTTATTCGCTTAGAAGGGTTAGTGCGTCCACAAGATGTCAATGCCGATAATACCGTTGAGTCTAATCGAATTGCGAATGCGCGTATTCAGTACTCAGGTAAGGGCCAAACACAAGAGGCACAAAGCCCGGGTTGGTTAACGCGTTTCTTTAGTAGCTCATTGTTTCCCTTTTAGAGGACATTCGACATGAATGGTTTTAAAGTTTTTTGTTTTATGGTGCTACTAGGCTGGCAATTTACTGCCAGTGCTGAGCGAATTAAAGATGTGTCTATGGTCGAAGGGGTGCGCTCAAACCAATTAGTGGGCTATGGCTTAGTTGTTGGTTTACCAGGCACCGGTGAGCAAAGCCGTTTTACCGAGCAAAGCTTTAAAGGCATGCTTAATAGTTTTGGTATTACGTTACCTTCTAGTTTAAAGCCAAAAATTAAAAATGTTGCAGCGGTTGCTGTTCATGCTGAACTCCCCCCATTTAGAAAGCCAGGGCAAACCATAGATATAACCGTATCATCGATTGGCAGTGCAGGCAGTTTGCGCGGTGGCACATTACTACAAACATTCTTAAAAGGGGTTGATGGTAATGTTTACGCCATCGCTCAAGGCAGTTTAATTGTAGGTGGCTTAGGCGCTGAAGGCCTTGATGGTAGTCGCGTTGTGATTAATACGCCAACGGTAGGACGTGTACCAAATGGTGCAACCGTTGAACGTGCTGTTAAAAGCCCATTTATGCAAAACGACTATATTACCTTTAATTTAAACCGTCCCGACTTTACTACTGCTAAACGTTTAGAGAAAACCATTAATGATTTAATTGGTCCAAATAGCGCTCAAGCACTCGATGCAGCTTCTATTCGCGTTATTGCACCTCGTGATGCCTCGCAACGTGTATCGTATTTATCAACTCTTGAAAACTTAGAGTTTAAGCCAGCAGATACTTCAGCAAAAATAATTGTTAACTCGCGTACCGGCACCATTGTTATAGGTAAAAATGTAAAATTACAACCTGCGGCAATTACCCACGGTGGTTTAACAGTAACGATTGCTGAGCAACAAAATGTGGCGCAGCCAAATCCTTTAGCAGAGGGTGAAACCGTGGTTACTCAGCAAAGTATTATTGATGTTGATCAGGATGACTCACGCGCTTTTGTATTTAACCCTGGTGTGAGTCTTGATGACTTAGTTCGTGCAATCAATGAGGTAGGCGCTGCTCCTGGTGATTTAATGGCTATTCTTGAAGCACTTAAAGAAGCCGGTGCAATTAATGGTCAGCTTGTTGTAATTTAATCTTTTAAAAACACCGTTTAATATTTTATTGCGGTGTTTTTATTTTTTCTTCCTGCTTATTCCCACCTCTGAAAGTCTCGCTGGCTTAATTATTGCATTATCTAGATATTATTAATTATTGTGTCAAAAAGCTGATGGAAACAAATCATCTAGATAAGCAAAACTTTTTTGATTTAGGCAACTTAGACTCTCTACGTCGAGATGCTTTAAACAGCGGTGACGCATCAACCGATGCATCTAAAGCGGCGTTAAAAAAAGCGGCGGCACAATTTGAAGCTATATTCACCCAAATGCTGCTTAAAAGTATGCGTAAAGCCAATGAGGCTTTTGAAGATAAAGAAAGCCCGTTTAATGCTAGTGGCGTTAAGTTTTTTGAAGAAATGCACGACCAACAAATGGCTACAGAGCTTTCATCAAATGGCTCTTTGGGTCTTGCTGATTTAATTGTGCAACAATTATCGCCAGATGGAAAAAACTTTATGCCAGGCTCTGTTCTTCGCACCACGTCAGATTTCTTTAGTGACCAACGTGCGGGTAGTACTTTACCTCATCAAGAAAACCAAAAGGGCACTGAAAAAGTGTCGCTCGTTGATTCAACTGAAAAAAGCGAACAAAACACAGCGTCTAGCACATTTGAAAATGCTGAGGAATTTGTAAGCACTGTGTGGGAACCCGCAAAAACAGCGGCTAAAAAAATTGGTTTAAATCCGGCGGTTATGGTCGCACAAGCGGCATTAGAAACTGGCTGGGGTAAACATATTATTAGTAAAGGTGATGGTAATAGCTCAAACAATTTATTCAATATTAAGTCAGATAAAAGTTGGCAGGGTGAAAAGGCCAGTAAGGTCACTTTAGAATTTGAACAAGGTGCTGCAGTTAAAAAGCAAGCAAGCTTTAGAGCGTATGACTCGATAAAAGATAGCGTGAATGATTTTGTGGATTTTTTAACACAGAACCCGCGCTATCAAGATGCATTAAACAATACGGCAAAGCCGCATAAATTTTTAGACTCTTTACAGCAAGCTGGTTATGCAACCGACCCTAATTATGCAGACAAAATAAAAAGAGTGCTGAACAGTAACGAATTGAAGAATATCGCCACAAGCGTGATCCGCCAGGGAGTAGAGTAACATGTCGTTTAATTTATTAAACATTGCTAATTCAGGAATAAGAGCAAACTCTGAGTTATTGCAAACGACAAGTAAAAACATCGCAAATGTTAATACCGAAGGGTATGTACGTGAGCGCACCGAGTTTACCACCATGATTGATAATCAGGTAGGCCGTGGCCAAACGTACCGGTTATTGAATGAGTTTGCGCAAAAGCAATTAAACCGAGATACTTCAAATAAAAGCTTTTTTGATCAATTTGTTAGTGAAGCGAGTCGGGTTGATCAAATTTTTTCAGAAAAATCAAACAGCTTATCAACTAGTATCAACTCAATGTTTAATAACGTGCAAGAAGCTCTTAATCAACCTTCATCAACAGTTGCGCGTTCGTTGGTGATGAGTGATGCGCAAAACCTGATTGATCAAATGGATCGGCTTGCAGGTATCGTATCAGAGCAAAAAGCAGTGGTTAATGAGCAATTAGAGATTTTTTCAGAAGAGGCGAATACGTTAATCGAAAGTATTAGTTCGTTGAACCAAGAAATTGCGGGTGTTCATGGTACCAAAAACGAAGCTGATGCGAGCTCTGCTTATAATGAGCGTGATAAAGCAATACGTGATTTATCTGAGCTAATTGATATAGAAACACTTGATGGCCCTAATGGTGAAAAACAAGTGTTTATGGGCACAGGTGAAGCCGTTGTTATGCAAAATGGGTCATTTAACTTGTTTTCGATTAGTGGCGATCCTGATGCTAACTTTAAAGAGCTACGCTTAGATGTAAATGGCGGTAAGGCTGTGCCACTCGATATAGACCCTTCTAAACTCAAAGGTAAAATTGGCGGTTTATTAGCATTTAGAGACGATATTTTGGTGCCGGCACAAAATCAAATTGGCCAGATGGGTATTGCGCTTGCTGATTCGTTTAATCAGCAAAACCGTCTAGGTATGGATGCAAACGGTGAGCTCGGAGGGGATATTTTTGATATCCCAACGGTCAGTGCTTTTGTTTATCAAGCAAACACCGGAACAGCTAATATGTCAGCAACCGTTGAGGCAGGTAAAGGCAGTGATCTGCCAGCCAGTGATTTTGTGATCACCTATACGGGTAACCCTAACGAAGTAAGTATTCAGCCAATTGATAATAAAGGTGAACCTTTAGGTACAGCCTCTTTAGCAATTATCCCACCCAGTGGCATTATCGATTCAGCTGCTATTACCAGCGGAGAGGCGTTTGGCTTAGAGCTTAATATAACGGGAGCCGGTAATGCCGGTGACCAATTTCAGGTAAAACTTAATAGTGGCGCGGCTGGCAATATATCGTTGACAACAGGTCGAGGTGAGGACATTGCATTGGCCTCCCCAATTAGAACATCAGACGGCCTTGATAATACAGGTACAGGGACTATTTCACCGGGTAATGTTACCGATGTAACCACTGGCAGCTTTAGTAATCCTTTGGGTTTAGCAAATGGCCCTATTAGCATTGTTAAAACAGCCAATGCTAACGAATATCAACTTACTGATGGTAATGGCACAACTACGTTTACAGTTACACCGCCTGCTAACAATATACTCGCTCAAGCCGGTGCACCATACGATGGTTATGGTTTTGACTTTAATATTGAAGGCGTACCAGCAATGGGCGATACCTTTAATTTAGAATTTAATGAAGGCGGTTTTGATGATAACCGCAACGGCCAAAAACTTGCTGACTTACAGAATACCGATTTAGTACGTCAAAATGTAGTAGCGAGCGCATCAGCTGATAATCATAAAACATTGAATCAGGCCTATGCTGGATTAGTCACCGATGTTGGTGTGGTAACCAGTCAAGCAAAAACCAATGGTGCTGCATTTGATGCTTTAGCACAACAATCAGAAGCCTGGTACGAATCGTTGTCGGGCGTAAACTTAGATGAAGAGGCGGCTAATTTGCTGCGCTTCCAGCAATCCTATGCTGCTTCTGCACAAGTATTAACTGCAGCGAGAGCTATTTTTGACACCTTATTGAGTGCGGCGAGGTAATTATGCGTTTATCAAATAATTTAATGTATCAAAATAACATTAATAAAATACTTGAGAATCAACAAAATGTAGCTGGTGCGCAGGAGCGCGTTAATACAGGTCAAAAATATTTGAGTACCTCTGAAAACCCTGCTGCTATTTCGCAAGGTATGTTGTACACCAATAAAATAGAAACTAATGAGCAGCTGACGAAGAATATTAATCAGCTAAAAGGGCGTTTAGAAACCGAAGAAAGTTTATTGCAAGGTATGAACGACACTATTTTAGAAGCGCAAATGTTAACTATACGAGCGGGCAATGGTTCGTTAGATAAAGGTGATTTGGCTTCAGTTGCCAGTGAACTAAAAGAATTGCAAAAATCACTGCTTAATTTAATGAATAGTCAATCTGAAGGAGGGAAATACCTTTTCTCTGGCTATCAAGACGATATTCAAACTTATACATTTAATAGCACCAATGGCAAATACGAATATCAAGGCGATCAAGGCCAACACGAAGTGACGATCGCAAAAGGCGTTGAGATCAAATCAAGCGATAATGGCTTCAATGTATTTGAACGAGTTGATGCGCGACTCGATGTAGTTTCAAACGATGGAACGCCAACAGGCGGCATTACCGCTGGAACTGTTTATGTTGAAAACCAAGGCGAGTTTGACCGTTTTCATAAAGATAATTATAACTCAGACCCAGATCCGCTTATTTCTCCAACGATCAATACCTATAATATTAATGTGATCCCTGGGGCGACCCCTTCAGCGCCAGATCAATATGAAATATTACGTGATGGTAATCCTCTTGTACCACCCGTTACGGGTGAAGTAACCGATGAACCGATTGAATTTGCAGGTATGGAAATTCAACTTGAGGGGGCAGCACCAGGACAGCTTGATTTTACTCTTGAAAAACCAGGCAAAGAAAATGTACTTAATACGCTAGAAGGTTTGATCATTAGCCTAAATGACGAACAACTTGATGAAACGCAAATTAACCAAGCATTATCTGATGGTTTAATTCAGCTTAAAAATGCTAGTGAGCAAATTGTGTTTACTCAGGCTGGTTTAGGTGGGCGTATGAATGTAGTTGAGCGTGTTACCGACTCAAACAGTGCTCTAGATATTAATAATCAAGAAAACAGATCTAGCCTAATTGAGATTGATGCCGCTGAAGCCATCAGCGATCTCACTAAACATGAGTCTGGTTTACAGGCTTCACAAGCGACTTTTGGTCGCTTGGCTAAACTTTCATTATTTGATTATTTATAAATACCATCCAAGGCAGGTTATTACTATACGAGAAAAGTAGGTAATAACTTGCCTTAACGAAGCGGCAAAAAACTGTCACCCCCTTTTTTCTCCTGTCAAAAAAATGCTAACCTCTGATTTTAAGTGTCAATAAACGCTATTTATTATTATAAAACAGTCGCTTAACTATTTTTTGTTAGTTGGCACAACTAATGCATTCAACTGGTTATAGAAAGTGTGGTTTTTGCTTAAATATTTTGAACCACATTCTGATTGAAACTAGGAGATGGTAAAATGGCTTTAAGCGTAAATACAAATGTTGCATCACTTAATGGGCAACGCAATCTATCTAAATCTAGCATGGCACTTGAAACTTCAATGCAGAGACTATCATCTGGTTTGCGCATTAATAGCGCAAAAGACGATGCTGCAGGTTTACAAATTGCCAACCGACTAACGTCTCAGGTAAATGGTCTAACAGTAGCTCAGCGTAATGCCAATGATGGTATTTCTATGGCGCAAACTGCTGAAGGCGCGATGCAAGAGTCAGCAAACATTTTACAACGTATGCGTGACTTATCACTGCAATCAGCCAATGGGTCAAACAGTGCTGTTGACCGTGCATCTCTTCAAAAAGAAGTCGCAGCCTTGCAACAAGAGCTTACTCGAATTGCAGACACCACCAAATTTGGTGGAACCAGCTTACTTGACGGTACATTTGGTACAAAACAATTCCAAGTGGGCGCAAATGCGAATGAAACCATTAATGTAAGCTTACGTAATGTAGCAGCAGACTCAATTGGTGCACATGAAATTAAAGGGCCAGGCAACGCTGCAGATGCAAATACTAGGCTTGGCGATGTACAAACTGTTAACTTAGCAACCAACCATGGTACAAGTGCGGACACGGTTAATATTAATGGTACAGATATTGTTATTGCTGGTGGTTCTGGTGCTGCTGTTATTGCAGATACTATCAACAAGTCAGGCGCTGGTGTGGTAGCAGAAGCAAAAATTGTCACTACTTTCTCGAATATTACATCTGACAGTAAAGGCGTCATCGAAATTAAGAAAAATGGCGTGGTTGAAAAGTCATTTGACTTAGGTAATTATGGTGGTGAAAAAGAACGCTTGACTACCGATATGCAACAAGCTGGTTATGATGCTATTTACGACCCTGCAACTGAAGAAATTTCTTTTAAAGCAACTGATGTTGATGGTATTGATATTACAGGTACTGAGGTAGGTGATTTTACTTTAGGTGGATCAGCAGTAAAAAGTACTGCTAACTCATTTAGCGTGTCTGCAGAGCTAAACTTATCGTCGTCAAATAAAATAGGTATTTCAGGGACTACTGCGAATGAATTGTTTGGTACAGGGGCTGCTGCAATACAATCATCAGGCGGTACTAGTTCATTAACAAGTATTGAAAGTGTTGATATTTCTGGCGCGACTTCTGATGGTGCGCAAGACGCTATTAAAGCAATCGATGCTGCTCTTGCGCAAATTGATGCACAGCGAGCTGACTTAGGTGCGGTACAAAACCGTTTTGGTTTTACTATTGCTAACCTTGCTAACGTATCTGAAAACGTGTCTGCTTCGCGTAGTCGTATTCAAGATACCGATTATGCGCTTGAAACCGCAACCCTAACTAAAAACCAAATTATGCAACAAGCAGGTACTACTATTTTGTCACAAGCAAATCAGTTGCCACAGGCAGCATTGAGCTTACTTGGTGGTTAAATAGCGTTTTACAATAAAAATTAATCATATAGCGCACCTACTTAGGTGCGTTTTTTGTAACTTAAAAGATGGTGCATCAAAAGCATTAAATTTAACAAGCATAACCGCAATTAAACTTCAATATTTTTACCACTTACTTGAATTGCGCTATACAGATTGCACTTTATCTTTTGTACCTTTTTCGTTAACAAATTGCTTGCTCTTTAAATAGTAATATTTTATAATTTAATTTCAATTATCTAGGATAAAGGAATTACCATAATGAATAGTAAGCTTAGTATACTTTGCGCAACAGTCTCTTTAGCTTTAACAAGCTTTAGCGCTGTAAGCGGTACGGGGTTTTTTGTTGATTCAAGTCAAAAATTAGGCACTGGAAGCGCATTCTCGTTAGCAATAAATGATATAGATAACGATGGCGACTTAGATATTATTATAGGCATCACCTATCGCCGTGGTGTTAAAGTATTTCTTAACGATGGTCTCGGTAAATTTACCGAATCTGAGCAAGTGATTGCTGATAACAAAAGAATATTCTCTGTAAAGCTTGCTGACTTCAATGGAAATGGTTATTCAGATTTAGCAATTGGAATTCCAAATGGTCCAAATGAAATATATTTCAATGATGGAACTGGAGTTTTTAATGACTCAGGGCAATTGTTAGGTAATAACGATACTAATGCGCTTGCTGTTGGCGACATCGATAATGATGGTGATATTGATTTAGTTACAGGAAATGTTGGAGATCCTAATTATGTTTACAAGAATAATGGGATGGGTATATTTAATAGCTCCTTTATATTAAAGGAGCCAAGAATGAAGGGAAATACACGTACGCAAGCTATTGCTGTTGGAGATTTTAACGGTGACGGTATGTTAGACATTTATGCAGGTAACATGAATGAAGACACTGTGTATATGAGTGATGAACGTGGGCGGCTTAGAACGGTTGAAAAAACGGCTGGTAACTATCATGCTCCAGGAGTTGCTGTTGGTAATGTCAATAATGATTCATACCAAGATGTTGTAACTGCAGGCTGGCTAACGTACAACAGAGTTCGAAAAGGCTCTGAGCTAACAGTAAGCCGTAATGTTGGTAAAAGTAATGATTACACTTGGGCAGTTGCTCTTGGAGATATAAACGGTGATGGTTTTGATGATTTAGTTGAAGCTAATGCTCTTAGTAATGCAGATAAAGTGTATATAAATGATGGTTCGGGTACTTTTTATGACAGTCGTCAATCGCTAGGTAATAATAGTAGTAGGGCTGTAGCTCTTGCTGATTTAGATGGTGATGGCGATCTTGATATTGTTATAGCCCACCAAGACGCTCCCGCTTCGATATATTTTAATAACTAAGCTAGTTAAATATTACGAAATAAAATGGAAACTAATTTAGCAAGTCATTAGCTATGTCAATAATATCTATCACTTTGCTAAGCTTTTTTAAATTAGCTACGTGCTATATTTCATGAGAGGCCGGTTGTTCGTCAATTGATGTCAACCGGTTCATATTGCGTTTATTGTTTAAATACTACAAACCAGAACGGTCAACCTAACGCTTTCTTCTACCCAGTATAAGTCATCATCTGTAAATTACTTAAACAGAGGTATTACCCTACAAACCTTTGCAGAAAATAAGCCACTTAAAACCATAATATAAAATAATTGCTATAGGCGTAACTTGCCCTTAAACGCTGATCCAACATTTACTTTTAAAATATAATTATTTAAAAAAACATGGATTTATAAAATAATTATAAAAAAACATACTTTTTTAAAAAAAGCTAAAGGTAATTTTATAACGGCCGTTAACTTAATTAGAACGGAGCTTGAACAGATTTTTATTGTGATGGCTCTTGGTTAAAATCAATTAGTTACATTACGAAAGTAATCAGGAGTTATAACATGGCTTTATCAGTAAATACTAACGTTGCATCAATAAATGCACAAAGAAACTTATCAAAATCTAGCGATGCATTAGGCACATCAATGCAACGTCTTTCATCTGGTATGAAAATTAATAGCGCGAAAGATGATGCGGCAGGTCTTCAAATTGCTAACCGTTTATCTTCACAAATTAACGGTTTGGGTGTTGCTCAGCGTAATGCTAATGACGGTATCTCAATGTCGCAAACCGCTGAGGGTGCGATGACAGAGTCATCAAACATTCTACAACGTATGCGTGACTTAGCACTACAATCAGCGAATGGTTCAAATGATGCAGAGGCGCGTGCGGCTCTTCAAAAAGAAGTAGGCGCATTACAACAAGAATTAACGCGTATCGCAGAAACAACTAAATTTGGTGGAACTAGCTTACTAGATGGTTCATTTGGTACTAAGCAGTTCCAAGTCGGTTCAAACGCTAATGAAACAATCAATGTAAGCCTTCGCGATGTATCAGCTGATGCAATTGGTGCGAATGTTATTACTGGTGGAGGTACGGCTGGTGGTACGGTAAGTTTAGGTGCAGCGATGACAGGTTCGCTTGCAGATAACCATAACACGACGGCTGACACATTAAATATTAATGGTGAAAGCATTGCAGTTACCGGTGGTCAAGGTGCTGCTGATATAGCAAAAACAATCAATGCGTCAAATGCTGGTGTGGTTGCAACTGCAAACCTTGAAACAGAAATAGTAGGTATTGATTCAGGCGCTAAAGCGGTATTGCAAATTGGTGATGATAAATATGACTTAGGTACCTACGGTGGTGACATGGAGCGTCTAGCTAAAGATATGCAGGCAGACGGTTACGATGCTATTTATACTAAAGTTGAAGGTGGTGATGATAAAATCGCTCTTAAAGCAACTGGTGTAAATGGTATTGATGTTTCGACTGCTGCGGCTACAGCTGGCTCAGGTTCATTTACAGTTGGCGGTAAAGCCGTAACATCTGCAGCAGCAAATTTAGCGGTAAGTGTTGCGTCTGAGTTGAACTTAAGTTCAGCAAATAAAATAGGTATTTCAGGCAAAACAGCTAATGAACTATTTGGGTATGCGGGTACAACAGCTGGGACTGCAATTACATCAACGGGTGGGACAAGTGCTTTAGTAAGTGTTGAAGATGTAGATATCTCAGGCGCAACGTCTAAAGGTGCACAAGATGCAATACAAACTATTGATGCAGCCCTAGCGCAGATTGATGCTCAACGTGCTGATTTAGGTGCTGCCCAAAATCGCTTTGGCTTTACTATAGCCAACCTTGCAAACGTATCAGAAAACGTATCGGCTTCTAAAAGCCGTATAGAAGATACCGATTACGCTGCAGAAACTGCTAAACTGACTAAAAACCAGATTATGCAACAGGCTGGTACAACAATCTTAGCTCAGTCTAACCAGTTACCACAGGCAGCACTTAGCTTATTAGGTTAATTTAACAATAAGCTCTATACTTTAACTACTAAGGAAGGGGCAACCCTTCCTTTCTTGTATAGGTATAAAGCTTTTATCGCTTTATAGTAGGAGCGAATTATGGAAACGCAAAATTTAAATCTAAATATCAGCTCAGCGCAAAAAGGTGAGGTTACCTCAAGTTATCAAGCCCCATCTCAAGTTAAGCAAAATGTTGATGAGCAGAAGAATACAACCACTCCTGCTGCTGCAAGTAATAATGAAGTCTCTAAAACTGAATTGTCACCTGAAAAGCTAGAAAAGGTGGTACAGCAATTGCAGGACTTTATGGGTGAAATGAACCGCAGTCTTCAGTTTAAAGTAGATGAAGATTCTGGCCGTAATGTAATCAAGGTTATCGACAAAGAGAGCGGCGACTTGGTTAAGCAATATCCGTCAGAAGAAGTATTAGGTATAGTGGCTAAATTAGCAGAAGCCACGGGTGTATTGGTTGATTTTAAAGTTTAGTTTTTCAGTAATTTAAGAGGGTAACAATTATGGCTATTTCATTTACAGGTATAGGTTCAGGACTTCAAGTAAACGAAATTGTAAGTGCTTTAGTCAATGCTGAAAAATCCCCTTATCAAGCTCGAGTAACAAAACAGCAAGCTAATTTCACCACTGATATATCTGCTGTAGGCACGCTAAAAGCGTCTTTAGAGGAGCTAAATGGCTCATTAGAGTCACTAGCCTCTGTTGAGGAGTTTCAAAAGAGAACAATTAGTGGTAGTGATGAATTTGTTACTTTAAGTTCTGAGAAAAATGCGCAAACCAATAATTACTCAATTAAAGTTAATAGTTTGGCTGAAAACCATAAGCTAACATCAGATGCTGTAGCTGGCGATGAAGCGGTGGGTGAGGGTAAGCTAACGATCAGCTCTGGTTCTAACAGTTTTGATATTACAGTGTCAGACACCGCAAAACTTGCCGATATTCGTGATGCGATTAATGATTCAGTTGATAATGACTCTGTAAACGCCACCATTATCACTGATGACATCGGTCAGCGATTAGTATTGTCGAGTAAAGAAACCGGAGCAGAAAATGCAATAAAAATTGTTGTCGATGATGTCTCTGATGGCAATAATACAGATACTTTAGGTTTATCTCGTTTGGCGTATGATAGCGATACGGCATCAACAACTTACGCTGAAAATTTAAATGAGGTAACTGCAGCAACCGATGCTTCTATCACCATAGATGGAACGCTTGTGGCCTCAAGCAGTACCAATGAGTTTAAAGATGTTATTGAAGGTGTCACCATTAATGCAAAAAAAATGCATGGCACTGACGATGATTTAAGTAAAGCTGTTATAACTGAAAATAATAACAATATTACAGCTGGCTTGAACTCATTTGTTGACAAATTTAATGCCTTTATTGATTTATCAAAACAGCTGGGACGCTCAAGTGCTGAAGAGGGCGTAGGGGCACTTGCTGGTGACTCCTTATTAAGAGGGTCTGTTAATCAGGTACGCTCATTGTTAACCTCAGAATTTAGCACGGGAAATGGCAATACTGATTTTTTAGCCAATTTTGGCATCAGAACAGAGCGATCAGGAAAATTAAGTATTGATTCTGACGCATTAAAAGCTGCGATAGAAAAGGATCCTCAAGCCTTACAAACCTTTTTTGTCGGTGAAAATGACGGTGATGGTTTTGTTGGCCAGTTAGACACTGTTATTAAAGGTTATACGGCTTCTGATGGTATTATTAGTTCACGTATTGAAGGGCGTGAATCACAGCTTTCTAAACTAGAAACTGATGTGGAAAAATTTAATATTCGTATGGCTAAATATGAAGAGCGGTTATATAGCCAATATAATGCAATGGATTTATTAGTGGCTAATTTAAATTCAACAGGCAGTTATTTACAACAACAACTAGCTAACCTTCCTGGGGTGGTTAAAAAATCAAGTTAAGCGGAGTGAAATTTGGACGCTAATCAACAAGAATTAACAAAAATGATGTTGCAAGCAACCCTGCTTGCTAATCTTGCTATTTTAAAAGAGCAAATGCCTGCTATTTATGATGTATTTAAAGATTACACGCCAAGCGATACTGGAGTTGCTATTGATGAGGCAAGTAATATAAACCTTTACAATAAAGATAAATTTGTATACCAAGAAAACCCAAAAGACTTTGCACATAAACAAGTGGCTGAGTTTTTAACTGAGCCGCTTTACTTTAAATTTATAATACAACATCAAGATGACGACAGTATTGTCTTTGAACATGCAGCGCTTTTAAAATCAATTTACAACGTACGAACAGCTGAAACAGATAATAAAATTAACAATCCAGCAGAGGAAAAACGCCTAGATTTTGTGTGTGTTTTAGGGGGAGGATTAGGCTACCAAATTGAAGAATTATTTAATAAAAAAGATGTGCTAAACGTGCTCTTATTTGAGCCGAGTAAAGATACTTTCTATGCACTTTTACATTGTATCGAGTTAAAGCCACTATTTGATAAATGCACAGCTAATGGCGGGCAGTTTTCAATACGAGTGGGTGGCAGTGAGGACGGTGTAATTAACGAAATCTCTAAGATTTTATTTGAAAACGGACACTTTAATATCAGTCAGGTACTGTTTTTAAAGCATTATGATAGCCCATTAATGGAAAGGGCGGTTGAACGTATTAGAGGTATTGGACATCGCTGGGCCGCGGGGTGGGGATTTTTGAAGATGAAATTATTGGTGTATCCCATACCTTAGCTAATCTAAAAGCAAAATTTCCAGTGTTGAAAAAGCCTGAATTAGTAAAAAACACTTTGCGTGATCATCCTGTATATATTGTTGCTAATGGACCGTCCTTGGACTCCGCAATTGAGTTTTTAAAAACCAATCAAAATAACATCATCATAATTTCTTGTGGTACCGCATTAAGAGCTTTGCTTAGTAATAATATTAAACCTGATATTCACATTGAAATGGAGCGAACTGCAGGTTTGCTAGAGTGGATTGAGTCGATTAATCGTACTTCTGGATTAACAACTAAACTTGATGAAATAAATATTATTGCACTGAACACCGTATACGATAATATTTTAAAACGTTTTAGAAGTGCATATTTGTTATCAAAGGTAAATGATGCAGGCGGTCGCCTTATTCGAGCATTAGATACAAAAAAACAGTTTACTTACCCAGATTATAGTAATCCTACAGTATCAAATACAGCACTTGCTACAGCTATTGAATTAGGGTTTGAGGATGTATATTTAGTTGGTATTGACTTGGGCTTTGAATCTAAAGAGCATCACCATTCCAAACACAGCATATATTTTGATAATGATTTTAAGCATAAAAAAGTAGTTGAAAAAGGTATTGAAGATGCATTTGTTGTTAAAGGTAACTTTACCGAAGAGGTTTTTACAACACCTATATTTGACTCATCAAAAGGTAATTTAGAATTATTGCTCCAAAAAAACTTGAATGTTAAAGTATTTAACACAGCGAATGGTGCTTTTATTAGATACACAGAGCCTAAACATATAAAAGATATTAATGACATAAAAGCTATCGCTAATAAGCAAGATAAAATAGCTTCCTTATTAAATAAAGCGACATCTTTGGAGCAACTATCGCCATATAATATTGAATCGAAAATGGATGCGATAAAAAGTAAAACTAAATATGCTTTAGAGCAATTATTGGCTTATACATCAGTGAGCTTTAACTCAAGAGAGGAGCTTGCAGATATATTCAACATTCAAAATAAGTCATTGTTAACCTTAAAAAATGGAAACGCTGACGATATCGTAGTGTATTGGCTAATTCAGGGCTCTTTTAGGTACTTTCAAGCATATATAATGACAAGTAGTTACTACTATAGTGATTTAGAAAAGCGTGCAGGGTTCATAAATGCATGCGTTGATGCCTTTAATGAGCATATGAAGGGTATTTACCTAGAATTTATTGAAAATTATAATAAACCATCAAAAATTTGATTCTTAAAACTTAACGTTTATAAATTTAGACGTTAAGTTTTTTATTTTCTATCGAGACATATACCAAATCACTATATTTATCTTGAAATAAAAAATGATTTTTTCTAATCCCATCTTTTTTATAACCAGCTTTGATAAAAGCCTTGGTACTAGCTGTATTTTCTGCATACGCTCCAGCACTTATTTTATAAAGGTCTAACTGCTCAAACGCAAATTTGGTAATTGTATTGATTGCTTCGACTGCAACCCCTTTACCCCAAAAGTTAGTATCACCAATAAACAAGCTGATATCGCCTATTTTGTGGTTATTATTGATAGGCCCGAGTTTTATATTACCTATGTGCTCACTTTCTTCAATAGTTCTTATTGCAAATAAATATTCGTTGTTGGTATTTAAAGATTTCTGAATGTAATCACTGATTGACTCAATTGACTGAGTTTCAAACCTTGTTTCCAAAAACTGATTTACTTGAGGGTTATTGAGCCAAGATAAATAATTAAGGCTAACATCTTCTAAAGTTAATGAACTTAAATAAATTAATTGATTATTATCGTTAGTTAATTTCATAGGGTTTCTCTGCATATTACTTTTCTAAAGTGCTATATTTTTATAGTAAAATACTGTTTTATGTTAATTTAGAGTATACATTGATTTTAAGGAATTGAGCTAATGAAGTGGATCATTATTGGTGGCGGGTTCAAAGGAATTATTACTGCGGTAATACTTTTAAAATATAATCAAGAAGTCACTATAATCGAATCTGGTTCGGCTTTAGGAGGTCATTTAAAAGGGATAAAATGGAATGGATATAATTTAGATTTGGGGTGCCAAATATTCGACAATAGCAACAGTGATATTACGCGCTTTTTATTCGATATATTAGGTAGTAATGTTAAGCCTATCGATGTTTTATATGCGGGTGTGACAAATAATCATTGGAGTAAGAACTACACGGTACCTGATTTATCTCATGAAGAGAGTTTAAAGGCTCAAATAAGTGATGAGATTAAAAATTTAAAGTCTCTACCGTTACAAGAGTCAGAAACGCTAAAAGAGTATTTACATCATAGATTTGGGAAAACCGCTGGAGAATTACTTTGCAAAGCAGCAGATAAAAAGTTAGGTATTGATCCTAATCTATTATCCTCACAGGCAAAGGATATATTGTTTTTTGAGCGGGTTAAAGTTTTTAACGAAGATATATCAATCAGCTTAAAAGAAGACCCATTTTATGATGAACGGCTTGCTGTTTTTAGCCATTCAGACCCTATGAAGTACTATTCTGAGGCTGCAAAGGACTATAATTATAGAAACTTTTATCCGAAAGTGGGTGGAATGTCTAGTTTTAGCGAGCAGGCAGAAGATTTTTTAATCAGAAATGGTGTGGAGATAATCTATTCAGATGAGATAGATTCCGTTTTAGATAACTCACTTGTGACCAAAAAAGGTTTAACATTATCTTTTGAACGATTAGTGTGGTCTGCAGATGTTGCTTCTTTAGAAAACAAATTGCTCGCCCGAGATGTCATCCATGATTATGTTTATTCTTTACCTATGGTACTAGTATATTTTGAGGTACCAGTTAAAAACTTAGGCCCTTATACTTACATTCATAATCATAGTACGGATACTTATATTTTTAGAGCTTCAACAGCGGGCCTTTATAGCGGCCAAATAATCAATGACAAAACATATATTTGCTGTGAAATCCCTACATCATTAGGTTCGGCTATATGGGATAACCCCGAATTGTATCTTGAGAGTATTTGGCAAGAAGTTTGTGATCTTAATGTGTGTAGTGGAGAATTACCTGAAATCTTTAAAGTTTTAAAAGCACCTAAAACATTCAACCTTCCATTAATTGGTTACAGTCCAGTTTATGAGCAACTTAAAATAGACTTAAGTAATAAAATGCCTAATTTATTTTTTATTGATCCGTTAAAAACATCACTAACGGATATATCAGATACTATATTAAAGGAATTAAAGTATGACTGCTGATAATAGATTTTGGAATAGCGTATATCAAGATGGGCAAGAAAACCGTTATCCATGGGATTATATAGTGAGTTTTGTTTATAATTTCAAACCCAATATAGAAGCTAGTAAAACGAATATATTAGAGTTAGGTTGCGGTACAGCCTGTAACCTCTGGTTTTGTGCTAGGGAAGGATTTAATGTTTATGGCCTTGACTACTCATCACATGCAATTCAAAAGTGTGAAGAGCGATTTCAAGCAGAAAACCTTACTGGAGAGTTCAGGTGTGGGGATTTTACTAAAATACCTTGGACAGATTCGACCTTTCATCTAGTTTTGGACAGGGGATCTCTAACATGTGCGAGCTTTACTGAGATTACAAATGCATTTGATGATATTTTTCGAGCTTTAAAACCTGGTGGTCGTTTTATTTTTTCACCTTATGCTCGAACACATACAAGCGCTTTGAGTGGAATTTACAATGAAGAAACACGGTTAGTTAGTAATATTGACGCAGGAAGTTTGCAGGGAATTGAACAAATCTGTTTTTTTGATGAGAAACAAATTTACGAAGTTATAGGCAATAAATGGAATATTCTTGATATTGAATTACTAACCAAAGAAAAACTGCACGAAAATATGAAGTCTATCCATGCAGAATATCACGTAGTATTAGAAAAGCCTCACTAGGTATTATTAGATAATATAGCAAGGCTGTTATCACCATGATTCATTATCAGATCTAATATACTTAGGTTAGAATTAAAAACTTTACTTAACTGGGTGTAGTTTGGGTGATTATAATCATGGAAAGAAACTGAGATATTGTTTTCATAAAATTTTTCTAGTTCAATATAATCTCTTCCATAAGGCCCTGAAATATAATGAAATGCGTTGGTTTTGATACAAATTTCAAGTATTAAGTCTGATTTAGACTCTTTTAGATCAAGAGATGAACTAAATAATATTGGGGTTTTGATACGAAGAGCGTTCAAGAAAAATGTTAGCTGGTCTTTAAGCAAATCATTAAGCTTGGTATATTTCTTTCTATAGATAAGTTCCAATTCGTCTTTATATTTACAGAAAAATGGCGCTTTACTGTAGCTAAGCAAAATTGTTTTCCAGTGTTTTTTCTGCCACTGAATAATCTGATCGATTTCAATAGTATTTATTTCAAGATTACCGAATTTCCCCTTTGTAGACACTGGAACGGTTAATAAAATCGGATTATTAACGCTGTTTATTTTGTTGCGATTTACCATTGAGTTTTTTTCAAACTGGACATGATCTAAAACTACGTGGAGATCACTTTTCTCAATTCTATCGAAGTAACCTAGCCATGGCAGGTAAGCTGGCTGATTAATAGATATTTTCATTAAACTCTCCGATAACACTCGCAATTTTACAAGCATCGTTTTTTGATAGTGTTGGGTATAAAGGAATGGAAACAGTTGAATTACTCAGTTTTATTGCGTTACTGGTCGTTTTACTTAGCAGCTCCCACTCTTCTATAGGCACAATTGCACCTATTTTATTATTATGTAGGTGTTTTATTAGTTTACTTGCATCAGGCGTTTTTACAACGGCTCTATAGCGTACACTTCCTTTATTTGGGGATTCAATTAAATTTAAGCCCATGGAATGATATATATCCCAAATTTCATTTCTTTTTTGTAAAAACTCAGGAAATTCTTCAAGTTGTGCTAGTCCAACTGCAGCTTGTATTTCTGTTATTGAAAAGTTGAAACGAAATGAAGCATCTTTACGCATATCAAAGTTTATAAAATCTCTTGAAAAGTCTATTAAATCTTTATTCTTAGAAACTAACATTCCACCTTGGCCGCCAGAGGTAATTAGTTTAGTTGCATAGAAAGATAAAATACCTATATCTCCTATTGTACCCAGACTTTTATCCCTAAATTTTGCGCCTAGAGACTGAGCGCAATCCTCTATTATGCTGCCTTTAAAATCTGGAAGAGGGTTCGAAATTCCAAATAAATAGGGATTTATAAGTATATCGCTTTGGCTGTCTGTTAATTCTTTTTGATCAATCTTTAACGAGTCACCTTCAATATCACAAACATGAACTAGGCTATTACTTAAGATGCATGCGTTTCTTAGTGAGCTGCACACAAATGACGGTATAGCTACTTTTTTATTTTGTGCATCAAGTGCCTGTAATGCGATAAATAGTGCAGCAGAGCCACTTGTAACCGCAACGGCATGTCCATTTGGTAGCCCTAATAAATCACAAATTCCATTTTCAAATCTCTCTGTATATGAGCCATTAGAAAGTTGACGAGAATCGAGTGCGTCATTGACGTAGCATTTTTCATTTTTACTGAACGATAATTTATTATGAGGGATCATACGATTTTTAGTTTGTCTTTATAATAGTATTCTTTAACCGTCATAGGATTACCAATTATTAATGAGTATGGAGGATATTCTCCAGGTTCAACAATAGTTCCTGCAGCTATAACACTATGATGACCCACGATGGCCCCCCTTTAATAACGCAATGAGAGCCAATAAAAACATTGTTACCTATTTCTATTGGTTTTCTTTCTATTTCTTTCTCGATTCCAATACAAAGTTTATGTGAGTCAGCCGAGTTAATTGATACAAATGAGGCAATATCACAATTATCACCAATCTTAACCTTTGTTTTGGTTGCATTAACTTCAGAAAATCCTCCGATATATACATTTTTACCAATAATTGGCTCGCCATTTATCCATGTTAAAGGGTGGAACTTGTTTCTTTTTATATGAGTATGCTCAGAAAAAAGTTTAGCGAACATTTTTTTAAACATTACTAAAGTCTCCAAATTCAATAAGTTCTGTTTTTAGTATATTTTTAGTCGCTTTAAGACCCACTATCTTATCAAAAGTGGATGGAGGCAAGCCGTTACCAGGGCGTCTCAATCCGATATTATCTATTGTTAGTAATTCGCCATTTTTAATATCTTTTAATGCAACAACTGAACGCCTAGCAAGACTTTTCATTTCTTGCTCTGATTTGGTTGGTGCAACTAATGAACTTCCCAGCATTATATGAGCTGTACGGATTGATTGGCACCAATGCTCCAAGCTTTCTGGGTTTTCCGAAAACCAATGGTCTGGACCTGGGTAGTCATTGTCTAATGTAAAGTGCTTTTCAAATACCACTGCACCAAATGCAACCGCCAAAGAAGAAGCTAATGGCCCCTGAGTATGATCAGAAAACCCTTTAATGATATTTGGAAAAGCACTTTCTAAAGTATGTAATTTATTTAAGTTTACATCATTTGGTGGTGTTGGATATTGTGAAGTACATAGACATAGAATGACTTTAACAGAAGGATCATGAATGGCATCAATTGCCTCTAGTGCATAGTATACATCTGCTAAATTAGCCATCCCACATGATAAAATCATTGGAAGGTTTGCTTTTTTATATTCTTTAAGTAAAGGTATGTTTGTAAAATCATCTGAACCAACCTTTATCGCATTAATACCAATTGACAGAAGTAGCTCTAAATCACTAACGTTTTGTGGTGTTGAAAGAAAGCAAATTGAGTTTTCATCACAGTATTTTTTAAGCTCTTGCCATTGCTCTTTGGTGAATTCATAGCGGCTAAACATACTCAGCATGGACTCAGTAACTTCTTTACCTTGAGAAGTGTACGTAAACATTTGCTGTGGATCTCCACAAAACTCAGATGCTTTAAATGTTTGAAATTTTACTGCATCGCATCCAGCTCCTTTGGCTGCAAGTATCATTTTTTTTGCTATGTTTATATCACCGTTATGATTTATACCAGCTTCAGCTATTATGAAAGGGTCACCTGCTTTAAAAATGTTTTTTTTGCCAATCTTAATTGTCATATTTGAACCTTTTTGATTATAACTCGCCACTCAGCTTGAATGTTATTAGCTGGTTGTTTCAAATCAGTTGACTCAACCAAATTTAATTGAATGATTTCCCACTTCGGGCTTTGGAATAAATCGCTGATATCACTAAATGTTAAAAAACTTACCTGGCCTACATTGGTAAGAGTACCTGCCATTATATTTTCAATTGTTTCGCTTTTTTTATTATAGATTCCATTAGAAGCGCTTGAATGAGAATCAGCGAAAGCACAAAACAAAAATAGCCCTTCATTTTTTAATACTCTGTAAATTTCATCCACCGCTTTGTATATACTCGATCGGTCGGTATGTGTAATAGCGCATCTATCAATTGCAAAATTGAAAAAACAACTCTCATAAGGAAGCTCAATAAAGTTTCCAACGTCAAAGTTACCTAGTAGTTTCTCTTGCTTGAATCTATGTTTTGCAAAATTTATGGCACTAGTACTTGCATCTATTCCAGATACATTGAATCCCTCTCTGGCAGCAAACCATAGGTTATTACCAGCACCGCATCCAACCTCAATCACATTTTGCTGACTTCTTGGGATATTTCTAAGTTGTTTATTAAATAAAAACGATACAACGGCATCAAAAGGGTAGAGATTTAAATGATTCCCTTTTGAATAGATATCTTCCCATATTGAATCAAAAGAACTGGACATATGTTTTCAACTTATTTAAATTTTATTTTAATTCTAGTTAACAATCTATAAAACGCTCAATGTAGAACGCTTCTGCAAGTGCTATTCCCACACTCATACCTCTAAATTTAGCTATTGCATTTATATTATCAATACTACGAGTATGGGGGGCTTCATGCATCTCTTCTTGGTAAACTGATAGTGCACTTATTTTTAAACTGAATTCATCTTCGATCGAATTATAATAATTTGGCTTAAAAGCACTAAAACTATGGCTTGCCCATTCAGTACTAGAAACTGTTTCCAAGCAAAAAATTTGCTTAACAGATTGTTTTGGTTGTGGTCTGCAAGCAGTTAATACAGCATCATGCGTTATTCGATGATCAATATTTAAATCGCCAAAGAAGTGAGTATAAATACGCGTAATAAACTTTCCAGACAAAAATGACTCTATGGCTTGAGTAATCTCCAAAAGTGGAACCGTGTCAAACTGGTTATCAGGGAAATCAAGTAAAGTTAAGTTTTCTTGTTTTACACCAAGGCAATTAGTTGCTTTAAAAAATGCTGTGCGTCTATTCTCTATATCAGTAGTGTTATGTTTTATGCGAGAACTTACGCCGTTAGAAAGTGCTAATATATAGACCTCATCGCCTTGCTTAACATGTTTTGCTATCGTTGCACCACAGCCGAGAGTTTCGTCATCTGGGTGAGCGATAATAATAGCTATTTTCATATATTATTCTCTAGTGTGGTGTGAATAAAGTTGGCTATTTTATATTTGCCCTTTCCATCGCATATCTTTTTTGCATTCGAAGTCAGCTTATCTTTCATTTTTTCAACTAGTGCAATTGATTGAGCTAATTTTGGAATTGTTGCTAGAATTGCAGAGTCTTTATATTGAAATAAGCTTATATTACCATCTTGGTTATTTGCTGTTTTAATCATAATTATGGGTTTACCCATAACAGCCGCTTCTAGCAGCATTGTCCCTGGAGCAGTAATAATCACCTTTGATAATTGCATCAGTTTTGCTAAATCAGTGGGGGCATGATGCCATGAAATTGTAAGCTCTGTCTGTTCTAAAAACATTTTGAGTTCTTCTTTATAGTAATAACCTTGTCCAGTTATCAAGCAAATAACACCTTTATATTCGACAGAATTTAGATATATGAGTGAATGGAGGCTGTAGTTATTAGGATCTGAAGCACCAAAACAAATAAAAATACTATAGCTGTTTTCATTCGTTTGCTGGCTGATCAAAAACTCGTCTCTAATAATTGCGAATTGGGGACCAAGTAAAAGCTTAGAGTGTTTAGGCACAAGCTTTTTATAAGCGCTTAGCCTAGACTCTGATGACGTATCAATTAATAAATCACAAAGATGTGCTCTATCAGCTAGATCATCAATTATAATTACATTGTCAGCGACTACTTTTTCTTCCCACTTAATGTCGATTTCATAATGGTCAATTAAAATACTTTTTATATTATATTGTTTAAGTATTTGATTGGTTTCTTCAAGTCCATTATTTGCTGTAGATACTTTTAAATAACTAACTAACTGGCTCTTTAGTAAAGACTTCGCTAAAGCAGATTCTTTTACAATGAATCTAATTTGTATATTTTTTTCGACTAAAGTGTTTGCTAACTCTAAACAGCGCATCAAATGGCCAGCACCGATTAACTCGTTGGCATCTGTCCTTATGGCTAATTGCATTATCTTACCTTAAAAACCGGCTCTAATAGTTTACCTTTAAAAATATCATACAAATTTTGCGTTTCTATTGTATTTTTTAAAATAAAAATAACTTCATCGTATGCATTAAGTAATTTCTCTATATCATCATGTGTATGGGCAAAGCTAAGGTTATGACTACCACCAATTAAAATACCTCTAGTGCACATCTCTTGAATAAATAAAGATTTTAGCTCCAATGAGGAGTATTTATGAGTGTCTTTAATAACAATAAAAGACCATGACGGATGACCCGCAGTGCTCAGCCAATCTTTTACATCGTGTTTTTCTATTAATTTATTAAGCTCACAAATTAATTTTTCACCCAAAGTGTGAATATGTGTCAGTACTCTTTCTTGCTGCATTTTTTTTAATGTTGTTTTTGTAGCAACTAAAGACATGGTTTCGCCCGCAAAGGTGCCGGAGAAGAAAATGTCTTCCATCAATGACATTATTTCTTTCTTTCCAACAATAGCTGAAATAGGGAATCCGTTTGCCATGCCTTTGCCAAAGGTTGCTAGGTCGGGTGTAATATTAAATAAGCCTTGAGCACCATGTAGATCAAACCGAAAACCGGTAATTGTTTCGTCAAAAATTAGTACAGAGCCATGTTTTTTACAAAGTGCTTGTACTCCTTGAAGAAATCCCGTTTCTGGAAAGGAGACATTCATTGGCTCCATAATTACAGCTGCAAGCTGTTCAGGGTATTCAGTAAAGAGCCTTTCTAATGAGCTAAGATCATTGTATGTAAACGCATGGGTAAGCGCTCTAACACATTCAGGGACACCTAAATTTCTGGTTGTCGAGCCAATATACCAATCTTGCCAACCATGATAACCACAGACAGCAACATGCTCTCTTTTTGTATAAGCTCTTGCTAGCCGAATAGCAGCAGATGTTGCGTCACTGCCATTTTTACCGAAACGCACCATTTCAGCGCAAGGTATTAGCTTTGTGAGTTCTTCGGCGACTTCCATTTCTAATCTATGAGGAAGGGAGAAAGTGATCCCTGAGCTAAGCTGGTCTATAACAGCTTGATTTACATCAGCATCACAGTAGCCTAAAGAAACAGAAAGTAAGCCACTCACAAAGTCAATATACTCATTATTGTCTGCATCCCACACTTTAGAACCTAAACCTCGTTCAATAAATAAAGGTGCTGCATTTTGTGGGAACGCAATTCTACTCTTACTAAAAGTTTGGGAACCTAGAGGAATGGTTTTTTCAGCTCTATGTAGCCACTCCGCTGAATTAGTGTAATTATTCATAGCCTTCTTCTTTATCTTGTTTTAATGATTTAACCATTCCCTCATTTCGAGCAATTTGGGAGTTTAATAAGTTCAGCTCTGGTTTATGCGATAACAATTCCAGTATATCTTGATAATTAAAATTAGGCTTTTTTACATATAAATTTTCATATATTGATGAAATCAACTCAAAGTCTTTGGGTTCGTCAACGGTCCATCTATAGGCAGACAGGTCTTGCTCACTTTGGATATTCTGTAACTTATACTTATCAGGGTGGCTTGTTATATAAGGTGTTACGTGTTCTAACTCAGAAGGCTTTTCTGCATATTTATAAGCGTTATGTAAGGCCTTCTTACTGATAACTTCAATATCGAGACCATCAGGGTATGTGGCTACTAAGCAGTTTGAAGTATAATCATTGTTGTTTTTTAAATGACTATTAATGACATAGTCCATGAGCTCAGGGTCAATCACTGGGCAGTCAGCTGTTATTCTAACGATAGCATCACAAGGGTAATTGAGTTCAGCATGAAAGTACCGGCTGAGAACATTACTTAAACTTCCTCTAAAGCATAATAAATTATTCTCATTGCATAACTGCTGAATAATATCGTCACTTTTATCAGTACTCGTGACAATAACTAGGTTGTCTACTAATTTTGCTCGTTGTACACGCTTAGCTTGTTGAATAAACATAGGTAAACCTTGGAGGTTCTTTAAAACTTTATTAGGTAAGCGTGTTGATCCTGTCCTAGCTTGCATGAAAGCATTTATCATATTTTTAATCCTAGCGCTTAATTAACCAAGCCATTGCGATGGATTGATTAATGCTAAATTACTTGAAGCTAAAGAGGCTAAAACGTCATCCGAGGGGAGTGTAAGCTTTTTTGCGACGCAGTAGCTGTCTATTAATTGTGTTAACTGTTCTTGTGAGCAACATCCTATAATTGCATTTTCGATATGAGGGGCTTTTTGCGCAATAATTGCTAATGCGAAAGTTAGCCGATTGCAGCCTAATTCATTAATAACACGATTATACTGAGAAAACTCATTATCAAACTGTGAAAAATAAGCGTTATTTTGAATCATTGGCTCTAATAAAAGCCCTTGTAAAAATATCGAGCGAGCGTGAAGCTTTATATTTTTTTCTATTAGCTTATCGATGATTTCAGGTTGTATAAAACGTTGATCTAACCAATTTACAGGAGCTTGAACCAGATCTAAATTAAACCTTTCACTAAGTAATTCAAGCTCTTTAGGGTTATAAACAGAAACGCCTATTCGCTTAACTATGCCTTTGGCTTTTAACTGCTCTAGCTGCGAAAAATAGTCTTCCCCTGAACTGCTTAAAAGCAACTCACAATTATGAAATAACACTGCATCAATTGACTCACAGTTCAGATTTTTTAAGCTTTTTTCTACCTGCGCGTGAATATTTTCACCTGATACTTTAGTAACAATAGATAAAGCTTGGCTTAAACCCGATTGACCAATATTACTCTCGCTACTACCATAAGCCGATGCCGTATCAACAACTGTTATACCAGCGTCTAGTGCGAGGCTGAGTATTCGTTTAACCTCATCAGTTTTAACCTGTCCGACAGTATTACTAATGCCATAATCTAAACCAAATTGGGCGGTTCCTAAAGCGATTTTCATAGTTGTTCGGCTAGTGTTTCTATTATGAAATTTTGTTCTGAATTAGTTAATTCAGGATGCAAAGGTATAGTGAGAGCGCAACTGTAATATTTTATTGCATTTGGAAAGTCATTTGCCTTAAAGCCAAGCTCTTTATAATAAGGTTGTATATGAATTGGAATATAATGCAAATGACTCGTTATGCCTCGCTCTCTTAAACTACAGATAAGAGACTCATGTTTTACAACTGCGTCACCAGAGAAGGTTAAAATATATAAATGGTAACTAGAGTAGCTTTGTTGTGATTGAGTTAAATGATTAATAGGCAAGTCTTTTAATTTGCTAGAATAGACTTTAGCCAGCTGGTTGCGCTTTGTAACAAATTCATCGAGCTTTGAAAGCTGGCTAAGGCCTAATGCCGCTTGCAACTCAGTCATTCTATAATTAAAGCCGAGTTCAATTTGCTGATAGTACCAAGGGCCATGACTTGGTTCGGTCATTTCACTCGGGTTGGCTGTAATTCCATGGCTACGTAAACGCTCCATTCTTTTAGCAAGTTGTTTATTGTTTGTTACCGCCATGCCTCCTTCAGCTGAGGTGATTATCTTGACTGGATGAAAGCTAAATACGCAAATATCTGAAAACTCACAACTGCCCACTGGGCTGCCTAAATATTTTGCACCAATAGCATGTGAAGCATCTTCAATAACCTTAAAGCCATATTCAACTGCAAGTTGATATATAGCCTGCATATCACATGATTGACCTGCCAGGTGAACTGGGATGACGACCTTGGGTAAACGATTATTTTCTTTAGCAATAATAAGTTTTTTCTCTAACTCATTAGTGCACATATTCCCTGTTGCTACATCAATATCCACAAAATCTATTTGAGCACCACAGTAAAGTGCACAATTTGCAGAAGCAACGAACGAAATAGGGGAGGTCCATACAATATCGTCTTTCCCTACATTTAACGCTAAACATGCAATGTGCAATGCCGATGTGGCACTGTTTGTTGCACATGCATAGGTGCTGCCACAATATTTCGCAATGGCTTGCTCAAAAGCGGGGACTTTAGGGCCTTGCGTTAACCAGTCGGATTTTAAGACATCAACTACTGCGTCAATGTCTTGTTGAGAAATAGCTTGTTTGCCGTAAGGGATCATGGAGTAATAACTTTTAAACTAATGCTTCAATGTTGAAGGCTTCAATTTCTTCAATCGTCATGTAATGAGGGTTGTTTAAAGAGTTATATTCAAAGCCTTGCTTCACTTTCACTCCCTTTTCATCAAGCGCATTTACTGTAAAGTCATTACTACGACTGCTAAATTTAATGCCTGGTGCGATAACAAAGTGATCGTTATATTCATAGGTTTCAAAACACAGATCGGCAGGGCACATAACCTCATGAAGTTTCTCGCCTGGGCGAATACCAATAATTTTAATAGGTAATTCAGGAGCCATTGCTTTTGCTAGGTCAGTAATGCGAATTGATGGAATCTTAGGTACGAAAATTTCACCACCCAACATGCGCGCGAAATTTGTTAAAACAAAATCAACGCCTTGTTGAAGGCTTATCCAAAAACGGGTCATTTCATCATGAGTGATAGGAATATGATCACGACCTTCATTAATAAACTTTTGGAAAATAGGCACAACTGAACCTCGCGAACATACTACATTACCGTAGCGCACCACTGAAAAAGTGGTTTTATGGCCGCCAGCAATATTGTTTGCCGCTACAAATAATTTATCTGAGGCCAATTTAGTAGCACCGTATAGATTAATAGGATTGGCTGCTTTATCCGTAGAGAGAGCTATGACTTTTTCAACGTTATTATCAAGTGCTGCATTAATGACGTTTTCTGCGCCATTTATGTTGGTTTTTATACATTCCATTGGGTTGTATTCAGCGGCAGGTACCTGCTTAAGGGCTGCAGCATGGATAACGTAATCAACGCCACGCATTGCGCGATTTAGTCGTTCTTTATCTCGAACATCGCCAATAAAGTAGCGCATGCAAGGCTGATCAAAATCTTGCTGCATTTCAAACTGCTTTAGCTCGTCACGAGAAAAGATAATAATTTTTTTGGGGCTGTACCGTTCTAATAATGTTTTTACATACTTTTTACCGAACGATCCTGTTCCACCTGTTATTAAAACTACTTTTCCATCAAACATGTGATTTTCTCCACAGCTAACCAGCCTAATATTGCCAAATCTATTTTAAAAGTTAGATTTATACTTATTTACAGCTTTTTTATTTTTTTGATTACCAACTATTTTAACCGCTAATAGTTGCTTTTGATTATCTATTTTAACAGATAGCTGTTCTATTAGGTTAATTAAAAACTCAAGTTCAGTAGCTGAATAATGAGTTTTTTCTCTAGAAAGTGAGCTACTTATGTGAATATCAAGTTTATTATGAATATTCAGCGCTTGCTCAATATCCCAATCTTCTGAGTCAGCAATCAAACTTACTAGATCATTGCAATATGCTCTAGTCTCACTATCTTTAACTTGTGAGCTTGTAACCCGCTTTAAAGACATTATAGTTGTGGTTCTCTTTGTTCAAATGGAATTGCTTCCCAACCTGATTTTATTTCCTTGATCAAGGTAATTACTTCATCAATTTTTTCTATATCGTTCTCAAGGTTTGCGGTTAGTAAGCATCGCTGACAATAATCATATAAAGAGTCTAAGTTAGTTGATACTTCATTATTATGTTCAAAATTTAATACTTGCTGCAACGCACCAAGTAGCACAATACAATCAGAGATTGCGTTGCCTTTTTTTCTAACTCTTTGCGTTCAATAAATCCCTTTGCAGCAGAAAGTTTGCCAACAATATTCACAAACACGAGTTTGACTTGATCATAAGGCGTCATTTCTTTAACGCTGCTAACTGTTATTTGACGGTATTTGTTGATTGATGCATGCGCCATAGGTAATTCCTCAAATTTTAATTGTATGTGTAGAACCATAAGCAAGTTTAGTTCCAACATAAGTTTGACTATTACTTATCGGCCAAAACAGTCACACCTTTAAGTAATAATAGCAGTTTTTATGAGTTTCTTCTGTGTGAAATCGTATCATTACTAGTGGCAAAAATGTGTTAGGTAATTCATCTTAAGTGGGTAGTCCGTTATAAATAGTTAAATATTTATTAGTTATAAAGTATTGGCTTTATAGGGTGGGTGTCTGTTTTTTGGCGTTAATGTCAAAAAATCGCCGCTATTACTTGCATCCAAATCCAACTGGCTTACAATTTGATTAATAAAACAAATTAGTGAAATAAATGGCTCGCTAAAAAATGATCTTAATTTTAGATAATAATAATAATCGCTCTATTGGATTATATGCATCCCTTACTTTTATTGGTGAGGCGGTACAGTTGCAAACAGAAGCTGACTTTGAGCAGGCATGTAGTCACTATCAAAATAAAGAATGTATTGTGGTGTTAGGGGCGCTGCAATCTTTAGATCATGAAAATTTAATTAAACGCTATCCGACTTTCCCTTTTTTACTGATAGGTGAAACGCTCAAACCGCTACTGAGTCTCGCTAATGTTGTTGGACTAATCTGTGAGCCATTTACTCATGAAGTTACTACCCAGTTACTCCATGATTGTCAGCAATATCAGCGTATGCTGCCTCATGAGCATCAACATAATAAAGAAAAAAGTACCTTTGATGGCCTTGTAGGTGAAACCAAAGCCGTAAAAGATTTACGCTTTTTAATTACTCAAGTTGCTAAAACCGATGCCAACGTACTTATTTTAGGTGAGTCGGGCACAGGTAAAGAAGTAGTTGCTCGTAACGTGCACCTGCTTTCTAAGCGTAACAAAGGCCCATTTGTACCGGTAAACTGTGGGGCAATTCCTGCAGAGCTACTAGAAAGTGAACTATTTGGCCATGAAAAAGGTGCATTTACCGGGGCTATTTCAGCACGTAAAGGCCGGTTTGAATTGGCGCAAGGTGGTACGCTATTTTTAGATGAAATAGGCGATATGCCACTGCAAATGCAGGTTAAGTTACTGCGAGTACTACAAGAGCGTAGCTATGAGCGCGTTGGCGGTACTAAAGCGATTCAAGCCGATGTACGTGTTATTGCTGCAACCCACCGCGACCTTGAAAGCATGATTGAAAAAGGCTCATTCCGAGAAGATTTATACTATCGCTTAAATGTTTTTCCTATTGAGAGTCCATCTCTTGCTCAACGTGCAGAAGACATCCCTTTGCTACTTAAAGAGCTAATGCGCCGTGTAAATGAACAAAGCGGTACTACGGCTAAGTTTACAGAGCGTGCTATTGATAGTTTAAAAGAGCATTCTTGGCCAGGTAATATTCGTGAGCTCGCTAACTTAGTTGAGCGTATGGTTATTATGTTCCCAGACAAGGTGGTTGATGTTCCTGATTTACCTAATAAATACCGCTACATTGAAGTTGAAGCCTATGAGCCACAGTACCCAGAAGAACTGATGGAGCGTGATGCGTTTAATGATATTTTTAGTGGCGGATTCAGCGAAGACGAAATAGACCTCGAAGATGATTTTGCTCAAGCGGCACCCGGTTTATTGCCCGATGAAGGTATTGAGCTTAAGGAGTACTTAGCTGAGCTTGAAATTAACTTAATCACCCAGGCATTAGAGCGCTTTGATTACGTTGTTGCCCGTGCTGCTGAAGTACTAGGCGTAAGGCGAACCACACTGGTCGAAAAAATGAAAAAGTATAACCTTTCTAGAGATTGAGAGCTAAGTGCAGGTACTAGGCGCTAGGTATTAGGTTAGAATAAATAAACACTGCGCTTAATTTTTAGCGCTGGTTTCCCCGCTTCTCGCAACCCGCAGCTCTAGCCTTAGCCTAGCTTTTTAACTTCTTCCTTCCTAAAACAATCATTACTATGATCGTTAACCATTCCACAGGCCTGCATGTAAGCATACACTGTGGTTGGGCCTAAAAATTTAAAGCCACGCTTTTTTAAATCTTTTGCAAATAACGTCGATGCCTCAGTAACTGCAGGGTAGTCGGCCAGTGTTTCTAAATCATTTACCTGAGGTTTATTACCAACAAATCGCCATTGATAATCACTAAAACTGCCAAATTCTTCTTGAATTGTAATAAAGCATTTCGCGTTATTAATTGTTGCGACAATTTTTAAGCGGTTGCGAACTATGCCCGCATTTTGCATTAATTTTTCTATATCGTGTTCAGTAAAGGCCGCTACTTTGTGTACATCAAAGTTGGCGAAGGCATTTTTATAATTCTCACGCTTTTTTAATATGGTATACCAGCTGAGTCCCGCTTGTGCCGATTCTAATGTTAAAAACTCAAAAAGTAGTTGATCGTCATGCACTGGGACGCCCCATTCATGATCATGATATTCCACATAGTCAGGTTTTGTTGTATCTAACCATGGGCAGCGGCACTGAGTCTCTTTATTCATACATTTTTCCTTTGCGCGTCATTTTTACGGCACGTGTTTTTACGGTTTAGTCTATTGAATTTACTGGTAAATAATTTTGGCACACATTGTGCATTAGTCAGTGTGTCTACATTATTTTAGAGAGTTGATTATGGCCCTTGCAAGTGTGCTAAAACCCCAGTTTATTTCTGCTAATCAGTATAACCCATGTTTACTGCAAGAGGAGTATGTTGGTGAGTTGAGTGATTTGCGTCAACAGGCAAGTTGGCTTTCTCATTTAGTTGATACTATGCCTGCGGGCGTAATTGTACTCGACGGTAAAGGAATGATCGCTAAAGCGAATCAAATTGCTATCGATATGCTCGGTGAACCACTAGAAGGTGAGAAGTGGTTTAGTGTTATTCAGCGCTCATTTCGTCCTCATCAAGATGATGGTCATGAAGTGTCGTTAAAAGATGGACGCTTAATAAAACTCGATATTACTGCACTTGCACCAGAGCCTGGGCAACTTATATTAATGACCGATTTGACCGAAACCCGACGCTTACAAAAACGAGTCGCGCATATGCAGCGTTTAAGTGCGTTAGGTAAAATGGTGGCATCTTTGGCTCATCAAGTACGCACACCGTTATCAGCAGCTATGTTGTATGCTGCCAATTTAGGCTCAAAGCGCTTACCCGAAGCATCACGCGGCAGTTTTCACACAAAATTAATGTCTCGCTTGAAAGATTTAGAAACCCAAGTAAACGACATGCTGCTATTTGCTAAAAGTGGTGATCAGCAGGTGGTTGAGCAAGTGTCGATGCAACAGTTACTCAGTGAAGTTAAAGCCGGTGCCGATGCCATGGTAGCGCTCAATGATAGCGAATTAAATGTGAGCTTACCTGAACCCGATATAGAAATTATGGGTAATAAAACCGCACTAGCAAGCGCTATTCAAAACCTTATTCACAACAGTATTCAAGTGATTGGCAGTGGCGCGCAGGTTCACCTTAGCGCCCTACGTGACAAACAAGACTCTGACTTTGTACGCATTAGCGTGAGTGACAATGGTCCAGGCATTGACTTAGTCCAGAGCGAGAAAATATTTGAACCTTTTTATACCACTAAAAGCCAAGGTACAGGCTTAGGGCTTGCCGTTGTTAGTTCGGTAGCCAGTGCGCATCAGGGAAGGGTGGAGGCAAACAACAACCCACATGGGGGAGCAATTTTTAGTATGTTGCTGCCTATTAGTGTCACATCTAAATTAGGGGAGTCACATGAGTAACACTATTTTAGTTGTAGAAGACGACGCCGGACTTCGTGAAGCATTAATTGATACTTTAGAAATGTCGGGCATCGCTTGCACGGCAGCCAATAGTGCAGAGCAAGCGATGTTGTTATTAAAAAAAGACGTATTTTCACTAGTGGTTAGTGATGTACAAATGGGCGAGATGAGTGGCTTAGATTTATTACGCAGTATTAAATTAAATCACCCTGATTTACCCGTTTTAATGATGACGGCCTATGCCACTATTGATGATGCGGTTGAGGCCATGCGCCTAGGCGCGATTGATTATATGGCTAAGCCATTTGCACCAGAAGTGCTATTGAACATGGTCAGTCGTTATTTGCCTGAAAAGGAAAAAGAAACAGACGGTCCTATCGTTGCCGACCCTAGCAGTATTCAATTACTCGAACTTGCAGGTAAAGTTGCTCGTTCAGATGCCAGTGTAATGGTACTTGGGCCAAGTGGCTCAGGTAAAGAAGTGCTAGCACGTTATATTCATGACAAGTCAAAACGCTGTAATGAACCATTTGTAGCAATTAACTGTGCTGCTATTCCAGAAAACATGCTTGAAGCTACTTTGTTTGGCTACGAAAAAGGTGCGTTTACTGGTGCGATTCAGGCCTGCCCGGGTAAGTTTGAACAAGCACAGGGTGGAACCATTTTACTTGATGAAATCACCGAAATGGATTTAGGTTTACAAGCCAAACTACTGCGGGTATTACAAGAACGCGAAGTTGAGCGTTTAGGTGGCCGAAAAACTATTTCGCTAGATGTGCGTGTGCTTGCTACCAGTAACCGCGAATTAAAAGAGGCGGTTGCTGATAATCAATTCCGCGAAGATTTATATTATCGACTCAATGTTTTCCCTTTGCTGTGGCGACCTCTGTGTGAGCGTCCTGGCGACATTATTGTACTGGCTAAGCACTTAATTGAACGTCACTTAAGTAAAAGCAAAGAGCCAATGGCGTATCTAGATATAAGCGCTGAACAAAAACTGCTTAGCCATAGCTGGCCCGGTAACGTTCGAGAGCTGGATAACGTTATTCAACGTGCTTTAATTTTACGCAGTGGTAGTACTATTGATGAGCATGCAATTTTTATCGAAAATTTAACCCCAACCCAGTTTGTGGTTGAAACAACAACAGTGCCGGAGCCTATAAAAAGTAGTCTCAGTAACGCTTATTATGATGAAAAAACAATGCCCGAAGATGAGCAAAAAAATGATTTGCTCGCCTTAGATACAGGAAGTTACAAAGATGAACTTAAAGATAAAGAGCATCGCATAATTTTAGAAACCTTGGCGCGTTGCCAAGGGAAGCGTAAAGAAGTAGCCGAAACCTTAGGCATAAGTCCACGTACTTTGCGCTACAAATTAGCGCAAATGCGCGATTTAGGTATTTCCCTCCCTGCATAACCTCAACAGCCCTAAAACTAAGTAACAGATTTTAGGGCTGTCAAAACTCTGACTACGCAAATAAATACAGTAAGCTATTGTTATTATTGGTTTTTATTTTTGGCATGTTTTGTGCTTTATTCTCTTTAAGAGTTTACTGCATTATCAGAGACAATTATGAAAATTCAAAACAGTGCTTTATTTCAAGAAATGCAATCTATGGCTTCAGAAGCCACGCGTAGTAACCAAGTTAATAACTTGCCAACGCAAGTGCAATCAACGTCTACAGCACAATTTGGTGATATGTTGAGTAATGCACTTAATACAGTGCATGAGCTTCAGCAAGACACAGGACAAAAAAGAAAAGCAGTTGAGATGGGCGACAGAAGCGTATCGCTTGCTGAGGCGATGATTGCTTCGCAAAAGTCTTCTGTGGCATTTGAAGCTACGGTACAGGTTCGTAATAAGCTTGTTGAATCTTACAAAGAAATTATGAACATGCCTGTTTAACTAGGTAGTGGAGAATTATTGTGGCGCAATCTAATCAATCTACAGATCTGGCACTTGCTGATGGCATGATGGAGCAAAGTGAAAACGAAGATCAACAAGAGCAAAAATCAGGCTATTTCAGCGCCCTAGGCGGTGTTGATGTTTTACGTCAAATTACCCTGATTGTTGCATTGGCCATTTGTTTGGCTATTGCTATCTTCGTAATTATTTGGGCTCGTCAGCCAGATATGCGCCCATTAGGTAAAATGCAAACTCAAGAGTTAATTGAAACACTCGACTTTTTAGATGCGCAAAAAATTGACTATGAACTTGATGGTAATGTGGTGTCAGTTGATGAAACTGAGTATCAAAATATTAAGTTACTGATGACCCGTGAAGGTTTAGAGCAAGGGCCAACATCAGGTAGCGACATTATTATGCAAGACATGGGGTTTGGAGTAAGCCAACGTTTAGAACGTGAGCGCCTTAAACATGGTCGCGAGCAACAACTTGCCCGTACTATTGAAGAGCTAAACAACGTTACTCGCGCCAAAGTACTATTAGCTATTCCAAAAGAAAATGTATTTGCTCGTCGAGAGAAAAAACCCTCAGCAACAGTAGTACTAACGCTTAAGCGTGGTCGATCACTAGATAGCGAAGAAGTTGACTCAGTAGTTGATATGATTGCTTCAGCGGTGCAAGGCCTTGAGCCTTCTCGCGTAACGGTGACCGATCAAAACGGCCGCCTATTAAATTCAGGCTCACAAACCTCTTTGGCTGCACGCTCTCGTAAAGAATATGACCTAGAGCGTAAGCGTGAGCAAGAATACCTAGAAAAAATTGACAGCATTTTAATTCCCGTTGTTGGCTTGGGTAACTACACCGCCCAAGTAGATTTAAGCATGGACTTTAGTGCAGTAGAAGAAACACAAAAACGTTACAACCCAGATTTACCGGCAGTAAGAAGTGAAACCACTTTCGAAGAAAATAATATCGGTGGTTTAGCGGTAGGTATTCCTGGTGCACTTACTAATCAGCCTCCGGTTAACTCAACGATACCTGAAGATGCAATGGCTGGCGGTGCAGGCACGGCTACGTCACCAAGTCGTACTCACAAAGAAGCTACCCGTAACTATGAACTAGATACCACTATTTCTCATAAACGTCAGCAAACGGGTGTGATCCGCAGAATAAGTGTGTCTGTAGCGGTCGATTACTTACCCACGGTTGGTGAAAACGGTGAAACAACCATGACACCACGTTCGGTAGAAGCTTTGTCAAATATTCGTCGTTTGTTACAAGGTGGCGTAGGCTTTGATATGCAACGTGGCGATGCACTTGAAGTAGTAACCGTACCATTTGTTCGTGAAGACTCAGCGCTTGATTTTGAATTGCCTTTATGGGAACAAGATTGGTTTATGAAAATGATGCGCTTAGTATTAGGTGCGCTGGTTATTATTGTACTGATTTTAGCTGTAGTTAAGCCTATGCTTAAGCGCTTAATTTACCCAGATAATACACTTGAAGAATATGATGAAGACTCTCTTAGTTCAGGTGTTGACCTTGGTGACAGCACATTAGATATGCTAAATAATGACTTTGATTCTGCTTCAGTTGGCTTCTCAAGCGATGGTACACTACAGTTACCAGACCTACATGGCGACGAAGACTTATTGAAAGCGGTTCGTGCCCTTGTAGCCAATGAACCAGAACTATCATCACAAGTAGTGAAAGCGTGGTTAACAGAAGATGACTGATCAAGAACAAAAACAACTACCACCGGCGTTTGATGTTGATAAGCTCGATGGTGTAGATAAAGCGGCGATATTATTGCTGAGCTTATCTGAAGAAGACGCAGCGCAAATCCTAAAGCACTTAGAGCCAAAGCAAGTGCAAAAGGTAGGTATGGCCATGGCGGCAATCGATGATTTGTCGCAAGCTAAAATCAGCGCAGTGCACAACTTGTTTATCGAACAAATTCAAAGCTTTAGTACGATAGGTTTTCAGTCTGAAGATTTTATCAAAAAAGCACTTACGGCTGCATTAGGTGAAGATAAAGCTGCCAGCTTAATAGACCAAATTGTTATGGGATCAGGCGCTAAAGGGCTTGATTCATTAAAATGGATGGACTCAAAGCAGGTAGCAAATATTATTCGTAATGAGCATCCGCAAATTCAAACAATAGTGCTTTCTTATTTAGAGCCGGAACAATCTGCTGAGATTTTAGCGCAATTTCCTGAAAAAGTGCGCTTAGATTTAACCATGCGTATTGCCAATTTAGAAGAAGTTCAACCAGCGGCTTTACAAGAATTAAACGAAATTATGGAAAAACAATTCGCTGGTCAAGCGGGTGCACAAGCTGCGAAGATGGGTGGCTTAAAAGCGGCTGCAGATATTATGAACTACCTCGATACCAATGTTGAAGGGCAGTTAATGGATTCTATCCGTGAGCATGACGAAGAAATGTCGCAACAAATTCAAGACTTAATGTTTGTCTTCGAAAACTTAATGGATGTAGAGGATCGAGGTATTCAAGCAATTTTACGTGAAGTGCCTCAAGATGTACTGATGAAAGCCATTAAAGGCACTGACGAAGCGCTTAAAGAGAAGATTTTGGGTAACATGTCAAAACGTGCAGCAGAAATGCTTGCTGATGACTTAGAAGCTATGGCACCAGTGCGCATTAGTGAAGTAGAAGCAGCACAAAAAGAAATACTGTCAACAGCTCGTCGTCTATCAGATTCAGGTGAAATTATGCTTGGTGGTGGCGGTGGTGAGGAGTTCTTATAATTTATGAGTAACTCTAAAGGTCGCCCGTTACACGCTGATGAAGCTGATGAGCTATTAAAAAATTGGCCAATTCCAGATGTTGCGCCAGATGAGCGAAGTTTTGGCAATCGTTCGACCGCTTTTGGTACGCCATTGGCAGAGCTATACCATAAAGAAATGGCCAAAGAGCAAGATGAAGAGCCCGAAGAACAAGAATTACCTTCTCTTACTATGGTGGAGCTTGAGCGCATTCGCCAAGATGCGTATGAGGAAGGTCTTAAGCAAGGACATGAGCAAGGCTATATAGATGGTTTTGATAAAGGCGTAACTGAGGGCAAAGAAGCTGGTTACAAAGAAGGTGTTGAGCTGGGTAAAACCCAAGGTCAAGAAGAGGTTAAACCTTTGATGGATGAGCAGTTAACTCACTTACGCAGCTTGTTAGATAGTTTATCTGATCCACTTAAAAAAGTGGATGACCAAGTAGAAAAGCAGTTAGTGCAGTTAGCTACTATGCTCAGTGAAGCAATTATTTATCAAGAGATAAAAACCTCGCCTGATATTATCTTACATACCTTGAAAAAAAGCATTGATGCACTGAATGCAGAGCAACAGAAAGTTAAAATTCATCTTCACCCAGAAGACCTAACACTTATAAAAACCAGTTATGGCGAGCAGGCTATTGAAGATAATCATTGGCAGTTAATTCCAGAGCCTACATTGGAGCGTGGCGGTTGTGAAGTTAAGACAACACTATCGTCTTTAGATATGACCTTGAAAACTCGTGTCAAAGAAACATTGGATAGTTTTTTGCATAATAGTGGTATCTAACTTTTTATTGGCGTGCAATGTCTGTGAGCGATACTTCATTAAGCGAACGCTTATCTCAATACCAACAACATATTAAAACTCCAGCACCTGCGGTTGCAGGCGTTTTAACCCGAGTGGTTGGTTTAACGCTTGAAGCAAAAGGCCTGCGAGCTCCAGTAGGCAGCCAATGTAAAATTGAAACCATGAGCGGCTTTGTTGATGCCGAGATTGTTGGTTTTAACGATCAAACCTTATATTTAATGCCAAATGATCATATCTCTGGTGTGCTACCTGGTGCCCGAGTTATTCCTCAAGTTAATGATACTGGGTTACCAGTTGGTATGAGTCTTCTTGGCCGAGTTGTCGACGGTTTAGGGCGACCTTTAGATGGGCTGGGTAAAATAAACGCAGAACACACACTTAAATTCGCTCAAAACGCAATAAATCCACTGGCAAGGCGTCCTATTAGTAAACCCATGGATGTGGGGGTACGGGCTATTAACTCAGTAATTACGGTAGGCCAAGGTCAGCGTATGGGCTTATTTGCAGGCTCCGGTGTGGGTAAATCTGTACTATTGGGCATGATGACTCGAGGCAGTGAAGCCGATGTAATTGTAGTGGGTTTAGTTGGTGAGCGTGGCCGAGAAGTAAAAGAATTTATTGAAGAAATACTGGGTGTTGAAGGGCGTAAACGCTCAGTTGTTGTGGCAGCGCCTGCTGATGCTTCACCATTAATGCGATTAAAAGGCTGTGAGAGCGCAGTAACTATTGCAGAGTATTTTCGAGATCAAGGGTTAAACGTATTGTTACTGCTTGACTCGGTAACGCGTTATGCCATGGCGCAGCGTGAAATAGCACTGGCTGTTGGTGAGCCTCCTGCAACCAAAGGTTATCCGCCTTCAGTATTTGCTAAATTACCCGCATTAGTTGAACGTGCCGGTAATGGCGGAGAAGGTCAAGGCTCCATTACTGCCTTTTTTACTGTACTGAGTGAAGGTGATGATATGCAAGACCCGATAGCCGATGCCGCACGTGCCATACTTGATGGGCATATTGTTTTATCGCGTGATTTAGCCGACAGCGGTCATTACCCTGCTATTGATATAGAAAAGTCTATTTCTCGAGTAATGCCACAAGTGGTTTCAGAGCCACATATGCAGCAAGCTCGGGTGCTTAAACAAGTATATTCTATGTATCAACAGAACAAAGACATGATCACCTTGGGTGCTTATCAAAAAGGCAGTGACCAAATGCTTGATCAGGCAATAAACATGATGCCAAGAGTGAACGCATTTTTACAGCAAGGCATGCGTGACGTGATTAGTTATGATGATGGCCTACAAGGGCTCGCACAATTATTAGGACAAGCATAATGGCAAAAAATAAACTACATTTGCTGCTTAAGCTTGAAAATGAAAAAGAAGAAACATTACGCATGAGCTACTTGCAAGCAAATCAAAACTTGCAGCTAAATCAGCAAAAGCTTCAAGGCTTAAATGACTTTCGACTTGAATATACGCAGCAACTTCATATTAAAGGGCAATCGGGCTTATCAAGTGCCGGGTTTAGCCAGTATCACGCATTCATAGCTAAGATTGAAGAGGCGACTCGTCAACAAGCGAGTACCGTTAATACTGCAAAACAAGTAGTGAGCCAGCGTAAAACGTTATGGCTAAAACAACAAGTTAAAGCCAAAGCGGTTGCTAAGCTAATTGAAAAGCAACAGTTAAAAGCGGATATGCTGGTGGCTAAGAATGAACAAAAAATGTTAGATGAGTTTTCCTCTAATCAATTTTATCAAAGGAATAAAGCACTATAAGTTAGGCATACTAATTGCTTGTGTTCTATAAGAGCAATGTTTTTTAGGATTGTGCGGTGGGCTGTTGCCGCTTTTATTAGGTGATTTATGGCGATGAATGATATTTCAATGTTGGCGGTATCTGAGCAAGACTCATACCTAGTTAATAAAGACAGTGATAAAGCAAAATTAGATAGCAGTAATGATACTGGCTTTTTTGACCAACTAGCACTTGCTAACCAAGCTTCTGATACACAAGATTCAGAGGTCAAAGCGCCACACAAGCAGCAATCAGATGAACCATCCGATCCAAAAGAGCAAACTAGCGAAGAGAAGCCTTTGAGCGGTGAGGATATGCTGGCGCAAATTAATGCGGCACAGGTAATCGACACCTCAGTAAAAAATAACTCTCATGGCGGCGCAGAGTTAATAGACAAAGACGCTGTCAAAATAAACATCAAGCCTGAAGATAAGCTCGCACCTATTGTTATTAATTTGCCAAGTGATGAAACTGTTGATGATGCAGCTATTTTACAAGCACAAAATGCTATAGGTGCTGAATCATCGAGCAAAACTACTGTTGAGTCTTCACCGCTTGGTAGTCAATCAATAGCGACAGCTGCCACAGCCGGAGAATCTGAGGCTGTTAAAAATGAGCAAGCGGTTGCAAAACCATCAGATAAGCCGACTGATTCTACAGGCACTAAAGCATCGATAGACGCCTCTGTTTTGGCGTTGTTATCAAAAGATGATAATGCAATAAAAGCTGATAAACTCTTAGCAAATTTAACGCCTGCTCAACAAGGTGAACTTGCTACTGAGCTAGATGCGATGAGCAAGCCCATTAATAAAGACAATGTAGCGGATTTAAAGCAGTTACTCAGTAAGTATGTTAGCGAAAGCGAGAAACCGCAAACTCCTCAACAAGCCATTAATGCACAAATAAGTACGCTAACGACCCCAGAGAAACAGGCATTGCTTAATCAGATGCAGGCATACATTAAAAGTGAGCCTCTATCTACTAAAGAACTTACTTTATTAAAAGGGGTTATCAGTGATTTAGAAACAGCTATCAACGCAGACACTTTGTCTAGTGCCAAAGGTAAACCGCTGTTTGCTAATAATACGTTGATAGCAGGTGTTACACCTAAAACGCAACAAGGTACAGAGTCGGCTAATGTAAAACCTAAGCTAAAATCAGAAAGCTCTAAATCGATAGCCGAAACGCCTGAGGAGCTTACTAAACAGCTTGATGTACTACAAAAAGAGAGTATGCGCGCCACTAACGCAGAACAAATGCCACCGCGTGCTGCACAGATTTTTTCTCAAATCATTAATATATTCGATAAATCGTCGCTTAATACTATCGCTAAATACGATACTTTAGGCTACGAGCAAGCTATTATTGAAGCGCAAAGTTTACAGGCTGGGCAGTTGCAAAGCACTGCGCAAGCTAAACAGGTGAGCATTGATCCTGCCACCTTACAGGCATTAAATATTATTAAAAGTGATGCCGCAAAAATGCTACAAGAGCGCGTTACTTCAATGTTAAGCATTAATAACAAAGAAGCTGAAATTCGTTTAGATCCACCTGAGATGGGCAGTATGCAAATTCGTATTCGAAGTGATGCGGAGCAAGCACAAATAAACTTTGTAGTGCAAAATCAGCAAGCCAAAGAAGCGCTAGAGCAATCATTACCTAGGCTTAGAGAATTATTAATGCAACAGGGTTTAGAACTAGGTGAAAGCAGCATTTCTTATGGTGGTTCATCTCCAGAACAAAACGAGCAACAAGAAGGTCAGCCACAAGGTCAAATGGCTAATAATAGCTCTTCAGATGAGACAAATAGTGAGCAACCAGATAAGCAAACACATAGTTCTGGACAACAAACGTCATCATCAATAGATTACTATGCCTAAGTCCTGCTATTATAATAGTTAAAACAAGCAAATACCTTTGCGAATAAAGGAAATACAATGGCTGAAGATACTAATTTAGAAATAGAAGAAGTCAGTAAAAATAAAAGCAAACTCATTATAATTATAGCCGCTGTATTAGTTATTGTTGGCGGTGTAGCTGGTTACTTTTTACTATCGGGTGATGATGAGCCCGTAGAAACTTTAACAGATGATGCCGCCAGTGGTGAAGTAGCCGCAGAATCATCAAGCTCCTCGGCAACGGTCGGCAGTGCGCTATATGTTGCTATGCCAAGACCTTTTATATTTAATGTTCCAGGGGCGAGCCGCGATAGAATTGTACAAATTAAAGTGCAATTGCTGGTGCGCGGAGATGGCAATGAAGAAACGGCTAAAAAACACATCCCACTGATTGAAGGCACGCTATTGAGTGTATTTTCAATGACTACCGCAGATGAACTAAGCACCAGTGTAGGCAAAGAAACACTGCGCTTTACTGCGCTAGATAAAGTACAAGCTGCAATGATGGATGTGGAAGGAAGTAAAGTAATTGAGCGGGTACTGTTTACCGGCTTTGTGATGCAATAAGGGGTCAGTGTGAGCGATTTATTATCCCAAGACGAAATTGATGCGCTATTACACGGTGTTGATGAGGTCGAAGAGGAAGATATACACGACGGTGAAGACGGTGAGGGAAGTACGCTACAGTATGACTTCTCTTCGCAAGATCGCATCGTGCGTGGTCGCATGCCGACACTTGAAATTGTTAATGAGCGATTTGCGCGTCATATGCGAATTAGCCTATTTAACATGATGCGCCGCACCGCTGAGGTGTCAATTAATGGCGTGCAAATGATCAAATTTGGTGAGTATATTCATACCTTATTTGTACCAACCAGTTTGAATATGGTGCGTTTTCGCCCACTAAAAGGCACTGGTTTAATTACCATGGAGGCGCGCTTAGTCTTTATACTGGTAGATAACTTTTTTGGTGGCGATGGTCGTTATCATGCCAAAATTGAAGGGCGTGAATTTACCCCAACAGAGCGCCGTATCGTGCAAATGCTGTTAAAAATAATCTTTGAAGATTACAAAGAAGCATGGGCACCGGTTATGGATGTGTCGTTTGAGTATCTTGATTCTGAGGTGAATCCCGCTATGGCTAACATTGTTAGCCCAACCGAAGTAGTGGTTATTAGCTCTTTTCATATTGAGCTTGATGGCGGCGGTGGTGACTTTCATATTGCGCTGCCTTATTCAATGCTCGAACCTATTCGAGAGCTACTGGATGCAGGTGTTCAGTCTGATACTGAAGATACCGATTTACGTTGGAGTAAAGCGCTTCGTGACGAAATAATGGATGTGGAAGTCGATTTGTCGACTCAGCTACTTGAAGTTGATTTAAGCTTAAAACAAATTATGGAGCTCAAGGCGGGGGATATTATTCCTGTTGAAATGCCTGAGCATATTACTGTGTTTGTTGAAGAGTTGCCAACATTTAGAGCTAAAATGGGTCGCTCACGCGATAACGTTGCGCTACAAATTAGTGAAAAAATTAAACGCCCTGATTCAGTTAAATCTGAGCTGCATGTCTTTACTAAAGGCGGCAAAAAAATTGATTCAGATGCAGAATTAGCAGAACTAGAAGATGATTTACACCTTTCAAACGGTGTAGACTTAGACTGGTAATTGATTAAAAGGTTAAAAGTATGAGCGATGATCAAGATACGATGGACGAATGGGCAGCAGCACTTGCTGAGGCTGAGGGAACTGATGATGATAGTGCAGAGGTTAAAGTAACCGAGCTTGATGAGCTGGATGATTCAAAGCATGAGCTCAGCGGTGAAGAAAAACGTAAACTCGACACTATTTTAGATATTCCCGTTACTATTTCGATGGAAGTAGGGCGTTCTAAAATTAATATTCGTAACTTATTACAACTTAACCAAGGCTCAGTTGTTGAGCTTGATAGGGTTGCTGGTGAACCGCTTGATGTATTAGTTAACGGTACATTGATAGCACATGGTGAAGTGGTTGTGGTGAACGATAAGTTTGGTATTCGCTTAACTGATGTAATTAGTCAGGTTGAACGGATCAAAAAGTTACGATGATAGCATTACTTGGTTTAAGCAATTCTGTGTTTGCAGCTACCGATGCTGCAACACCCACCACAGACATTATTTCAATGGTGATGTCGTTAGGTGTGGTGGTCGTGTTAATTTTAGTGTTGGCTTTTTTTGTTAAAAAGCTTAATCCAAATTTAACCAATAACGATGAGTTCAAAGTGATTCGCAGCCTCCCTTTAGGCTCACGCGAGCGCTTGATGGTAGTTGAGATAGATAATGCACAGCATCTATTAGGTGTAACTCCACATAGCATTAATTATTTACACAAGTTAGAAAACCCCCTAACAGAGAAAGAGTTACCAGAATTAGCGAAGCGTTTTGGCAAAATGTTAAACCCACAACTTAATCAAAATAAAAAGAATTAATATTATGACCAAATGGCTGCTTATTATTCTTGCCATCGTGTTCATTCCTGGTGTTAATGCAGAAGGGATTGACGCGCTTACGATCACAAGTAATCCAGATGGCACGCAAGACTATTCAGTGACGCTACAAGTGTTAGCGATCATGACGGCAATGAGCTTTATTCCAGCAGCCATTATCATGATGACCTCGTTCACTCGAATTATTGTAGTATTGGCTATTTTGCGCCAAGCGATTGGCTTACAGCAAACCCCTTCGAATCAAGTATTACTAGGTATGTCGCTGTTTTTAAGTATTTTTATTATGGCGCCTATTTATGAGCAAATAAACGAACGTGCAATCGAACCGTACTTAAGTGAACAGGTAACATCACTAGAAGCACTCGATTTAGCTAAAGAGCCAATGAAAGCTTTTATGCTTTCTCAAGTACGATTAAAAGACTTAGAAACCTTTGCAAAAATAGCTGGGTACGATCAGCTTGATTCACCCGAAGCAACGCCAATGATTGTTCTTATTCCGGCGTTTGTGACCAGTGAGCTACAAACGGCCTTTATTATTGGTTTTATGTTCTTCATCCCCTTTTTGATTGTCGATTTGGTGGTTGCATCGGTGTTGATGGCCATGGGTATGATGATGCTATCCCCCATGATTGTATCGCTACCGTTTAAGATTATGTTGTTTGTATTGGTTGATGGTTGGAGCTTGGTGATGGGTACGCTCGCTAAAAGCTTTGGGTTGGGCACATAGTGGTGCTTTCTACTTTGAACCAATCACTCTAGGAGTCGCCCATGGAACCTGAAGTATTTGTTGATATTTTAAGTGGAGCCCTATTTTTAGTGATTAAGCTGGTGTCTGCTATTGTGGTACCTGGTTTAATTATTGGTTTAGTAGTGGCAGTATTTCAGGCGGCAACCTCAATTAATGAACAAACACTGAGCTTTTTACCGCGTCTATTAATTACTATTAGTGCGTTAATAGTGGGTGGACATTGGTTTACTCAAGAGCTGATGGATTTTTTTAATCGCTTAGTGCTTCTTATACCCGAAATAGCAGGTTAACGATGGAGTTTCCATTTTCCGTTGTTATTCAATGGTTAAGTGATTTTTTACTGCCCTTGGTGCGTATTAGCTCAATGATCATGATTATGGCGGGTATTGGCGCTAAAAACGTCCCTTCTCGAATTAAAATGGGCTTGGCTGTTGTAGTCACATTTTTAGTTGTGCCTGTTTTACCTCCAGCTACATTTACTAATTTATTTTCTTTTGAAATGGTTTTAGTGGTGCTACAACAAATGCTGATTGGTGTTGCGATTGGTTTTGCATCCACACTACTGCTCAATACATTTGTTTTAGCCGGGCAAATCCTTGCTATGCAAACTGGTTTAGGTTTTGCGTCTGTTGTTGACCCCTCAAATGGAATGAGTGTGCCTGCTGTAGGGCAGTTCTACCTCATTTTAGCTACCTTGTTATTTTTTGTATTTAATGGCCATTTAATGATGATTCAAATGGTGGTACATAGTTTTCAGGTATTGCCAATTGATGGTAATTGGTGGGCGGTTGATCATTATTGGGACATAGTGACATGGGGTGGTTGGATGTTTACCACTGCACTAGTGCTTTCGTTAGCGCCATTAACGGCCATGCTTGTAATTAATATGTCATTTGGCATCATGACCCGTGCTGCCCCACAGTTAAATATCTTCTCTATAGGCTTTCCGTTTACCTTAGTGGCAGGGCTCGTTATTATTTGGGCTACCCTCGGTAACTTTATCACTCAGTTTGAGTTCCAATGGCTAAAAATGGTTGAGCTAATGTGTACTCTAGTTGGTTGTTCCCCTTAGGAGAGCGTAATGGCTGAAGATTCAGGACAAGAAAAAACCGAAGAACCCACGCCCAAAAAAGTTGATGATGCCAAAAAGAAAGGCCAAATAGCGCGCTCTAAAGAGCTAGGTACTATGTTTGTACTTATTTTTTCTGCTATTTCTCTATTAATGTACGGCCCTGAAATTGGCAAAGGCTTGTACCGAATTATGGGCAGAATGCTTAGTCTTAATCGCAATGAAACCTACGACACCACAAAAATGTTTGCGGTGTGGGGGGAGGTGGCCGACGTACTGTTATTTCCTATGTCGATGTTTGTACTTATTATTGTACTCGCTGCGTTTATTGGTAACACCATGCTTGGCGGCTTTAATTTTAGCTGGCAGGCAGCTGCGCCCAAAGCCAGTAAAATGTCGCCAATGAAAGGTTTTACTCGGATGTTTGGGCCGCAAGCGGCTATTGAACTACTTAAGTCATTATTAAAGTTTGGCCTAGTGGCGACCTTCGCTATCTTTTTAATTAATGTTTATTTTGATGAAATATTACATTTGAGTATAGAAAGTGCGCCGGGCAATATCGTGCATGCTTTAGAAATATTAGCCTGGATGTTTTTAGGGTTATCTTGCACCTTAATTATTATTGCAGCTATTGATGCGCCATTTCAAAGTTATAGCCATAACAAACAGCTTAAAATGACGATGCAAGAAGTAAAAGATGAATATAAAAACTCTGAGGGTGATCCGCAAATCAAAGCGCGTATCAGGCAAACCCAACGTCAAATGTCGCAAAAGAGAATGATGCAAGATGTTCCCGATGCCGATGTTATTGTTACCAACCCGACTCATTACTCAGTGGCTTTAAAATACGACACAGAGCGAGCTGGAGCGCCTATTGTACTAGCCAAAGGTGTTGACGAACTCGCTATGCAAATTCGTAAAATTGCTTTGGGTAATGAAGTGCCCATTGTTGAGTCGCCGACCTTAACGCGAGCGCTTTATCATACCGCTGAAGTAGGGGATCAAATTCCCGATCAGCTCTTTACAGCAGTTGCTCAAGTGCTTGCCTATGTATTTCAGCTTAAACGGTTTAAAAAAGGCCGTGGAAAACGCCCTGTTGCGCTTAATAAAAAGCTGCCAATCCCTGATGAATTTAAGTATTAACCACCAACCAACTAACTTGGAATAGTTATTGCAATTTCAGCGTAGTGTCAATTTTTTGAAATTGTAGAGTTATGGAATTTAAAGCGGTATTACAACAACTTAATAAAGATAAAAAAGAATATGCAAAGGGCGTTGGTACACCGCTTTTAGTCTTAGCTGCGCTTGGCATGGTTATTTTACCCCTGCCTCCATTTCTGCTTGATATATTATTTTCGTTTAATATCGCGCTCGCATTAGTAGTATTACTGGTCACCGTATATACCATGAAGCCGCTTGAATTTGGCATGTTTCCAGCTGTGTTGTTAATCGCCACAATCATGCGTTTAGCACTTAACGTAGCCAGTACCCGGGTGGTACTACTTGAGGGTCATAATGGTGGTGATGCTGCTGGTAAGGTAATTGAAGCATTTGGCTCGGTGGTTATTGGTGGTAACTACGCCGTGGGTTTAGTGGTATTTTTGATTCTAATTATCATAAACTTTGTGGTAATTACCAAAGGTGCAGGGCGTATTTCAGAAGTGTCAGCACGTTTTACCCTTGATGCTATGCCGGGTAAGCAAATGGCGATTGATGCAGATATGAATGCTGGCTTTATTAGTGCAGAGCAAGCTAGAGAGCGTCGTGATGAAGTAACCCGTGAAGCCGACTTTTATGGTTCTATGGATGGTGCCAGTAAATTTGTAAAAGGGGATGCTATCGCAGGTATCGTCATTTTAGTGATTAATATTGTAGGTGGTTTATTTGTTGGCATGATCCAGCATGACTTGAGCTTTTCACGTGCTATGGAAGTGTACACACTATTGACCATTGGTGATGGCTTAGTAGCGCAATTACCTTCATTACTACTTTCAATTGGTACTGCGATTGTTGTAACGCGTCAAAATGAATCGCACAATATGGGCGATCAGTTTAAGCAGCAGCTAGGAAACGAAAAATCATTATTTATTGCCTCTGGTATCCTCATTACTATGGGTTTAGTCCCAGGTATGCCGCATATTGCATTTTTAAGTTTAGGTGCGCTTTTAGGTTACCTTGCATACTACACTCAGCAAAACAAACTTAAATTGGCGGCTGCTGAGGCCGAAGAAGCTGAAAATGCAGCCTCAGGTAACGGGATTGCGGCTAAACAAGAACAAAAAGAACTGGGTTGGGATGATGTACAGCAAGTTGATGTTATTGGCTTAGAAGTGGGTTATCGGTTAATTCCTTTAGTAGACCAATCACAAGGTGGCGAGCTGTTAAACCGTATTAAAGGGGTGCGTAAAAAATTATCTCAAGAGCTAGGCTTTTTAGTGCCGCCAGTGCATATCCGCGATAATCTTGAGCTCGACCCAAATGCGTATCGCATCACCATGATGGGTGTATCAAGTGGTGAGGGTGAGCTTAAACATGGCGATGAACTGGCAATTAATCCTGGCCAAGTGTTTGGCCCGCTCAAAGGCATTGAAACTACAGACCCTGCATTTGGTTTAGATGCGGTATGGATAAAACCAGATCAAAAAGATGAAGCGCAATCTTTAGGTTATACCGTAGTTGATTCAGCAACCGTTGTGGCCACTCATATTAGCCAGTTACTCACAAATAGCGCCGCATTATTGCTTGGCCACGAAGAAGTACAAAACTTATTAGATATGTTAGGTAAAAGCCACCCTCGCTTAGTTGAAGGGCTGGTACCGGATGTATTACCGCTGACCACCATCGTTAAAGTACTACAAAACTTATTAAATGAAGGGGTAGCAATACGAGATATGCGTTCGATTGTTCAAACCCTTGTTGAGTATGGCCCTCGTAGCCAAGACCCTGATGTATTAACGGCTGCAGTGAGAATATCGTTGCGTAGATTAATCGTTCAAGATGCTGTTGGTATGTCTTCTGAAATCCCTGTCATAACCTTGGCGCCTGAGTTGGAACAGATGTTGCATCAGTCACTTCAAAATGCAGGTGATGAAGGTGCCGGAATAGAACCAGGACTTGCTGATAGACTTCAAACATCATTGAATGAAGCACATCAAAATCAAGAAATGGCCGGTGAACCTTCAATATTGCTAACGTCAGGAATGTTACGCACTGTGTTATCTCGATTTGTTAAATACACCATTCCAGGATTGCGAGTGATGTCTTATCAAGAGATACCAGATGAAAGACAGATCAAGATTGTCAGCTCTGTAGGCCAACAATAAGATTTTAAAGGGGTTTGAATTATGAAAATTAAACGTTTTTTTGCTAAAGACATGCGCACCGCACTAAAAGAAGTAAAAGAAGAGCTTGGTGTTGATGCGGTTATTATGTCAAATAAGAAACTAGCTAATGGCGTTGAAATTGTTGCTGCTGTTGATTACGACAAAGCCGCGACAAAAGCGCCAGAGCAACCTCAAAGCCAACCAGCTGCAAGTGCTTCATTTGCACATACCCAGAGCTCACATAACTTTGTAAAACCAGAGCCACAGCGCGCTCAACCTAAGCCACAAGCAAAGGTGGCAGACAGTTTACAAGCTTTATTAGAACGTCAATCTCCCCGTCCTCGTTCAGCAGAGCTTGCGTCAATGTTTTCACAATCAGGTATTGATACTTCTGGCCATTATCAAGAACAAGAAGCTGTGCAATCTCGACCTAAAAATATGTTTGAACGTGAACAAAGTGCGCCTGCACGTCCTCGTACTCAAGCTGATAGCTTAGGTTTTGATGATTTAGACAGTGGTTTTGACGATTTAGACTCACCGAGTGCACCACGCCAGCAAACGATGCAAAACGAGTCGAGTGATATAAGCACCATGCGCGAAGAAATGAACGCAATTCGTCAATTACTAGAACATCAAGTGTCAGGTTTAATGCAACAAGATATGGCACGTCGCGATCCAACCCGTGCATGTATGATTGACCGTTTAGTGGGTATGGGAATAGATAAAGACGTTGCTGAGCAGATGGCATGCTTTGTACCCGATGCTGTATCTCGCCAACAAGGTTGGAAAGCCTTATTGAATATGGTTGAAGATCAAATGCAAACCACTAACAACGAAATTCTTCGCCAAGGTGGTGTTTATGCTCTAGTCGGCCCAACAGGAGTAGGTAAAACCACCACGGTTGCAAAATTAGCTGCATTAGGTGCGCAAAAGTATGGTGCTGATAAAGTTGCGCTTATTACCACTGATACCTACCGTATTGGTGCGTATGAGCAGCTAGCAACTTACGGTCGAATTATTGGCTGTGGCGTAAAACAAGTTAAAGATGCAAATGAATTAGCAGAAGTTTTATACCATTTACGAAATAAACGTCTAGTCTTAATTGATACAGCAGGAATGAGTCAGCGAGATTTACGTTTAACTGAGCAGCTTAATACCTTAATGCGTAATCAACGTGTGGATATACGTAGTTATTTAGTATTAAGTGCTACAGCGCAAATCAATGTATTACAAGAGACAGTAAGGCACTTTAAAAAAGTACAGCTTAGTGGATGTATTTTTACTAAGTTAGATGAGTCATTGAGTTTAGGTGAGATTATTAGTATTGCGATTCAAAATCGTCTCCCAATAGGGTATCTTACTAATGGTCAGCGAGTACCAGAAGATATCAGAGTGGCAAATGCTGAAAAACTAGTAAAAAAAGCTGAGCAATTGTATTTAAAAAGAATAAAAGCACAACAATCACGACACCAATCAGTGGCGTCGAACACAGTAGAGATGTATGATTAACACAGTTTTAGATCAAGCAAGCGGCCTTCGCAAAATGAGTAATAATAATAACGGCGTAAAAGTTATCGCTGTCACCGGCGGCAAAGGTGGAGTGGGAAAAACAAACGTATCCCTTAACACGGCAATCGCGTTAGGCCAACAAGGCAAGCGTGTGCTGGTATTAGATGCTGATTTAGGGTTAGCTAATTGTGATGTTATGCTTGGACTGCGTGTAGAGCGTAACTTGTCTCATGTTTTATCAGGTGAATGTGAACTCGAAGATATTTTAGTTGAAGGCCCCGCAGGCATAAAAATAGTACCTGCAACATCGGGCTCGCAAAGTATGGTTGAGCTATCTCCTTCAGAGCATGCTGGACTTATCCGTGCATTTAGCGAGCTTAACACCGATTTTGATATTTTAATTGTGGATACCGCAGCAGGTATTTCTGACATGGTCTTGAGCTTTTCTCGTGCCGCACAAGATGTGGTTGTGGTGGTATGTGATGAGCCAACCTCAATTACTGATGCTTATGCACTAATTAAAGTACTGAGTCGTGAACACAAAGTAGAAAAATTTAAAATTGTTGCCAACATGGTGCGTAGCTTACGTGAAGGGCAGGAATTATTTGCTAAACTATCAAAAGTAACCGACCGATTTTTAGATATAACCATGGAGTTGGTTGCAACAGTTCCTTATGATGAGAATATGCGCAAATCAACGCGTCGCCAAAAAGTGATAGTTGAAGTTTTTCCAGGGTCTCCTGCTGCGATTGCTTTTAAAACACTGGCGACAAAAATTACTAAGTGGCAAACACCTAGTCAAGCCTCGGGTCATTTAGAGTTTTTTATTGAGAAGCTAGTTAGTAACTAACGATGACAATACCGGTGAATAGAGCTATGGGATATCAGTCAGCACAGAATTTAAATATGATTGTTGAAAAGCATGCCTCATTAGTCAAAAAAGTGGCATGCCATTTAATTGCTCGTTTACCGGCCAGTGTGCAACTAGATGATTTAATTCAATCAGGTATGATTGGCTTAATAGAGGCTTCAAAAAACTTCGATGCCAGTAAAGGCGCGAGTTTTGAAACCTTTGCGGGTATTCGTATTCGTGGTGCAATGATAGATGAAATGCGACGAGGTGATTGGGTTCCACGTTCAGTTCACAGAAAAAGTAGACTAGTAGCAGAGACGATAGTCGCGCTTGAAAACAGTTTAAATCGTGAACCTAAAGATAGTGAAGTGGCTGAAAAACTTGAAATTTCGTTAAATGAGTACCATCATATTTTAAATGATGTCAATGTAAGCAAAGTTTTGGGCATTGAGGACCTTGGTATTGACGATGATGTGATTACACCTCATGGCCAAGATTTAGCACTAGACAAACCTTTCAATAATGTTAAAAATGAACGGTTTAATGAGTCTTTACTCAATGCGATAAAGTCGTTACCGGAAAAAGATGCAATGGTGCTTTCTTTGTACTATAACGATGAAATGAATTTAAAAGAAATTGGGCATATACTCGATGTTAGTGAGTCGCGTGTAAGTCAGATACATGGTCAGGCGATGATTAAGCTTAAAGCAAAAATCAATGACTGGATAAACTAGAAGTAAGTAAATAAAGGTTCAGGCCTCACTGGAGGATGTTTTGGATAAAAACATTAAAATTCTTGTTGTTGATGATTTTTCAACAATGAGACGTATTATTAAAAACCTGTTGCGCGATTTAGGTTTTACCAATGTTCAAGAAGCGGATGATGGGTCAACTGCTTTACCTATGTTGCAAAATCAAGTATTTGATTTTGTTGTAACAGATTGGAATATGCCAGGCATGCAAGGTATTGATCTTTTGAGGGCAATTCGAGCTGATGACAAATTAAAGCATATTCCTGTTTTAATGGTTACAGCAGAAGCTAAAAAAGAACAAATAGTAGCTGCCGCCCAAGCAGGTGTAAATGGTTATATTGTTAAACCATTTACTGCAGGTACATTGAAGACTAAATTAGAAAAAGTGTTCGAACGCTTAGGTTAATGAGAGGGAGAGGCTTATGTCAGCACCTGCTGCGCCTCAGATTACTTTAGAACAAGCTCGCCAGTTGGTTGTTTTTTTAGAAAATGGTGAGCAAGATAAAGCGAATCAGTTAATTTTAGAAACAGCTTCACAAGAGCAATCACAGTTATTTGCTGAGGTAGGTAAGTTAACGCGTCAATTACATGAAGCTTTAAAGAGTTTCGAGTTAGATACGCGCTTAACAGATATTACCACTGATGCCATCCCTGATGCTAAGAAACGCCTCAACTATGTCATGGAAATGACTGAGAATGCAGCCAATAAAACAATGGATGCAGTTGAAGCTAGCTTACCTTTAGCGCAAGAAATTGCTGACGAAATTTCTGATATCAAGCCAACGTGGGATCGGTTAATGAACCGGGAAATTGAGCTTGGTGAGTTTAAGTCACTTTGTCATAGTATTGATAAGTTTATGAACAGCTCTCATCATAAAACTGATGAGTTGCAGATGTTGATGACCAATGTATTGATGGCTCAAGACTATCAAGATTTAACTGGTCAGGTTATTCGTCGTGTTATTGAACTTGTGCGTGAAGTTGAAGAAAGCTTGATCCACTTGTTAACTGCATTTGCAGCACAAGGTGAGGTTGAGCCAACACAACAGACCGAACAACCAGAAGAAACAGAAGATTCCATTGTTGCACAAACACTAGCAGGCCCTGAAGGGCCTATTATTGATAAAGAATCGCGTAATGATGTTGTATCTGATCAAGATGAAGTTGATGATCTATTATCAAGTTTGGGCTTCTAATAGGAGAGTACTGCATGAGCTTTGAAGTCGATGAAGATATTTTACAAGACTTTTTAGTAGAGGCCGGAGAAATCCTTGAGCTTTTATCTGAACAGTTAGTAGAACTGGAAAACAACCCAGATGATACTGAACTACTAAACGCAATATTTCGTGGTTTCCACACTGTAAAAGGTGGCGCCGGCTTTTTGGCAATGACAGAGCTTGTTGATGCATGTCATGGTGCTGAAAACGTGTTTGATTTATTGCGCCAAGGTGTAAGAACAGTTAACTCTGAATTAATGGATGTAATTTTACAAGCGCTCGACACCATTAATGAAATGTTTGCCACAATTAAAAATCGTGACCAGCCAGAACCTGCTGATCCAGAGTTACTTGCAGTCCTTCATAAGCTTGGACAACCACCGACGGCAGAAGAGCTAGCCGGCGATGCTGTAGTTGAAGAAGATACAGCCTCTGTTGAAACCCCATCAGTAGAACCTGAGGCCGCTGTAGAACAACCTAGCAATGATTCTGAAGAAGACCCATTCGCATTTGATGAATTATTTAGCGGCCCAGATAGTAGTAGCTCAGACTCTCAGATTGATGAAATAACTGAAGATGAGTTCGAAAGTCTTCTTGATGAGCTTCATGGTAAGGGCCAGTCCACGCAAGAAAAACAATCCCCATCAAGCGACAGTGATGTAAATGGCGATATTACAGATGATGAATTTGATAGCTTATTAGATGAGCTTCATGGTGTTGGTAGTTTTGGCGAAGTTACTCAAAGCACTGCAAGTACACCACAGCAAGCACCATCAGCTCCTGTAGTAGATTCACAAAATAGTGACTCAAGCGCGGGCGATGATGAAATAAGTGACGATGAATTTGAAGCTTTGCTAGATGAATTACATGGCAAAGGTGCACCTAAAGCTATAGAAGCATCGGCTCCGGCAAGTAAACCTGAGCCCGTAGCCGCAAACAAGTCTGCACCTGCTGCTACACCGAAACCTGTACCGAAACCTGAACCGAAACCGGTACCAAAAGCAGAGCCTGCTAAGCCGGCGCCTGCTCCACAGCCAGCCAAGGCCGCGCCGCCTAAAAAAGCAGCGCCTCCACCGGCAGAAACAACGGTTCGTGTTGACACCAAACGTTTAGACCAAATAATGAATATGGTAGGCGAGCTGGTACTTGTGCGAAACCGTTTGGTGAGTCTGGCAACAAACTCTGACAGCGAGGCTATGGGCAAAGCTATTTCTAATTTAGATGTAGTGACTGCTGATATCCAAGGTGCGGTAATGCAAACGCGAATGCAGCCAATCAAAAAAGTGTTTGGCCGTTTTCCCCGTGTAGTTCGAGATTTAGCACGAACGCTACAAAAAGATATTAATTTATTACTTGTTGGTGAAGACACTGATTTAGACAAAAACTTAGTAGAAGCATTGGCAGATCCATTGGTGCATTTAGTGCGCAACTCAGTGGATCATGGTATTGAAATGCCAGATGTTCGTGAAGCATCGGGTAAACCTAGAACGGGTACTGTGACTTTATCAGCTTCTCAACAAGGCGATCATATCCTACTTACCATCCAAGATGATGGTGCCGGTATGGATGCTGAAAAGCTTAAAAAGATTGCGATTAGTAAAGGGGTGCTTGATCACGACCAAGCGAGTCGTCTTTCTGATACTGAAGCATATAATCTTATTTTTGCACCTGGTTTTTCAACTAAAGAAGAGATCTCAGATATTTCCGGCCGTGGTGTTGGTATGGATGTGGTTAAAACAAAAATCACCCAACTCAATGGCTCGGTGAATATCAAATCAGAAATGGGTGTTGGTACTACTTTAGAAATTAAAGTGCCACTTACTCTAGCGATACTGCCTACCTTAATGGTAATAGTTGGGGAACAAACCTTTGCGTTGCCGCTGGCGGGTGTGAGTGAAATATTCCATTTAGATTTAACAAAAACCAATGTGGTTGATGGCCAGCTAACTATAATTGTTCGTAAAAAATCAATTCCACTATTCTACCTTGAACATTGGCTCATTAAAGGCGCCGATAGAGGTCAGCGAAAAGCACAAGGTCATGTGGTTATTGTGCAAATAGGAACTCAAAAAGTGGGTTTTGTTGTTGACTCGCTCATTGGTCAAGAAGAAGTGGTAATTAAGCCTCTAGACGCATTACTTCAAGGTACGCCAGGTATGGCAGGTGCAACAATCACCTCTGATGGTGGTATTGCACTGATCCTAGATGTGCCAAATATGTTAAAGCATTACGCTGGATAATTAAAAGTAGGCATACATTTTATGCCTACCCATTCATTGAATAAGAGAGCGAAATGGCTGTTAAAGTTTTAGTAGTTGATGATTCAAGCTTTTTTCGCCGCAGAGTGAGTGAAATACTTGAACAAGACAGCGGCATTGAAGTTATAGGTTTCGCTGTAAATGGTCGAGAAGCTGTCGATAAAACAGCTCAACTACGACCCGATGTGATCACCATGGATGTTGAAATGCCTGTGCTTGATGGCATCAGCGCAGTTAAAGAGATAATGGCGAGTAATCCAACTCCTATTTTAATGTTCTCGTCGTTAACGCGTGCAGGGGCATCTGCTACCTTAGATGCACTTGATGCTGGTGCGATGGACTTTTTACCGAAAAAGTTTGAAGATATTGCACGTAACAACGACGATGCAATAAAGCTATTACAAAATAAAGTTAAGGAAATAGGCCGCCAGCGAATTGGTAGAATTACCAGAGCGCCTGCTGCTCCAAGTAGCAAACCAGCGCCAAGTACTTCTGAGCGCTTTGCTAATAAGCCTATAGTGCAACCTGATCGTAGCTTTAAAAGCGCAAGCCCAACGCCTTCTAGTAGCACATCAGTGCGTGCAAGTGGTAAACAGTATCAACTAGTTGCTATTGGCACATCAACAGGTGGACCGGTTGCACTACAAACGATTTTGACTCAGTTACCAGCTAATTTCCCACATCCAATACTCCTCATACAACACATGCCTGCGGCATTTACACCTGCGTTCGCAACCCGATTAGATAGCTTGTGCAAAATTAAAGTAAAAGAAGCACAGCAAGGCGATAGGCTTCAACCTGGCTGTGCATATTTAGCACCAGGTGGGCAGCAAATGATGGTAGAAGGACGGGGGTCAAACAGAACACTACGCGTATTTGAAGATAAAAATGAACGAGTAAGCTATAAGCCTAGTGTTGACATAACCTTTGCTAGTGCAGCAAAAGCATACCAAGGTGATGTACTTGCCGTTATTTTGACTGGTATGGGCGCGGATGGTCGTGATGGTGCTCGTATGCTTAAACAATCTGGCGCTACAATTTGGGCTCAAGATGAAAAAAGCTGTGTTGTATATGGTATGCCGCAAGCAGTAGCAAGTGCAGGATTAGCAAGTGAAAGCATAGGTCTTCATGATGTTGCTGCGCGTTTAAAAAGAGAGATTGGCTGTGGATAAGCTTTCTATTTTAGGATTATTGGTTGCATTAGGTGCTATTGCAATCGGTTATTCTTTAGAGGGAGGTGTGGTATCTGCTCTGTTTAATGGCCCTGCACTAATTATTGTATTAGGCGGCACATTAGGAGCCGTGATGCTGCAAACATCAGCCAATACATTTAAGAAAATGCTTAGTATTACTCATTGGGTTTTTGTTACTAATGACCACGATATTGAAGATGCGATTGAACAAGTAAAGCGCTGGTCGCATAAAGCTCGCCAAGAGGGCTATTTAGCGCTCGAAAACGAAGCACTTACTCACTCTGATCCATATGCCACTAAAGGGCTTAGTTTATTAGTTGATGGCTGCTCAGATCAAAAGCTTCGCGATACTCTCGAGATTGATTTATTACTTGAACGAGAACGATTGCTGGAAGCTAGCCGAGTGTATGAAGCGATGGGAGGTTACAGCCCAACTATTGGTATTTTAGGTGCTGTGCTTGGACTGATCCAAGCTATGTCGTTTATCAACGATCCTGAGCAATTAGGAACAGGTATTGCCACTGCATTCATTGCGACTATATATGGTGTAGGTTTGGCGAATTTACTGTTTTTGCCCATGGCCAATAAATTAAAGCAACGGGTTGAGCAAAAAATGCTTTACCATGAAATGCTAGCTGAAGGCGTTATTGCCATTAGCCAAGGCGAGAGCCCTATTAATATAGAATTAAAGCTTGAAGCTTACCGCGTTGAACGTCCTATTTTACAGGCTCATTAGCGGTTATGCTGCGCCGCCGGTTACGTCATCAAAACTTTAAAAGCCAACATACTGAGCGTTGGCTAGTCTCTTATGCAGATTACATGACCATCATGTTTGCATTTTTTGTTGTATTGTATGCTATTGCAATAAACAAAGAAGACAATATACAAGTTTTATCTGACTCTCTTGAGCATGTTTTTGATAAGTCAGCTAAACAATTTTCTCAGCAAGGTAAGGGAGTAAACGGCGATGCTTTGTTGCTTGAAAGAGTGACTCCCGAGGCTGAAGTTTTATATGGCGAAAGTATTCAAAAACAAGAACAAGGGCCAGTATTGCTCGATGGCCAAAGTGATAATAGCAATATCAGCCAGCGTCACTTAGGTAAGCCACTCGACAGTTTACTGGTCAAACTACAGTCGTCCCTCATTGATGAAATACGTAGTGGCGATGCAAGCTTAGAGCTTAGTCAAGATTGGCTGGTTATTGAGCTTAATTCTGGGTTGTTGTTTGCCAGCGGTAGTGCCGTTGCGCATAATCAAGCTATAGACGTTGTAAAAAAGATTGAAGCAATAATCGCACCTGTCGATAACTATATAAGAGTACGGGGATACACAGATAACGAAACTATTCGCAATGAAATATTTCGCTCTAATTGGGAGTTGTCGGTGGCACGTGCAACATCAATATTAGTTGAATTAGAGCGCTTAGGTATTCAATCTGCGCGCATGGCAATTGAGGGATATGGCCAATACTCACCTTTTGCCGATAATGATACCGAAGCCGGGCGGGCTGAAAACCGCAAAGTGGTGATTGCGCTTTCCAAATACGGCTTGGTTTTAGAGTCAGCGGATGAGGATACTGAGCAGCAACTTCCTGAAGCTATTAAACCAGCTGAAGTTGAGCTGCCTACTCAAGACGATACAATAAAAATAATTCGCTTAGAGCATGGTGGTATTCGTGTTACTACGCGTAATGAACAGTAATTAGGATGTAATGTGAAAATCTGGACAGTAGCCAATCAAAAAGGAGGGGTAGGCAAAACCACTACAGCGGTTAGCCTTGCTGGCATCCTTGCGCTTCAAGGTAAGCGAGTGTTACTGATTGATACCGATCCACATGCATCGTTAACTTATTACTTTGGCATTGATTCAGAAGATTTAGAGGTCAGTGTTTACGATATTTTCAGTCGCGGCTCGAGCATGAAAAGCGAAGAAATATTGCAAGCATTATGCCCTTCAACTATAGAAAATCTTGATATATTACCTGCCACAATGGCGATTGCTACACTTGACCGTAGTATGGGTAATAAAACGGGGATGGGCCTGATTTTAAAAAAAACACTGGCTAAAATTAGCGAGCATTACGATTACGCAATTTTAGATTGCCCGCCAGTTTTAGGGGTACTTATGGTCAATGCCCTTGCTGCTTGCGAAAGAGTGTTGGTGCCAGTACAAACTGAGTTCTTAGCGCTTAAGGGGCTTGATAGAATGATGCGTACTATGGAATTAATGCAAACCTCGCAAGCGAAAAGCTATGAATATACTATAATTCCAACTATGTATGATAAGCGTACTAAAGCGTCACTTGAAGCCTATAAAACATTACAAGATACATACAAAGAAAAAGTATGGCCAGGTGTGATTCCTGTTGATACAAAATTTAGAGATGCGAGTTTAGCGCAAAAGGTGCCTATTGATTTTTGCCCTAATGCGCGTGGAGTCTATGCTTATAAAGCATTGCTTGAATATTTAATAAAACAAGGTTGATAAATGAGTAAGCAATTATTTGCTAATGAAAAAGTAGTCACTCAGTATTTAGGGGCGTTATTATCTGATGACGTACCAGCGAAAGACCTTGAGCCTGTTGCTAAATTGCTTGAGCAGGTAGCGTATGAAGAGCAAAAAGAGCAATCACTTCAGGTTGAATCGGTAGTTGAGCCGGTTGTTGAGGTTGAAAAACGCCATGAGCAGGTAACGAATGTAGAAATAGATTCTCACCAAGTGCAGCAGCTTGAAACTGAACATGATGTAGCATTTGGTAATGAAGCAGAATACTTTGATGGTGAATTCCAAGCATTATTTTTTGAAGTAGCAGGACTCACCTTAGCAGTGCCATTAAAAGCATTAGGCGGCATTCATGAGCTTGGAGAGGTGAATCATTTATTTGGTAAACCTAAATGGTTTAAAGGTGTCATGATCAACCGAGAAGAAAAGCTCAATGTTGTTGATACTGCACGCTGGGTTATGCCTGAAAAGTATGATGAGCAGTTAGAGGCATCTTTAAATTATCAATATCTAATCACTTTAGGTGATAGCCAGTGGGGTTTATTAGCAGAAAAACTAATAAATAACATTACATTGAGTAAAGAAGATGTAAAATGGCGTACAAATGACAGTAAGCGCCCATGGCTTGCTGGAGTAATTAAAGAAAAAATGTGTGCTTTAATAGATGTTAATAATTTAAATGCACTATTAGAGAAGGGCTTAGATAGCCGTCACAAGTAATGACCATTACGAGGTAAGAGCATGAGTGAAGATAAATTACTGTCAGCTAAAAAAAGTGCAGATAATAATGATGAAATTTTACAGTGGGTTACGTTTAAGCTAGAAGATGAAACTTATGGCGTAAATGTAATGCAAGTGCAAGAAATACTACGTTACACCGAAATTGCTCCTGTTCCAGGTGCGCCTTCTTATGTAATTGGTATTATTAACTTACGTGGTAATGTTGTTACCGTTATTGATACTCGCTCTCGCTTTGGGTTACCTGATATTGAAGCGACCGACAATTCACGTATTTTGATTATTGAAGCTGAAGAACAAGTAATTGGTATTTTAGCCGATAGCGTGTCTGAGGTCGTGTATTTACGTAGCTCAGAAATTGATAGCGCACCAAACGTGGGTACTGAAGAAAGTGCTAAATTTATTCAAGGTGTGTGTAACCGCGATAATGAGCTACTTATTCTGGTTGATTTAAATAAACTACTTAGTGATGACGAATGGGATGAGTTAAGCGATATATAAGCTTCTCTACATAAAATTATGTTATTACTTGGTATTGCAATTGCGGGTTTGGCATTTGGGCTATTCTCGCTGCTGTTGATTGTGATGTTTAAAAAGCGTTATGCGAATGAGCTTGATGCGCAACTACAGCAGTTTAAAGATTCATCAGAGCAGATTAATATTTTACGTAGCGAAGTTTCTGAGTTACGAACTGGGTTAATGAGTATTGGTAAACGAGTGCTTGAGGTAGAACAACAAAACCAAGAGCTGATACAGCAACAAGCTGCTCAAAAATACGATGATCCAGATGCTAAAATATACTCTCGAGCGGTAAAAATGGTCGAGCTAGGTGCCGATTTAGATGAGGTTATTCGCGAGTGTGAACTACCTCGCGCCGAAGCAGAGCTGTTATTTTCTTTACACAAACAAAAAGGCGCTTAGCGCCTTTTTGTTTTTATCATAAAGGGTTACGCTTTTATATTGAGCTTTCCTTGAAAGTCTTGCCATCCGGGTGGAAATTTCCCTCTTACTACATATGAAAAAGCAATAAGCTCAGCAATAACAAAGTAAAGCTCTTTAGGGATCTCTTCGCCGAGCTCTAATTTCGACAACGTATTTGCAAGTGCTTCATCTTGATGGATTAAAATACCTTTATCTTTAGCTTGGGCAATAATTTCATCTGCCAGCTCGCCAAATCCTTTAGCACTAACGGTGGGTGAGTTACCTGCCTCGTAGAGTAGCCCAATTGCTGAATTGCTTTTAAATGAATCCGTCATGACTAAACCTTAATATTTATAATGGCATGGGATTGGTAAAATGCTTGATGGCTGTCATCTGCTCGTTTTAAATTCAGGTCGCCCACTTGCAAGCCTTGTTTTGCCAATTTTGAGCGTAAATTATCAAGGTGTGGATGAGCCAACGCGCTTACAGCTTGAGTGGACGCTAATAACTGACAATCTAATGCTTTATCCATTAGCTCTGCGGTTATTTGTAGTTTACCTAGTTCTGCATAATCAAAATTTAACCTTACAAACCACACGTTTTTATCCGCTAATTTGCCGTTGTTTGGCTTTTTATATTGCCCTAGAGATATTTCTGTTTGCGCCGCTTCAGGGGGCAGTTTCATGGGTAATAAAAATTGCACCAAGGAGTTAGTGTCAGGTTGTTGGCTCAAAACGGGAGCTTGCACTTGGCTCAAGGTGCTTTTGATTTGTGTTAACTCGCCAGCTAATGCTTGTACTTGTGGTTGCTGTAATTGCTCTAATAGCTTATTGGTACTATTACCGACTTTAAAGGTGGGTAATAAAACTTGAAGCAGGGCTTCTAAACCGGTTTGATTATTGATGCTAACCGCTGTTGGGTTATGGTTAATAATCGGTGCAGCTAAAATGCTTAATGAAAGCTGTTCTACACCACGATTAAAGGAACTCTGCAAAGTCTCACTGGCTAGTTGTGTCGGCTTTATGGTGCTGAGTATTTCACGTTGTATGGTGGTCGGATGTAAATTATTCTCTGACAATATACGGTTAAAAGCCTGATTAACTAAGCGGTTTAAGTCAGTACCCTGATCCGCCGCCTTAGCAACGATAGTGTTTAGTTGGCTGCTTAAAACATGTTTGCTAATTTCTTTTTGCTCAATTGGAGCGGTTACACTTTGTTTTAACACGGTTGCCAATAATAGCTTTTCCAGCGGTTGTAAATGATTAACGGCTGTTAAGGTGCTATTAGCTGTTTGTGCTGATTGGGTAATAACAGGGTGTAAGTCTACGGGTGTTGGTAACGCTCGCTGTTGCCATAGAGAGATACTGGTTTTTAGCTGCTGGGTTAGTTGCACTAAAGGGGGGCAGTTCCTAAAGGGCTTTTTAATTGCGTAATGTCTATTTTTTGCGTTGGCGCGAGCCATTGTTGCTGTTCATTAACATCAATGTTTGGTTTTTGAGATGCGTTTAATACAGTGGTAAATGGCTTGCTTTCAAAATGTTTTACCGCATCTAAAATACGCGTTTTAAAATCAGCAAAGCTGCTTTTTAGCCATGATTGAATAGGGCTATTAACGGCACTAAGTGGGTGAAGTTTAATTTTTTGCGAATCGATAGCAATTTGCGGTTGCTGTGAAAGCATCTTATTAAATGGTTTACTAAATGAGTTTTTAAGTTTCACGGTTATATTTTGATAAGCGGTTTTAATTAATAGTTTATCTGCTTGGCTGGTAATCGTTACCTTAGTCGGGGTTATGGGAAGCTCAGATAACTGTTGATGACTTAAGTTAATATTTAACGAGCCTGCTACGGTATTTGGATTTAACACCGCAAATTTGGGCGTAGCATGAAGCTGAGCATGACCTAAATTGTTAGCAACTAATTGTGTTAGTTTTGCTTGGCTTAAAGGTTGAGAATGCACAAGGTCAGCAAAACGATTAATAATATTTAGTCGTGTACCTTTGCTATCAGTCTCAATTATACCTTTTAATGAGGGCTCTTGCGCTAATAATTGCGCTACTTGTTTATTAATGGCGATGCTGGCATTAAATTTTTCAATCACCAGTTTTGGCGTTTGCTTTAAAGTAACTTGTATCGATAGCGGGTTGTTTTGAATATCACTTTGAGTGTTTATAAAGTTTAAAAACCGCTGTAACTGTTCTGGTTGTTTAATTGATAAGGTGCTGTTGTTAGGAATAATGGTTAAGCTTTTACCATCTGCACTTAGCTGTATATTAGCGCTTGCTATTTTTTCAACATTTGTCGGTGCATCATTAACAGTGAGCCGAATTGTTTGCCAATGCTTATTCATAAATACATCAAGCGTAACTGAATCTTTAGAAAACTGAATGTTTTTTGCCGCTAGTACTTCAGGCGGCAGTATTGGTAACGCAGATTGACCTGAATTGTTCGTTTGATTACTAACCTGTGGGTTAGTCACTGTAATGTGCGTTGGTGTGTTCATTATTTTATATCAAGTTTTCTTTATTTTAAGTAAATCGGTTCTAAAGCAATATTCGTATTACCCTACCATTATGGTAGACTTACCGCTAATTTTTGGCAGAGAGAATCGTCATCTTGTTACACATTAAGTCCGTTACTTGTATCAAGCAAGAGCGTTGTTTGTTTGATGAACTTAATTTTAGCCTTAAAAGCGGTCAAATCATGCAGTTAGCTGGTCCTAATGGGGCTGGCAAAACATCATTATTGCGCATCATTGCCGGTTTTTCGCTGCCTGATGAAGGTGATATTTTATACCTTAATCAATCTATCAAAAAATATTATGACGAATACGCCAGAGATTTATTATTTATAGGCCACAAAACCGGAGTTAACGTACAACTTAGTGCACTTGAAAATGTAGCACATTGGTTGGCAATTAATGGTTATGTTAATACACCTGATTTATATCCTTTGTTGAGTAAGTTAGGTTTGGTAGGGCTGGAAGATGTGCCCGTAAGAACATTATCGGCGGGTCAACAAAGACGAGTAGCTTTGGTTAGATTATGGTTATCTGAAGCTAAGTTATGGATTTTAGATGAACCTTTTACAGCGCTCGACAAAAGTGGCGTTGCTTTTTTACAGCAACGTTTTACTGAGCACTTATCAAAGGGGGCGCTATTTTGTTAACAACACACCAAGACCTAACCACCCACTTTAGTGACCTACAGACCTTGACTTTGGAGTACCGCCACTAATGACAAGACAGCACTCATATTGGCAGTTATTTGTCGCGGTATTTAGCAAAGACGTTAAGCTCGCTTTTCGTCAGCGCGCTGAAATAGTTAATCCTATCTTGTTTTTTTTAATTGTTATCTCGTTATTCCCATTAGCAATAGGGCCAGAACCTGGGTTGTTATCAAGAATGGCACCGGGCATTATTTGGGTTGCGGCTTTATTATCAACCATGCTTGGGCTCGATAAGTTATTTAGAGATGACTATAACGATGGCTCATTAGAACAACTCATTGCTTCCTCTTACCCTTTATCATTAACCGTGCTAGGTAAAGTTGCGGCTCATTGGGTGATCACCGGCTTACCGTTGGTCTTTATGACTCCTTTATTTGCTTTATTACTAAATTTAGAAACAACGGCCTTAATGGCCACGTTATTAACGCTATTACTAGGAACCCCTTTATTAAGCTTTATTGGCGCAATAGGGGCGGGTTTGACTGTGGGATTACAAAAAGGCGGCATTTTAATGAGCTTATTAGTGTTGCCTTTGTATATTCCAGTTTTAATTTTTGCAACTTCCGCTATTGATACCAGCACTATGTCGCTGGATTACAGTGGTCAGCTTGCAATCCTTGGTGCTATGTTAGTCGTTGCGATTATCAGTGCACCAATTGCCATATCATCAGCATTAAAAGTGAGTGTAAGTTAATATGTGGAAGTGGTTACATCCGTATGCGAAAGCAGAGCGAGCATATCAATTATGCAATACTCTACTGCCATATTTTGCAGTAGTAACGGTCGTTAGTATGATTGTTGGTTGGATTTGGGGGTTAGGTTTTGCCCCTGCCGATTACCAACAAAAAGACAGTTATCGTATTATTTTTATTCACGTGCCCTCCGCTATTTTATCTATGGGCGCATATTCATCAATGGCGATTGCAGCCATTGTTGCGTTGGTATGGCAATTACGTAATGCAGAACTTGCGGTAATTGCAATCGCGCCTGTTGGCGCGTGTATGACTGCAATAGCCTTAATTACCGGTGCCGCATGGGGTAAACCAATGTGGGGTGCTTGGTGGGTATGGGATGCACGACTGACTTCTGAACTTATTTTATTATTTTTATACTTAGGGGTGTTGTCTTTGTACCATGCCTTTGAAGATAAAAAGTCAGCAGGTCGCGCCGCGTCAATTTTAGCCATAGTAGGGGTGATCAACCTACCTATAATTCACTTTTCTGTAGAATGGTGGAATACTCTGCATCAAGGAGCAAGCATCACTAAATTTAACCGCGATGCGGTTGATCCAAGTATGTTTTGGCCGTTAATGATTAACATTTTAGCCTTTGCCGCGTTTGTCGGTACTGTGACTTTAATTCGTCTTAAAAATGAAATTTTACACCGTGAAAAGCACCGCCCATGGGTGCGACAGTTGTTAACTAAGGGGTAATTATGCAGTTTGACTCGTTTTCAGATTTTATTGCAATGGGAGGCTATGGTTTTTATGTATGGCTTTCTTTTGGTACATGTGCATTGATTTTATTAGGTATTTTATTTAGCTCGTTACGCGACAAAAAACGAATTTTAGCGTCCGTTGAGCAGCAAATTGCACGTGAAACTCGAATTAAAAATTCTAAGCAGGAGCAAACCTCGTGAACCCTAGACGTAAAAAACGCCTTTTGGTTATTATCGCCGTACTCTTTGGTATTGGTGGATCAATTGGTTTAGTGTTGTACGCCTTACAAGAAAATATTAATTTGTTTTACACCCCCAGCGAATTAATTGATGGTAAAGGTCCCGATAAAGAAAAGCCGTTTGTAGGTCAAAAGCTGAGAATTGGCGGTATGGTAGTACCAGGGTCTGTGATCAGAAATGAACAAAGCTTAAAAGTAAGTTTTAAGCTGATTGATACAGGCCCATTGGTAACGGTACGTTATCAAGGTATTTTGCCTGATTTGTTTCGTGAAGGACAAGGGATTGTTGCGCAAGGTGTGTTAGTAGAGCCTAACGTGATTGAAGCATTTGAAGTGTTGGCTAAGCATGATGAAGAATATATGCCGGCAGAAGTTGCTGAGGCAGTAAAAGGCATTAAGCACGAAAAGCCAAAATATAACTTAGATAGTGGGAGCTGATATGATCCCCGAAATTGGTTATTTTTCTTTAACATTGGCCATGGTGCTCAGTGTGCTGTTGTGTATTTTTCCACTTTGGGGAGCACACACAGGTAACCTTCGTTTGATGCGCGCAGCGCCATCATTAGCGATTGGTCAATTTGCATTTGTTGCTTTGTCGTTCGCTGTTCTTATTTACGCCAGCCTCACCGATGATTTTACCGTGTCTTACGTTGCTTATCATTCAAGTAGCACTTTACCTTGGTATTATAAAATCACCTCTACATGGGGCGGTCATGAAGGCGCTATTTTACTGTGGTTATTAATGCAAGCAGGGTGGACAGCCGTGGTCGCCATGCGTTCTAAGTCACTTCCTTGGGTGCTTCGTGCTCGCGTATTAGGTGTGCTTGGCTTTTTAGGTGTTGGCTTTATGATGTACACCTTACTGCTTTCAAGTCCGTTTGAGCGTTTACTGCCCTATTTCCCAGTTGAAGGGCGAGATTTAAACCCATTATTACAAGACCCAGGCATGATCATTCATCCACCATTACTTTATATGGGATATGTGGGGCTTTCTGTGGCTTTCTCCTTTGCTATTGCTGCGCTATTAACCGGTAAGCTCGATAATACTTGGGCTAAGTGGTCACGCCCATGGACGATGACAGCATGGGGCTTCTTAACCTTAGGTATTACTATAGGCAGTTGGTGGGCTTATGCAGAACTTGGCTGGGGTGGCTGGTGGTTCTGGGATCCAGTTGAGAACGCATCACTGATGCCATGGTTAGTGGCAACGGCTTTATTACACTCTTTAACTGTGACTGAAAAGCGCGGTGTATTTAAATCATGGACCGTATTATTAGCAATTGCTGCTTTTTCATTAAGTTTACTGGGCACTTTTATTGTTCGTTCAGGGATTATTGTTTCGGTGCACGCCTTTGCAACCGATCCAGATCGTGGACTATTTATTCTTGCTTTCTTAGCCATTGTTGTTGGCGGCGGCTTAGCGCTTTACGGCTTGCGTGTTTCACAAGTTAAAAGTGAGGGACGTTATAAGTTTGTCTCTCGTGAAGTAGCACTTTGGCTAAATAACATTTTCTTAGTGGTTGCCACCTTAATTGTACTATTAGGTACTTTATTACCTATGGTGCACAAAGAAATGGGCTTAGGCAGCATTTCTATTGGCGAACCTTTCTTTAATAAAATGTTTGCAATTCTACTGGTGCCATTTGCGATTTTAATGGGCATAGGGCCATTTTTGCGCTGGAAGCAAAATAAATGGGCATTTTTACAAAACAAAATATTTGTTGGCGCACTAGCCAGTGTTGTTATTACCTGTGCTTGGCTGTTTAGCAGTTATGAAGTGGTTACGCCACTCACTCTGTTAGCGACTACATTGGGTGTATGGATATTTATAGCCACCTTTATCGACCTTTACACCAAGGCCGCAGTTCATGGAACAATTAAACTTGGCATCAAACGCTTAGGTTTAAGTTATTGGGCTATGGTGCTTGGTCATGTTGGTTTAGCCTTTGTTATTGCCGGTATTACGCTTACCTCTGCGTATTCAGTTGAGCGCGATGTAGCCATGAAGCCAGGTGATAGCGTACAGCTTAATCAGTATCAATACCGTTTTGAAGGCGTGAAGACAATTCGTGGTGCAAACTATAGCGGTCATGCGGGTGTGGTAACAGTACTAAAAGAAGACACAACAATTGCGCGTCTTTATGCAGAAAAGCGCCGATACGACATTGGTATGCAGTTTATGACTGAAGCTGCAATAGATGCTGGGTTTACTCGCGATTTATATCTCGCCCTTGGCGAGCAATTAAGTGAAGGAGCATGGTCATTACGTATTTACCACAAGCCGTTTGTGCGTTGGATGTGGATTGGTGGCATTCTGATCTCACTCGCTGGGTTTGTGATTTTATTTGATAAGCGTTATCGCGCTACACCCCGTAAAGATGAATTAGAGGGGGCATTATGAATCGTAAATTGATGGCAATAGTCCCTTTATTAATTTTCATCTTTATTTGTGTGTTTTTATATCAAGGGTTGTTTGCTAACCCTCGGGAAATACAAACAGGACGTATTGGTCAAACCGTACCGACATTTAACTTGCCTGATTTAATGCAAGATAATAAACGTTGGACTGATGAGCAGTTAAAAGGTGACGTGTATTTATTAAACGTGTGGGGCACATGGTGCCCAACGTGTCTGGCTGAGCTTGATTATTTAACTAAGCTTCGCGAACAAGGCATTAAAATTATCGGTTTGTATTATGTGCAAAGCTACGATGCCGACTTTGATGGCCCGTTTGATATGCAAGCTCTGCGTGACGATGTGAGTAATATGCTTGCGCGCGCAGGTAACCCTTATCAGTTTAATATTTTAGATTTAGAGCGCTCTTTGGCGTTAGATTTGGGGGTGTCTGGAGCACCAGAAACATTTTTAGTTGATAAAAATGGTACTATTTTGTTACACCACACCGGTGATATAAACCCTCGAGTTTGGCGCGCTAAATTTGCGCCTCTTATGCAGGAGCTGCAGCCATGAGATTGTTTTTATTAACCCTTAGCTTATTTGTTAGTTTAGCTGCGTTTGCTCAACAAGACCGTTATCAATTTGATAGCAACGAGCAAGCGGTTCGTTTTGAAGAGCTAACTAAAGAATTACGTTGTCCCAAATGTCAAAATCAAAATATTGCTGATTCAGACGCCGTAGTTGCAAAAGACTTACGCGATCGCGTATTGGCGTTAGTAAAAGATGGTAAAAGCAAAGACGAAGTCATTGATTATATGATTGACCGCTATGGCTACTTTGTTCATTACGATCCACCAGTAACGCCGGCTACGTTAATTCTGTGGGTGTTGCCAGTACTCATTGTAATAATAGGCTTTGGCTTTATTGTTATTCGCCAGCGTAAAGCGTCGGTAAAACAAACGTGGAGTGACACTGATGAAGTGATGCTCAATAAGTTGATTAAACAAAATAAACGTCAGGAGCAAAGTTAAATGATTTTAATGTGGGCGTCTTTTGCTTTACTCACACTCATTGCATTGCTGTTTATTATTGTGCCTTTTTTAAAAAAAGAGCGCGTAGTAACCATTACTCATAACGCTAATGCTGAGCTTATCAGCATTTATGAGCAGCGTTTAGTTGAACTGCAGGCTGATTTAGACAACCAACGCATAGACTCGCAAAACCACAGCGAGGCAATTGTTGAGCTAAAACGCCGTTTGCTAAATGAATTATCACCAGAAAAGTCACTCAATAGTCGTGGTGATAATCGTATATTTGCTTTAACAGGGGCGGCGTTTTTAATTGCGTTAGCGGGTATATTTTATGCAATGACAGGCAGCCAGCAACAAATAGCGGCTTGGCATGATGCAATGGACAACTTGGCCGATTATGGCCAACGCGCTGTAATGCAAAAAGGTGAGCCGTTAACTAAAAATGAACTGCAAGCGTTTGCATTGGCACTGCGTACTAAGTTAAGCCAAAGCGGTGACGATGAAGTGGCTTGGATGCTGTTAGGGCGTGTGGCTATAATGCTTAATGAGTTTGACATGGCAAAACAGTCATTTGATAAAGCATTGTCAATGAACCCTGATAATATGCAAGCCTTGGTGAGCTACTCGCAGGTATTATTACTTGAGGGCAGTGATGAGAATATGACTCGCGCAGCGGGTATGCTTTCTAAAGTACTGCAAGCACAGCCAAATAACCTCGATGCGATTTCGTTACTTGCGCTGATTGCTTTTGAGAGAAAGGATTGGATGCAGGCAAAAGCGGCGTTTGAAGTACTTCTTGCAAGTATGGACGAGTCAGATACGCGTTATGCTATGATTTCAAAGCGCATTAGTGAAATTGATGGCCAAATAGCTAAGCAAAGTGAGCTAAACAGTCGCGACCAGCAAGTTGTACAGGGTATTCAGGTTACGGTTAAGATTGACGAGCAACTCGAAGAGAAACAGCCCAGTAACGGTATTTTGTTTGTGTTTGCTAAAGCTTCTGAAGGTTCACCAATGCCTTTAGCCGTTGTTAAGCTGACTGACTATAGCTTTCCAATCACGGTTGGGCTGAGCGATGAGAACGCTATGATGGCGGGGCTAAACTTATCTAGTGCTAATGAAATTGTTATTTCTGCGCGTATTTCTAATGATGATTCAGTGATGCCAAGTACCGGTGAGCTGGAAGGCCATTCTGAAGTACTAAACCGTAAAGATGTGCGCCAAGTGCAGCTTAATATTGATACATTAATACCTTAAGGATTTGAGATGTTAAAACAAGGCTTACTTTTATTATGTTTACTCACCTTGTCGGGATGTGCTCAAGTGCCCGAGAGTAAATATGATGAGCGCGATCCCTTACAAAACGTAAACAGACCCATTTATGACTTTAATATGGATGTACTCGATACCTACATATTAAGGCCAGCTGCTGTGGGTTACATAACCGTCACACCGCAGCCAGTTCGTCGTAGTATTGTGCATTTTACCGATAATATTACCGCACCCGTTGATATTATAAATGCCGGCCTGCAAGGAAAACCAAGCAGTGCCGGAATTAATTTTGCGCGTTTTTTAGTGAATTCAACCGTGGGTGTATTTGGTATTTTTGATGTAGCCAGTTCACTTGGACTTGAGGTAAACGATGAAGACTTTGGCCAAACGCTAGGTGTGTGGGGAGTGGGTGATGGTGCTTACTTGATGATCCCAGCAATGGGGCCATCTACCGCACGTAACTTAACCGGTGATGTTGTTGATAACCTTGTATTGCCTGAAATAGCACTGACCACGCCACAAACCATTTTAGTGTTTGCACTAAAAGCGGTTGAAGCGCGTGCGTCTTTAATGGCTCAGGAAGGATTATTAAATGATTCGTTAGATCCCTACTTATTTATTAAAGACATTTATTTTCAGCGTCAATTATACGAGTTATTTGACGGTAACCCGCCAATAAAAGAAGAGCCTGAAGATTTTGATGAGGATTTCTTAGAAAGCCTTTAATAAAAAATAAAAACGCCAGCAAATGCTGGCGTTTTTGTTGTTTATTAGTAATAACCCATTTAGCTATCAATCATCACCTGCATTTGCTCACTAACCCAATTGAGAGCTTCGTGGTATGCATCAGGCACTTCATCACCTAAGTTTAGTTGCTGAGCTTTGTCATTCGCAGCTTGCCAATCACCTTGCTCATACAGAGTCACTAAACTTAAGTATTCGGCAAGTAGCCCTTCATTTTTTAATAGCGCTGTTTTTATCTCATTAGATAGAGGTAGTTTAAGCATTACGCTGTCCATTTCTTCATCTAATATCGCATCCATAAGCGACATCATGCCAGTTAAGAACGCCATGCCTGTGTCTTTCAGTTTGCCATGTGAAATAGCTAACAACTCACAAAAACGCGCCCGCGTTAACGACAGTCTAATAAGCTCTAATGGCTTATCGGCAGAGACTTGTGCTGCAAACAATAAAGAGAGCAGCTTTTTTATTTCAGCAGCGCCTAATACAATTAGTGCTTGTTTTATAGTGCTTATTTCAGAGCGGCGGGTAAATGCTGCTGAGTTTGAATAGCGCAGAAGTTTATATGATAAGTTAACATCACGCTCAAATACATCGGTGATTTTTTTAAGATCCATTTCTACACTGGATGTTTCATAGAGCAGTTCAGCCAGTGCCATGCCTGATGGCGGTAAGGCTTTACTTTGCACCATCTCAGGTTTTGAAAAGAAAAAGCCTTGAAAGTACTCAAAGCCCAGTTCAAAAGCTTGGTTGTAAAGCTCGTAGGTTTCAACTTTTTCTGCAAGTAATTTAATATGAGGGTAAGGTTTTAAGTCCTCGATGAGCGCTTTAACGATTTCTATATCGCACTTTAAAAAATCAATTTTAATGATATCAATAAATGGATAAAAGTGGCGCCAAACAGGTTGGTGCGCGTAGTCATCTAGAGCGAGTGTATACCCTTTTTCTTTGAGATCTTTAACTATTGCGAGCAGGCGTTTTCCTGGCTGAACGGTTTCTAATATTTCAATAACTACCCCGTCTTTATTTAATAGCGTAGGGTAGCCTTTTAATAAGGTGTCTAGGGTAAAGTTAATATAAGCGGGTTTATTATCGGTTAAATCTTCAAGGCCAAAATTAAACTGACTGCCTTCAATTAGGCGAGACGTCGCTTCGTCGCCGTCAATATTTGGAAATACGTTATCTACCCCATCACGAAATAAAAGCTCGTAGCCAATTAGCTCCTTATTGCGATCTAAAATAGGTTGGCGAGCAGCGTAAAAATACATATAAGATTCCGTAACGGTAGAAATTAATTAACATTGTAATAATATATTGGAAAACATTCAAAATAGCATCGGTAAAATGAATTTTATTAATAAAATATCATGGCTTAGGTAATTTTAATTAATCTAAACTTATTGTTTTTACTCTATTCGTTTTAAAAACAAGCGAATGGATGGTTTTTTATCTACTTAAATTAGCGGGTTGGAGTTATTAGCGATTACCGTGTTATAGTTGAGTAGAAAGCTTTTATTCCAATACTGTCTTAATTATAAGATTTCAAGAGTCATTATTTGGATTACAAGCCTGTTATTACTTTTTTAAGTGGAGGCGAATTTGGAAACAGGAATGATTATTTCACTGGCATTATACTTTATTGTAATGCTAGGAATAGGACTATACGCATATAAGCAATCTACCAGTGATATTTCAGGGTATATGCTAGGTGGTCGTAATTTAGCCCCCAGTGTAGCTGCCCTATCGGCTGGTGCATCAGATATGAGTGGTTGGTTATTAATGGGTTTACCTGGCGCAATGTATTTATTTGGATTGAGTAAGGTTTGGATTGCAATTGGTTTAGTATTAGGTGCATGGGCAAACTACTTTTTAGTAGCACCAAGACTGCGCGTTTATACTGAAAAAGCCAATGACTCCATTACTATCCCTGATTTCTTTGCAAACCGTTTTGATGACAACAAAAATATCCTACGTGTTATCTCTGCAATAGTAATTATTGTTTTCTTTACCTTATATACTTCATCGGGAGTTGTCGCCGGTGGTAAGTTATTTGAAAACTCATTTCAAATGAGTTACGAAATGGGCTTATACATCACCACGGGTGTAGTAGTGGTATATACTTTGTTTGGTGGTTTTTTAGCGGTTAGCCTTACAGATTTTGTGCAAGGCTGTATCATGTTTATTTCGTTGTTGGCAGTGCCAATTGCCACTTACATGATGCTTGACCAACCCTTTATGGATACCTTAGCAAATGCAAACTATCAGCAGTTACTAAGCTCGCCTAAAGCAAGCGAAATTCATTCTTTAAGTATGCTTGACTGGTTTGCGGGCGGTTCTACTATTGCTATTATTTCTGCAATGGCGTGGGGCTTAGGTTACTTTGGTCAGCCGCATATTATTGTTCGCTTTATGTCTATTCGCTCAGTAAAAGAAATGCCAACCATGCGTCGTATTGGTATGTCTTGGATGACGCTATCCGCTATTGGTGCGGTATTTACCGGGCTATTTGGCGCAGCATTCATGATTGAAAACCAAATGCCGATTGCCGATAAAGAAACAATTTTCTTAGTATTGGCTGAATTAATTTTCCATCCGTTAATTGCCGGTTTCCTACTAGCGGCTATTTTAGCTGCGATTATGAGTACTATCTCATCGCAATTATTGGTGTGTTCAAGTTCTTTAACTGAGGACTTTTATAAGATTTACTTAAATCGTAATGCTTCGCAAACTGAGCTGGTATTAGTAGGGCGTATTAGCGTGATACTGGTTGCGTTATTTGCAATCTACTTAGCGTATGACCGCAATAGTTCAATACTAGATTTAGTAAGTAATGCATGGGCTGGTTTTGGTGCTGCATTCGGTCCACTGGTATTGTTTAGCCTTTACTGGAAGCGTATGAACTTAAAAGGGGCTATCAGTGGTATGGTTGTAGGTGCACTAACGGTGCTTGTGTGGATTTATGCGCCTATTACTATTAATGGTGAGAGTTTGAGTAGCGTGATCTATGAAATCGTCCCTGGCTTTATTTTAGCAAGTATTGCGATTGTGGTAGGAAGCCTTATGACAGCTGAACCGAAAAAGGAAATTACTGATCTGTTTGATGAAGTTGAATCGTCATTATAAGTGATTAGTTAACCTAAGTTTTGGTTTAAAAAAATGCCAACCAGTTTAACTGGTTGGCATTTTTATTGGCTGACTTTTAACATTAGCAAATAGTGATGATTTACTCGCTTTTAGCTATCATTATTTAAAGGCATAAAAAAACTGAATTCGAATACCGAATTCAGTTTTTTTAATAATTACTATTAGGTTTTTAAAAGTACTAACTTGCAGCTTTATCTTTTATATCTGCAACGTTATCTGACTTTGTTCTTTTAGCTTTTGCAGGTACTTCTTTAGTCCCCTTAAGTACCGCCATAAAGTCGTCTTTACTTTTCGCAATCTCAAGTGCAAGCGACTCAACTTGTTGTTCACTTAGCGGCACATCTACTTTTTCAAGCATTAGTTCTAGTGACTCGGCGATATCGAGCATTTTGTCATAGGCATCAGCTTCTTTTTTAGTAGTAAACGTCATGCGCTCGACTCCGTTTCGTTCTACAACATATTTAACAACAACAGCCATGATTTCTCCTGCTTACTTACGTGGCAATATGATTATTATAAATCATTAGATTACTGTTTTTATATACAGTACAAGCTTGTGCGTCTTTTTGCAAGCTTTAGCCTTAGTTTATCTGCAGCTTAGTTGACAATAAAGGTCAATTCTACTTTATTTATTAAGTCACTTTATAACGCGTTGTAGTAAAGGAGTCGCAAGGAGTGATTGTTACTGTTAGTACTTATTACCTTAAAAGTACTGGGTGTAAATAATCAACGAATGTTCATGTAGGAACACAAAAGGAAATAGTATGAAATTAGTTAAAATAATCTCGTTAGCAGCCGCTTTATGTTTATTACCTATGGGTACCACTTTTGCGCAAAGCGATATGCTATCAGAGCAGATGCAATCAGCCATGGTTAATATTAATAGTGCTGACTTAAAGCAATTAATTAAGTTACCAGGTGTTGGTAAGAAAAAAGCACAGGCAATTATCGATTACAGGAACGCTAATGGTGATTTTGCATCACTTGAAGAGCTTGCCAAAGTAAAAGGGGTGGGTAAAAAAATGTTAGCCAAACTCGATGGTAAAGTGGCGTTTTAACTTAAAAGGGCGCTATGCGCCCTGATCAAACTGTTTTAATGCTGCACCAAGGTGCTTTTTAGCAAAGTTAATATCTACTGGTGCTGTTAATAGCGGATAGCTCAACCCAGCAACAATCAAAAAGGGCACTAGTAACCAACCTTCAAACAAAGTGAATATTAAAAAAAATGGGCTCAATAGCATCAGCTTCACTATGCGTATGAACACCCTATCACTGGGTGAGAGCATGCTTAAAGAGATAGCAATAACAGTTTGTCGTTGACGAACTTTTAAATGCTTAAGCTCATCAACTTGGCTTGAAAAAAAGTAAACATATTAAAGTGACTTTTTAGTAATTAATCGACTGGCCACTAATATAGTTAGTGTGGCGGTAAAGAGTACAAAAATAATTTCCATCCATGCTGGCATACTTAAACCAGCAAATTGCCAATCTATATTTCCGCAGTCACCTGTCGCTTCAAAAAACTGCGGTATCCAGTGATGTAACGGCATAAATTCTGGAAAGTTTGGCTCAAATTCACAGCTAAATGCGAATGGGTCTGTGGTTGTTTGCATTTCAATGTGCTCGCGGGCTATTAGTAACCCCCATACACTTGAAATCCCCCAAACAGCATAAGCGACAATACGTACTATGAGGTTGTTTGGTTTACTGGCTCCAATCATACCCGCAAAAAGTAGGCCTAATACTGCGGTGCGCTGGTATATGCACATAATGCATGGCGCTAACCCCATGTTGTATTGAAAGAAAAGTGCAGTAACTTCAAGCAGAAAAACAATCCCACTGAATAATAACCAAGGTGTACGCTGAGTACTTAGATTAGCAAGCCAGTTCATAACAATTCCGTATTTAAATAAGGGCTTAGATTATGACTTAGGATAAACAGCGGGGCAAGTAAAAGGAAAAAGCGAGGAGCTATGAAAGCTTTTTGCACCTCAAAGTTAGGGATGCTCTGTTGCATGACTTTCCCCAGAGCCATCAAGTTAATCCAGTTCATGAATAGGTAAGAGCTAGTCAAAGTGTCTCGTATGAATAATAGGTGGGCATTCATATTGTGTTTAATTTCTACCAGTAAAGTTACCCTTTTAATCACATACCTAGGTAATTTAACTTACTTTACTTGTTAGTTGTGACTTGTCTGGTACAATCAGTCAGTTAATCGTATGTAGCGATGTAATGTGAATTAATTCGAGTAGGAATTGAATGAGAATTTTTAAAGCGAAAAGCCCAGCAGGATTTGCTGAGGAATACATAGTAGAGTCAATCTGGAATGGTGATTTCCCTCCAGGTTCAATTCTGCCAGCTGAGCGTGAACTCTCAGAGTTAATTGGTGTTACTAGAACCACATTGCGTGAAGTGTTACAACGATTAGCAAGAGACGGTTGGTTAACAATACAACATGGTAAACCTACTCGCGTAAATAATTTTTGGGAAACGTCAGGATTAAATATTCTTGAAACACTGGCCCGTTTAGACGAAGACAAAATGCCAGAGTTGACCGATCAGTTACTTTCAGCACGCACCAACATCAGCGCAATTTACACCCGCGCAGCAATAAAGCTTGCACCAGAGCGTGTTATTGAAATTTTATCGCAAAGTGATGAACTAGAAGACAGTGCGCAAGCATTTGCTGATTATGACTATAAAGTGCACCATGAGTTAGCTGTTGCTGGTAACAATCGTATTTATGTGCTTATTCTTAATGGTTTCAAAGGCTTTTATTCTAAGATTGGTTGTCATTACTTTTCAGATCCTCGCACTCGTGAGCTTGCACGTCAATTCTATAAAGATCTCACTAAGCTTGCTGAGAATAAAGAGCACGATGGTGCGATATCCATGATGCGTAAGTATGGTCATCAAACCGGTGAAATATGGCAACATATTCGCGGTGATATGCCTAGCGACATTATGGATTAGAAAAAAACCTGCTTTAAGCAGGTTTTTTTATGAACAATAGTCCGTGTATTTATCAAGCGTTCGCTATTTTAGAACGGCGCTATCTATAAATACGATTGTTAATTTATTTTTGATAGCCATAGAATAATGATTAATTAGATATGGTGCTATTGTAATTTAAAAATTAGTGCCCATATTACTATCAGTATTGCGTAAGCAATTGACAATAAACTCAAAATATTTGGAGAATAAAATGGGTGTATTAGTAGGCCGCCAGGCACCAGACTTTACCGCTGCAGCTGTTCTAGGTAACGGTGAGATTGTAGATAGCTATAACCTTCACGAAAAAATCAAAGGTAAAAAAGCAGTAATCTTTTTCTACCCACTAGATTTCACTTTTGTATGTCCTTCTGAGCTTATTGCTTTTGATAAGCGTTATGCAGAATTCCAAAAACGTGGTGTAGAAGTAATTGGTGTTTCTATCGATTCACAATTTTCACACAACGCATGGCGTAACACGGCTGTAGCAGACGGCGGTATTGGTAAAGTTCAATACGCACTAGTTGCAGACGTTAAACACGAAATCTGTAAAGCATACGACGTTGAGCACCCAGAAGCGGGCGTTGCATTTCGTGGTTCTTTCCTAATCGACGAAGAAGGTAACGTACGTCACCAAGTAGTGAACGATTTACCACTTGGTCGTAACATCGACGAAATGATCCGTATGGTTGATGCACTAGCATTCCACAGCGAGCACGGTGAAGTATGTCCTGCTGGTTGGACTGAAGGTAAAAAAGGAATGGATGCAAGCCCTGAAGGCGTCGCTAAATTCTTATCTGAAAACGAAGGCGAGCTATAATTTAGCCCTTTAGTTTAAGATAAAAAAACCGCCATATGAAGTGACCCCCAATAGTTGGACATTCCAATTACTGGGGGTCTTTTTATGTCCAAACATCACCGAGCTTTCAAGCTCAAAATAGCTGAACTCGCTTTGTCTGAAAGCTCTTCGGCGGTAAGTAACAGATTTAATGTTACAGATAGGCAGGTCCGATATTGGACCGCTATTTATCGAATTCATGGCGCTGAAAGCTTCAGGTCTGTTCACAAACCTTATTCTCTAGCATTTAAGGCTGAAGTGTTAAAAACGATGACAGCAAACAGTTGGTCACTCGGTTATACCAGTGCTTTCTTCGATTTATCGTCCCCAGGCATTCTTTTTCAATGGCAAAAGCTTTATGCTCGTGATGGTATATCACGTCTTAAACCACAGAGAAAAGGTAAGCCATTCATGACAAATAATTCTTCTTCATCAAAACTAGTAGAGCAAATGACTGAGGAGGAGTTACGAGAAGAACTAGCATACTTACGAGCTGAGAATGATGTGCTAAAAAAGTTAGAAGCCTTGGCTCAAGCCAGAAAGAAAAAAGCAAAGACAAAACGATAGTCGTCGAAGAGTTCAAGGCAAAGCATAGCTTACGACACCTTTTAAAGGCTATAGGGCTGCCAAAGAGTGTTTACTATTATCATCGCACTACTTGTAAGCAACCCTGTGCAAGCAATGATTTACTGGTAAAAATACGTGATATTTATCACGCGCATAAAGGGCGATATGGCTATCGCAGAATTACGAGTGCCCTGAGAGCAATGGGAGTACTTGTTAATCATAAGCGCGTTCAACGGTTGATGAATGAGTTAGGACTCAAGTCAAAAGTAAGGCCTAAGCGCTATAAATCCTATAAAGGTGAAGTGGGTAAAATCGCAGAAAATACGCTTAACCGCGAGTTTACTGCGCAGAAGCCAAATCAAAAATGGGTGACGGATGTGACGGAGTTTAAAGTGGATAATGAGAAGGTATATCTATCGCCTATGATTGACCTATTCAACCAAGAGGTAATCAGTTACGAAGTCAGAAAATCCGTTGCACTCCCTTTGGTAACTGACATGCTTAAAACAGCAACTGCTAGGTTGAAGCCAAATGAAAAGCCAGTTGTACACTCAGATCAAGGGTGGCAATATCAAAACAAACAATATCAAAATCACCTTAAGGAAAAAGGATTGCAACAAAGTATGTCTAGAAAAGGAAATTGTTTAGATAATGCGGTTGCTGAGAACTTCTTCGGCATATTGAAGAGCGAGATGTACCACAACGAAACGTTTAAAGACGTGAATGATCTTATTGAAAACATTAAAGAATATATCCACTATTACAACAATGAGCGTATTAAACTGAAACTAAAAGGCCTGAGTCCGATACAGTATCGAAATCAGGCCTTGGCAGCCGCTTAGAAATGAGTCCAACTTTATGGGGTCACTTCAATATTGGCGGTTTTTTATTGCTTTTAATTAGAACGAAAAGCTCACTTTAGTGTAAATGTAACGACCGCGAGGGTTGTGTACACCCGATGCGTAACCATACAGATCTGAATCACCGTCACCAATTGCAAATGGTGGCTCTTCATCAAATAAGTTATTAACACCTAGCGATATTTTTGCAGACTCAGTAATACGGTATGATGTTTGTAAATCAACCAATACTTGAGAATCAACAGTACGCGATGTATTACTATCGAAGTCTAAGTTGCCATCGAAATCGATATCCGGCGTATCTTCAAACTCACCCACGTAGCTAATGTTCATGTTCGTGTTGAATTGACCTATTTCCCAGTTTGTTGAGAAAATCCAACGGTGCTCTGGGTAGCCATATTCACCAGTGTAATCGCGGCCGTCTTTTTCAAATTTATCTTGGTAAGCCCATTCTAAATTGAATTTTAGTAAGCCTAACTCATCCAGTGAATGGTTGTAGTTTGCTGAAATATCAACGCCAGAAACTTCTTGTGATGATACATTTTCAAAAGTACTGAATATCTTTTGAATAGTTCCTAGGCTGTCAGTACCTGATGGTGGTAAGCGTACACATACCGTACTATTTTGGTTATTACACTCTGAGTTGTAAATTGGACCAAACTCTTGCTCATCAATTTTATTATCTTGAGTGATACTCCACACATCAACACTTAAACCAAAGTCAGTTGTGGGTGCCCAAATAAAGCCGACGTTCCAAGATTCAGATTCTTCAGCTTCTAAATCTGGGTTACCGGCAAATTCAATGTTGTAATCTAGCGGATCACAATCTTTACCTGTTGCATCACAGCGATAGTTATCAATAAAGAACTGACTCTCTTGAGATGGCCCTAAACCTACTTGTGCAAGTGAAGGTGCTCTAAAGCCTTGCGCCCAAGAACCGCGAACCGTGATTTCATCAGTAGGTGCCCAGCGTAAAGCGACTTTAGGGTTTGTCGTAGTGCCAAAGTCACTGTAATCATCGTAACGGCCCGCAAGTTGTAGCTCTAAGTTTTCCGCAAGTGGAATTGAAAACTCTATATAGGCAGCGTATTGGTCGCGCTCTGCGGCAGCTGAAACTGACTCGGTACCAAAGATTAACCCTCGTTGAAATTGATCATCTGGCGTATCAGTTACGTCTTCTTCGCGGTATTCAATACCGGCCGCCATCATGACAACATCATCACCAAAGTTAAATGCTTCACCTGAAATGTTAGCATCGAACGACGTCATATGAGACTCACCTTGGCGAACCAAGCTCGTTGTGATTCTGTCAACAACAGCCGGATCGTTGTAAGTGCCGCCAAATGGGTTGTAGTTACCTGCGTCAATCTCTTGTTGTAAAAAGTCGGTGCGAACCCAACCTTGTGAACGATCCCCTGTTTGTAATGACTTGCTACGCCCTTTTTGTACCGCTGTTTCCCAGTTCCAGTCGTTAATTTCACCTTTTAAACCAGCAACAAAACGTAATGTGTCTGATTCGATATCCCATTGACGCGCGCCTGCATCCACTGTTCTGTAACGACCAATTTCTATATCTTGACCAAATGGGTTATTTGGATGATTCCCAGGTACGGTTAAACCCGCATCTTCATCAAGTGGCGTTGGTGCGCCAGCTGCAACTGAGCTGTTATGTTGTACAGCCATTTCTAAAAAGCCGGTGATGCCATTGTCAAAGCGGTATTCAAATTGTGAAATTGCGCCTACACGTTCTGATGCAGGGGCAATATAGCCGAATGGACCATAGTCAAATAAGCAACTACCACTTGATGTTGCATTTTCAGCAGGACACGAAGGATCGATTGTTTTAACGCCATCTACGTAAAAGTAGCCAGGAAAGCCACGTGATGAACGAAAGTCTTGGCCGCCATAAGGAGATTGATTAGCAGTACCTAAGCGTCCCATTTCGTCTGATGATAAAGAGGTGTTTTTAAAGTAATCAATAATAACGGACGCACTACTTTTTGCACTCGTTGTACCCCAAACAATGCTAGCCGTAGTTTCTTCATAGTTAGGGCCATCTGTGCCGCCGTAACCTAAATTAACTTCAATCCCGTCGATGTCTTTTTTCAAGATAACGTTCACAACACCTGCTACAGCATCTGAGCCATAGATTGCTGATGCGCCATCTTTTAGAATATCAATACGTTCGATTGCTGAAACAGGAATGCTGTTTATGTCAACAAATGAGTTGGTGATCCCTTCAGCAAATGCGCTTATAGCAACACGACGACCATTAATAAGTACCAACGTAGCATCAGCCCCTAAACCACGAAGGCTGACGGCAGCTGAACCATTAGCGGTTGAGTCTTGGTTATTGCCACGGGTTGAAAAAGTACCATTACCTGCAACAGGCATTCTTTCAAGAAGCTGTTGTAGGTTGTCATAACCCATGTTTTCGATGTCTTCTTTATTAATGGATTGTACTGGCGATGGGCCTTCGATATCGGAACGTTTGATACGAGAGCCTGTTACTTGAATACGTTCTACTTTTTCTGCAGTCTGCTGTGCAGCGTAAGTTGTTGTACTAAAACCTGCTGACAATGCGATAGTAGCACCGATGATTAAGCTCGGTGTAAATGCAATTGATTGCTTCATCCTTAAGTCCTTGTTGATATGTTATAATTTACTTGTTTTTACAAGCCGAATTATTAATACCATGTAACTTAACTGTTATCAATTGACTGCAAAGATGATTTTATTATCGGCACGAATATGTACTGATTTTTTCAATAATGAAAAACAATGGGATACTCGCTATCTGGTGCGGGAGAGTGCTTTGGTCATTATTAAAAAATAAATCACTGAGCGACTTTAATTTGTAATAATTTGTATTTTCTTAAAAGTTTAATCAAAAAAAACGCCTAACATGATGTTAGGCGTTTTTATTTAAACTTTGTGTTTCATTAAACGTTCTTTTTCACGGGACCAATCTTTATTTTTACCATCTTCACGTTTGTCATGCATTTTCTTACCTTTAGCTAAATGGAATTCAAGCTTCACCCAGCATTTTTTCCAATACATAGCAGTGGCAACTAATGAATAACCATCACGCTCAGTTGCACCAACTAAGCGGTCGAGTTCACGCCTGCTTAGTAGTAATTTACGGTAACGTAGCGGGTCACAGATAACATGGGTTGATGCACTATTCAAAGGCTGAATGGTGCTACCTAATAAAAATGCTTCACCGTTTTTTAGATGAATGTAAGTTTCAGAGATATTTACCTTACCTGCTCGGATACTTTTTACTTCCCAGCCTTGGAGTTCAACACCTGCTTCAAACTTGTCGTGTAAAAAATACTCGTGTCGCGCTTTTTTGTTTAGCGCGATGGTATTACTTGTCGATTTTGATGAATTTTTCTTAGCCATAGTGCCCTATAATATACGTTATACAAGATGTTTTACATCGATTTTTTAAATTATACATGCAAAAGCGAAGGATTAATTTAAGCGCGATGAAAGTTTGGGGAAACGCACAAAGCTTGCTAAAATTCCTGCACACAGTTGGGAGTGAGTATGCCACAAATAGAAAAAAGCGCGCTGGTTATGTACAGCACTAAAGAGATGTTTGATCTAGTCAATGATGTAGAAGCCTATTCACAGTTTTTACCTAATTGTTCAGACTCAAAAATTATTAAGCAGCATGATAATAACATGACCGCTAGTTTAGAAATATCCAAAGCCGGTATAAAAAAATGGTTTACCACTGAAAATACGCTAATTGATGAGCAAACAGTGATGCTTCGCTTGGTTGATGGCCCTTTTAAAACCCTACAAGGTCGTTGGCACTTTCAGCAATTAGATGCGCAGGCGTGTAAGGTTAATTTACAGTTAGAGTTCGAGTTTTCAAGTAAGCTAATAGAGCTAGCGTTTGGTAAAGTTTTTAATGATGTGGCTAAAAACATGGTGAGTGCATTTACTCAACGTGCAAAAACCGTGTATGGAGAACGTGCATGATCAATATTGAAGTTGTGTTCGCGTTACCCACTAAGGCAACCACGTTAAATATAGAAGTGCTGCAAGGTACAACGGCTGAGCAAGCAGTAATACAGTCAGGGATTATTAAAAAGTGCCCTGAGATTGATGCAACCGATTTAACTTTAGGTGTATGGAACAGAACGGTAAAGCTTAATCATGAGCTTAAAGATGGCGACAGAATTGAAATTTACCGCCCATTAATTGCCGACCCTAAAGATGCTCGCAGAAAACGTGCTGAAAAAGCCAAAGAAGAGGGCCGTGCTAATAAAGTCACTGGTGGCCGGCCGTTAGATCGTTAGACACAAAAAAGGTGAGCCATGCTCACCTTTTTTAACAACACTTTAATAGCTTCTTATTGCTCTAAAGGTGTTGTAAAGTTTTCTGGTTGCTCATAGTCGCCCGATACCGTAACTAGCTTCTCATTTTCAAAGTTTAATACTAATGATTTATATTGTTCATTAGCACGTCCTTTATTAAAGCTGTATACATAACGCCAAGTATTTTTATCGAAGGCGTCTTCGGCAATGGGTCTGCCTAGTACGTATAGTACTTGTTCGCGAGTCATATTAACGCGAAGCTTATCAACGTCTGATTGTTCTAAAAAGTTACCCTGAGGGATGTTGATTCTGTATACCCAGCTAGAACAACCTGCGGCTGAACTAAGTGTTAAAGCGACGATAAGCCAAAGAGACAAAGTTTTTAACGACTGCATTGTTAGTTGTGATCCTTATTTTTTATAATCTGCATGATACCGATTAGTTACTCAAGGTAAAACCCTTTTGAGTAATTGTTTTTGTTTAGCGTGTTAGGGCGAGGTTTTGACCATTAGTAATCAAAAAAGTTTAAACAATGAGTTGTGCAAAATTAAAAATAAACCGGCGACTTGGTCACTTTATATTGTGCAAACACGGTTTGGTCATTGGTATACCGGTATTACGGTTGATGTGGCCCGACGTATCGCTACTCACCAAGCAGGTAAAGGGGCAAAAAACCTCAAAGGTAAAGGGCCGCTGGTGCTCATTCATCAACAACAAGTAGGTACTAAAAGCGACGCAAGCAAATTAGAGTATGCGATTAAAAAACTTCCACGGGCAAAAAAAGAGGCTTATGTTGCTGCTTTTAAAGGAGGGCTTAATACCACAGGGCTTGTCAAAAGCTGATTAATAAATGCCTCAATTAGCAATACGGCTTCTTGATAGAGGGGAGTATTTATATTTTCGAGCGTATCTTTAGTACTATGATGGAAGTTATCTGCCCCCATAGAAAAGTACACATACGGAATTTTTTGTTTAGCGAATGAATAATGGTCACTGGCTCTGTGCCAGTCGATTTGTTTCGTGTTGGTGAGTCGGCTCATTTTTCGTGATGAATAAACAGGCTTTAATTTGATCTTGTCACCGTTAATCTGGGTAAATAAAGGGCTAAGCTGGCTTTTTAATGCGCGACTTGTTAGCGCGTATAACCGCTTATGTGACTTTTTAACTGCCAACATATCTAAGTTAATATTTAAAACAATTGGGAGCTGGTGCATTGTTTTGGCAAAGTGCTCACTGCCGTGTAAACCATTTTCTTCAGCGTCTGTTGCAACAAACATAAAGCGATATGAAGAAGAAACCGCCAGCGCATTCGATAAATAAAGTAATGCAGCAACACCCGAGGCATTATCGTTAGCACCTGGGTGTAATTTTCCTGCTTGTAGACCTAAATGATCATAATGCGCAGTAATAACAATAACAGGTAAATCTTTTACAGTATTAGTGGCAATAATATTAACGCCTTGTGCGTTAGAAAACAGCCCTGAGGAATAAGTAAAAGGTTGTTCACTTACTGTGAGTTGATGCCCTTTGAAGCGTGTTTTTAAATACTCCCTAGTGAGTAATGCTGCATGGCTATTCGTTTTTCTACCAGCTAATTCTGGGTTGGTTAGTATAGTTAAATCAGTTAATAATTGCGGCTCAATCTGTTTACAAAGGCCGCTCCAACTTATAAAAAAACGATGCAGGTTAAGCTAAATAATTTAATAATGATTCGCCTTCGCAGTGAGTGATTTTAATGCAATGAGCTTATTGTCATAGCGCTGTTTGTGATGAATGAAGTCTGCTTTTTTTCTAGCTTTACGTAGATGAAACTCCGCTTTAGTTATATCACTTAATTTAAAGTAACTGCGCGCCAACCCAAAGTGACTTTCATGTAATGTTGGCGACATAGCGTTAGCTTTTTTATAATGGCTAATCGCGTTTGTATAGTCACCACTTACATAGTCACTGTTACCAAGCGATATATGATAATAAGGGTTAGTTTGGCGCTTTTTGTCAAGTTTTGCCAATAGCTTTTCGCCTTCGGCTACTCTATCTGTGAGTTTATATAATAATGCTAAATTACCTTGCGCAGTATTATCATTGGCGTTTAAGGCAATGGCATAGCGGTACATTTCCTCCGCTTGCTTAAAGTCACCTAATTGTTTAAAGAGTACCCCTAAATTTCCCCAGCTGGCACTAAATGAGGAATCGGTATTGATTGCTGCTTTAAAATAACTATAAGCTAAATCAAACTGTTTATTAACCAATGCCTCGCCGCCTTTATTATTATAAAACATGGCGGTCACTCGTTTTTTTGACAGCGATGAAGTTGCAAAACGAGCTTGTCGGCTATTAGGATCAAAATCAATGATTAAACGCTTATTACGCTGATAAACAAGTGAGCTGTCTTTGAATTTAGTCTTATTGTCTATAGCAATGTTTATGTGCCCAGTGAGTAAATTAAACCCTCGATTTAACGCCCAGTACTCAGGAATATGTACTTTCTGAAAGCGAGCCTTCAGGCCTAAATGTTCGGCTAAGCTATACGCTAAAATAGAGAGGGAAAGACAGTTAGCATTTAAATTTTGATAGCTTTGAGACGCCGTTTGTGTGCCAGTTGATTGATAAGATAGTGAGTTATCACCATTTGAGAGTAAAAAACTAAGTAGACTATAGGCAATTTCATCAGCCGATTTATTTGTTTGTACGTAAGTACTTAATTGTTGTTTAAGGCTCTGATCGAGTTGAAATATTTGCTGTTCAGACTCTACAGGCTGCTGTTGAAGTTGCATTGGGGGAGTAATAATAGGGATTGGCGCGCTTAAATTGGCGTTATCTGTAGTGCTACACGCACTTAAACTCAGCAAACAAGCAGCCAGTAAATAATGTTTAGCTTGAACAGCATTCATACACACCTCTGTACAAAAAACACACTTAAGTATAGTGGTTATTTCATACAGAGGTTATTTTTTAATTTAACAAACTGTTTAACGCTGCTGATTAAACGTGGCTACTAGCGCATCAAGTGTTTGTGCGCTGGTGGCTAAATCACGAATTGCTTGTTCGGTATTGATTTGTTCACTCATTGATTTATCACTGATCTCACTAATTTGCTCAATACTTCGACCGACATCATTTACAACGCTACTTTGCTGCTCGGTGGCTGTGGCAATTAGAGTTGCCATGTCGTTAATTTCATTCGCTGTTTCAGTAATCGTATTAAGCAACTCAACCGAGCTTTGCATTGCGCTGACGCTTTGTTGGGCCTTACCTTTCGATTGGCTGATATCATTTACAACATCATCTGAAATTTGAGTAAGCTCTTCAATCATTGATTGAATTTCAGTGGTTGATTGCGACGTACGATTCGCCAGAGCTCTTACTTCATCTGCAACGACTGCAAAACCACGACCATGCTCACCTGCACGTGCAGATTCAATGGCTGCATTAAGTGCAAGTAAGTTGGTCTGCTCTGAAATCCCTCTAATTGAATCTACAATACTGGCAATATCTATGGTCTTTTTAGAAAGCAGTGCAACCTGCTCGGTAATACCATCAATATCGCTGGCAAGAGCTGATATTGTCGTTTGGCTTTGTAGTACTTGTTGATGACTTTGTTTGGTATTATCGCGGCTATCGTTAGTTAACTTAGCGGCATTCGCTGCACTTTGTGCTATTTCTTGCACCGTAGCGCCCATTTCATTAATCGCTGCAGCAACTGAAATAGTTTGCTCTTTTTGTTTATCCAGCGCTAACGAGTTTTGTTTTGCTTGTGCAAAGACATGATCAGAGCTTTGACGAATACCATGACTTTCATCAGCTACTTGCACAATGGCGGTTTCTATTTTTTCAATAAACTGATTGAAGCCCGACGTTAAATTATTGAGTTCAGGTTGAGGTGATGTGGGTAGACGATACGCTAAATTAGCATCACCTCGACCTAAACGAGAAAACAACTCTGCCATTTTTGATAACGGTGAGGCTAAAGAGCGAGCTAACAAGTAACTGATCACACTTGCGATAAGTGCTGTAATGATAGTGAATGTGAATATTTGCCACTCTAGGGTGTTTACACTTGCGAATACTTCACTTTTTGGTACTTGAGCTAACACAAATAAGTCGGTGTTTTTAATTGGTGTGGCAGCAATCAGCGTGGCCTGTCCATTAATATTTACTTCTTCTAAAGCAAAGCCGTTTTCATCAAGTAATTTGTGATGAATATTAGCACTGTAAATACTATCTATATTAACCTTAGCGACTTTAGCTGCATCTTTATGTAGCTGAATTAAGCCATTTTTATCGGCAATAAATACAAACCCTGACTGTTCAATTTTAAACTGCTGTAGCAGTTTTTGCATATCAGTAATACTTTTTGCTAATCCCGCTAAGCCGAATCCATTAAGCTGCTGATGATTAACAAACATTTTTACATCGTTTGCAGATTCCTGATAAATACTGATTGAATAAGGTTGTTTTGATTGAGTAAAAGCAAAAAACCAACCATCTGCAGCATCATTTTTTAAAACACGTAAAAAGCCATCTTGGTTCCAATATTGCGCGGTGTTTTTATTAGCCCACGAAGCGGTGGCAAGGTCATATTGCTCAACCAAACGATTGAGTTCTTTTAGTAATAATGCATCGTTGGTGTTGCCAGAGTTTGCCCAATCTAAAATAAAGGTATTGGCAGAAAGCTGCTGTGCTGCGCCTAAAAGTTCATTGATCTCCCCACCAATATGATTACTGATTGTTTGCAGCTTACTTGGCAGTTCTGATTCGATCATGCGTTGCTCAATAATATTCTTTGAGTTATGCAAAGACGTCAAACCAATTAATACAGCAACACAAATAGCAATAATGCTTCCAAGCGCTGTTATTTTTTGAGTAATAGAGAGATTTTGTATCGTCATGGTAGTGCTTATATATTTACAACTGAGGCAATGAGGCGATTATTCTAGCACATTATTTATTTTCGGCTATTGATGAATAATTTACATTTAAATAAAAAAAGCCCACAGCAAAAAGCAAATGGGCTTAGCTTCTAACAATTGAAAGTTCTAGGGTTATAGAGTTACACTATTTTTTTCATTGCCGACATATAGCCGCGTAATTTAGCACCCACTTTTTCAACAGGGTGTTCACGCAGTGCGGTATTTATTTGAATTAATGTTTGATTATCTACTTGGTTACTTTGCTCATTTAAGCCTCTGCCAATAACATCGGTATCAATATCTTGCATAAACTCTTGTAGTAGTGGCAAACATGCATGGTTGTATAAGTAACAGCCATACTCTGCCGTATCGGAAATAGTACGATTCATTTCAAACAGCTTTTTACGTGCAATGGTGTTAGCAATTAACGGCGTTTCATGCAATGACTCATAATAAGCTGATTCTGCAATAATACCGGCTGCAGTCATGGTTTCAAACGCGAGCTCTACGCCTGCTTTAACCATGGCTACCATTAAAATGCCGTTATCAAAAAATTCTTGCTCAGTAATTTCTACATCACTTGCTGGGGTTTTTTCAAAATGAGTTTCTGCAGTTTCAGCACGCCACTTTAATAAGTTAGCGTCATCATTTGCCCAGTCTTCCATCATTACTCGTGAAAATGTGCCATCGATAATGTCATCTTGATGTTTGTTATACAGTGGACGCATTATTACTTTTAGCTGCTCACTTAATTCAAACGCTTTTACTTTGGCAGGGTTTGACAGACGGTCAAGCATATTGGTAACGCCGCCATACTTAAGTGCTTCTGTGATCACTTCCCAGCCATATTGAATTAGCTTTGAGGCATAACCAGCATCAACGCCTTTATCAATCATTTTATCAAAACATAAAATAGAGCCAGTTTGTAGCATGCCGCATAAAATGGTTTGCTCACCCATTAAGTCAGATTTAACCTCAGCAATAAACGATGATTTAAGTACTCCCGCACGATGACCACCTGTACCTGCGGCATAGGCTTTTGCTTGTGCCAAGCCATGCCCTTGAGGGTCGTTCTCTGGATGAACCGCAATGAGTGTCGGTACACCAAAGCCGCGTTTATACTCTTCACGTACTTCTGACCCCGGACATTTTGGAGCAACCATAATAACGGTAATATCTTCACGAACTTGCATGCCTTCTTCAACAATATTAAAGCCATGTGAGTAAGCAAGCGTTGAGCCGTGTTTCATTAATGGCATAATAGCATTAACAACCGCAGTGTGTTGCTTATCAGGTGTTAAGTTAAGTACTACATCGGCTGTTGGGATTAATTCTTCATATGTACCCACTTTAAAACCATTTTCCGATGCATTTAAGAATGACTGACGACGCTCAGCAATCGCTGATTCACGCAGTGTATAGGCTACATTTAAACCCGAATCACGTAAATTTAAGCCTTGATTTAAGCCCTGTGCGCCACAGCCTACAATCACTAACTTTTTACCTTTAAGTGCAGCAACACCATCGTTAAATTCGTCTGCCCCCATAAACTCACATTGTGCCAGTTGCGCTAATTGTTCACGTAAAGGTAAGCTATTAAAATAATTTGCCATGATTAAGGTTCCTATTAATTCAATTTGTTAGATGTATTGCATTTGCTTTGCTTGGAATCACCATATGAAAAATATCTTCTTGCGTAAAATGATATATTTGAATTAAAGTATTTCATAATTTGAAATATTGGTGTTGTTATGGATCATAAGCATTTACATTACTTTTTGGCGTTGGCAAAAACGCTTCATTTTTCTCGTGCCAGTGAGTTGTGCCACATAAGTGCGCCTACTTTAAGTCGTAATATTAAGCAGTTAGAAGATGAAGTAGGGGTGATGTTGTTCCAGCGAGATAATCGCAGTGTAAAACTTACTTGCGAAGGCGTTGCATTTAAGGAGTATGCTAGTGCAACGCTTAGTAATTGGCAGCGCTTTAAGGCCAATTTAAACGAACCGCAACAACATATTTATGGCAATGTGAGCCTTTACTGCTCCGTTACCGCATCTTATAGTTTTTTGCATCATATTTTAGAGCAGCTCAGGGCTCAGCATCAGCATATTGAAATCACCTTAAATACGGGCGACCCTGCTCTGGCAATAAATCGTGTATTAGACGGTCACGAATCCATGGCTATTGCAGCCAGACCCAGTAAATTACCTGCACAAATTGCATTTGTAGATATTGGTTATTCGCCACTGGTATTAATTGCGCCCACTATTCAATGTCCGATCACAGAAAAACTAGCTAATAACAGCGAGACTATTGATTGGTCAGAGCTTGAATTTATTGTTGCTGAACAAGGGTTTTCACGACAGAGGTTGGAGCAGTGGTGGCGAAAAAATAACGTGCAGGGAAAAATCTATGCACAAGTAGCTGGGCATGAGGCTATGGTATCTATGGTGAGTTTGGGCTTAGGTGTGGCCATGATCCCAAAAATTGTTCTCGATAATAGCCCTTTAAACGATAAAGTTCAGATTTTGGATAGTAAAGATGAGCCCCCACAAGGGTTTAAAATTGGCTTGGCGGTATTACACAAAGAATTAAATGATCCTGCGATTAGTGCGCTGTGGAATATTGCTCAAAATATGGGGGAAAACATAATATAGGCTTGTTGAATGATAAAAAACTGTTAATATAAAGCACTAATACTTATGTGTTTATTAACATCTTTGTTGTGATGTCTGAGAGTTTCGATTATGGATAATACTGCCTCACTTGCTCATTCTGCCCAGTGTTTAAAAAAAGCCATTCCGCTTATGGTGAAGTACAAAATGGCGGTAACGCCGATTAATTATGCAATTTGGTATTGTTATGTACAGGGCGATAATCCACAACTAAATTCAGAGCTTGATAGAGTTATCGGTCAGTACAATACGTGTTCTGCTCAAAGTGCACAGGAAATATTCGATAAATATATAAATGATGAAGAGTTAGCGTTTTTCCAACAAATGTCTGAAAGATTTCATAATACGGTAGAGCAAGTACAGTTTGATTTGAGTGATTCTATTCAATATTCAAAAAGTTTTACCACCTCGTTAGTTGACTCACAAAATGAGTTAAAAACACTCTCTAGTATAAACTCATTTAATGAAATTCTCTCTTGTGTAGAGCGTTTAACAGACGAATCAATTGCAATGCAAGATTATGCCCGTGGTTTCCAAACTAAATTAGCGCAAGCATATAATGAGATTAAAGATTTAAAAGAAGCCCTCACTATGACTCAAGAAGCGGTTGATAAAGATTCGCTAACGGGGTTATTAAATCGCGGTAAATTTGATACCGATATAGTTGAGTTTTGCCTTCATGCATCTTCACAAGATGAGCAAGCTAAGATAGCCGTGTTAATAATGTTAGATATTGATCACTTCAAACGTTTTAATGATGATTTTGGCCATCAAAAAGGTGATGAGGTTCTCAAGCTTGTTGCTCAAAAAGTGCAAAATAGTGTGCAAGATGAATATAATGCTTACCGTTACGGTGGTGAGGAATTTTGTATTACGGGTTACTTTGATAGCATTAATGATGCGATGACATTTTGTAATCAGTTGCGTTTGAGTATTGCTAAATTAACCATTCGTAAAAAAGAAGATAGCAATAATAAACGTAATATCTCAGCAAGTTTTGGTATTGCTTTAATGGAGCCTTTTAGTAAGAGCTGTTTATTAGTAGAAAAGGCCGATAGAGCACTTTATTTAGCTAAAACTCATGGTCGAAATCGAGTTGAAATAGCCGCCAATTTGTAAACGTGTTCCGTTTGTATCAAATTTGTTAATGATTGTAACCTTCTAGAGCTTGTACTTATACTACTTGCTACTATAGGGTCAAAGCCACTTTATAAACTAGTGAATAACTCCATGGCGTTACATCTGAGAATAAAAATATGCATTTTATTGGTGTTGTTTAGCGCTAATGCGATTGCTCAGACGCAGCAAAATATCACTACTGATGAACTTAAAATGAGTGTCAGCTTAGGGGTAGGGGTGATCAGTAATCCTTTACATGGAGCAGACAATATTCCTTTAGTGGTTGTCCCACAAGTGGCTTATTATGGCCAAAATTGGTTTTTTGATAACGGTCGTTTAGGCTATTCTTTTATACAAAGTGATACGCATAACATTAGCTTTGTGTCTGAGATTAACCCAGAATCACGGTTTTTTATTGATTGGCACCCGCAAAATATATTCCCGCTCACAACAATGTCTAATAACGAAATATTAGAATCACAAGATGTTGAATCTCCGCGCCAGATTAATATTAATAATATTCAAAAAAGACGAGTAGTACTGGATGCTGGCGTCAGTTATGTTTTTGTAAAACAACAACAGGTATTTTCTGCGCAATTATTGCATGATGTAAATAGTGTTTATAATAGCTACAGAGGATCATTACAATGGCAATACCATTTTGATCTTAAGTTGTTAAAACTTAAATCGACGTTAGGCGTTAACTACAAATCAGCCAAACTAAATAATTACTTTTATGGCTTAAACAGCGCAGAATTTTCATATGGTAAAATAGAAGTTGGTAGTAGCTGGCAACCTTATGCTAAAATCGACGCCCGTTGGCCGGTAGGTAAAGCCAACGCACTTCGTTTTCATTTAGCATATTATGACTATTCAGCAATGGATAGTAGTCCGCTATTTGAACATGACTATTCAATGACCGCCTTTATAGGATTCGAACATACATTTTAATATGAAGTGTTTTATGTTGGTTGTGTTTGCAGCTTCATTTTTTAGCAACCCAAGTGTTGCAAAAGCCCCTTCACTTAACGTATCACCCAAAGTCTGTGTGGTTTCCGAACAACAAGAGTTCTGTGATCTTGAGTTAAAATTTAAGTGGCAATTGCCTGAGCCAATCGATGTGTGTTTATACCAGCAAGATACTCAATTGAAATGTTGGCAAGGGGTAAAAAAAGGGCAACTTAGTTATAAAGCGCGTGTTCAGGTGGAGACCATATACTCCCTGATTAATCCCCTTACAGGTGTATCATTAGCGAGTGTGCAAGTAGAAGTGCAAACTGCATACGCGAAGAAGAAACATCGGCTACGCTCACCTTGGAGCTTTTTTTAATTTAGGAGCAATAAATGCCAAAGATATTACTTGTTGAAGATGACCTAGGGTTGCAACAATTAACCAAAGACTATCTTGAGCATAATGGCTTAGAAGTTGACGTATTAGACCGCGGAGACGAAGTGTTTCCTTACCTGAGTGAAAACGATGTTGATTTAATCATTCTAGATGTGATGCTGCCAGGAAAAGATGGCTTTAGCGTGTGCCGCCAAGTGCGCGACAAATACACCTTACCTATTTTAATGCTTACTGCAAAGGGCGAAGATTTTGATCAAGTTATTGGCTTAGAGCTCGGGGCTGACGATTACGTTATTAAACCTGCGGAGCCGCGCGTGTTGTTGGCTCGAATTAGTGCATTATTGCGACGTGGACAGCCTAGCGTAAAAGCCATTGAGGAGCTTAATTTTGGTGATTTATCAATAGATAAAACCAGTCGTATTGTAAAGTTAAGCGGTGTAGAAATCGTATTGACCTCACATGAGTTTGAATTACTGTGGTTATTAGCTTCAAATGCAGGAGAAGTACTCAGCCGAGAACATGTGCACCAACATATGATTGGACGTGAGTACGACGGGCTCGATCGAACTGTTGATGTACGTGTATCTCGAATTCGTAAGAAGCTTGGTGATAATAGTGATAAGCCATACCGTATTAAAACGGTGTGGGGGCAAGGCTATTTATTTGTATCAGATGCGTGGGACATGTAATTAATGCAAGGTATTAGGCTAGGTTAATGGGGAAGCTATTTATAAGCCTTTACGTGTATATTATTGCCTCTTTGTTTATTGCCAGTGGTGTTATAGAGCAGCTTTGGCCGTATGATGAATCTGAGCAACATGTTTTGTTAGATGATGAATTTGGGCAGTCATTATGGCTGCTCTCTCAAACGGCAGATGGTCTTGAACAGCTAAAGCATAATTTTGATAGTCAAGTTATCTCTCAGCAAGATTTAGTTCTCCCTCCTGAGCAGCAATTACAATTAGCTCAAAATAATTACCTTTACTTGTATGATAAGCAGCAACGTATTGTTTGGTATGTTACTTTAAATAATTCTCAGTTGTTACAAGTAGGTCCTGTAGGTGTCAAAGCTAAAAACACTGGGACTGTAATACCTTATTTATTGGTGCTATTTATTATTAGCTTACCGATAGGGTTATGGAGCTTATTGTTATGGCGAGACTTTGCTAAGCTCAGCCAAGCCTGTGAAGCCGTCGGAGGCGCGCAAGATTTTCAATTAAGCGACCGCTCTAAATCATTTTTTTACCCATCACTGATACGTTGCAAGTAATGCAGCAGCGGATTGAGTTTTTACTGAGTGCTCAACAGGAACTGACCTCATCAGTGTCACATGAGTTTAGAACACCATTAGCGCGTTTGAAGTTTGCAATTGCGATGTTAGAGGATAAAACTCAGGACATCAAAGCACAGCACTATTTATCTGATATGCAAATGGATATTCATGAGCTGGAATCCTTGGTATCAGAAATGTTGGAATATGCTCGTTTAGATACACAGCAACCAAGCTTACAATTGGCCCCTTGTGATATCGTCGCATTAATTAAAGCCAATATCGATAAAGTAAGTTTTGATACCCCTATTAAATTAACAACAACGCTACCGAGTCAATTCATTTACGTATGTGATAGTCATTTTATGTCGCGAGTGCTACAAAATTTAATTAGTAACGCACTAAAACATGCTACGCAAACTGTGCATATTAGTTTAACCGCCAACGCTGAGAAGTTATTTTTGGTGATTGAAGATGATGGCTCTGGTATTGCGGATGCTGAGCGCGAGAGAGTGTTTAAGCCGTTTACCCGTTTAGATAAAAGTCGTGATAAAAAAACCGGTGGGTTTGGATTAGGGCTAGCAATTGTAAACAAAATTATTAGCTGGCATAGAGGGCAGTGTAAGATTGAAGACTCGCCACTGGGTGGGGTTAAGTTTATTATTGTCCTCAACAACTAGGGTCTGTTGACCTTTGCGGATTAAAATTTGTTCAAACTAGGGGCAGTTTAATCGCGGCGCGAGGTTTGTAACCTAGTGGGCTAAGTAAAAACCGAGCAACAAAGAGTAAATCGCCCCTAGGCAGAACCCTTCGGGCAGCGCCTATTTATGGGGAATAACCACACCACATAGGCTCTGCCTTGCCTAAATACCAAACAGACTGCTGCAAATTTAACCTTGAAAGATCACCAGACCCTAAATCCCAAATAATAAAAAAGCGCCATGAAGGCGCTTTTTTGCGGTTTAAAACTGTCTTGTCCTGAAATGTGTTTACACATTTAGGACTTATTTTATGAAAACCACTAAAACTAAAGACGTTAAGCGTACTCAACGAGATTATACATTAGGCTTTAAATTATCCATTGTTGAGCAAGTAGAAAAAGGCGACTTCACATATAAACAGGCGCAAAGTCATTACGGTATTCAAGGTCGTAGCACCGTTCTGGTATGGCTGCGAAAACATGGTAAATTAGATTGGTCTAAACCAACTTATATAGCCAACATGCCTAAATCAAAAGAAACCCCAGCACAAAAAATTAAACGTTTAGAGCGCGAGGTAGAGGAGTTACGCCTAAAGGATTTAATCAAAGATGAAATGATTAATATTATGGATGAAGAATATGGAGCGGGTTTGCGAAAAAAGTACATATCCGAGCTATCACGCGCGCAAAAGAAAACCAGCAAGTAAAGCTTACTCCTTTATGCCGTGCATATGGCATAACGCGACAAGGTTACTATCAAGCTATGCGCAGAATAGATTCTCGGAATAAAGCGTTGAAGCCAGTCAAAGAGTTAGTGATGTATTGGCGGCAATTCATGCCTCGTATTGGTGGGAAGAAACTTTATCTGATGATAAAGCCAGAGCTGCAAGAGCGTGACATTAAACTAGGCCGAGATTGTTTTTTTGACTATTTGAGAGAGCATGACTTGCTTGTAAAACCAAAGAAAAATTACACTAAAACAACAAATAGTAATCATTGGATGCACAAGCATCCCAATTTACTAAAAGAATACAAACCTACTGCGGCCGAGGAAGTCTTCGTTAGTGACATTACATACGTAAAGTCATCGCAAGGCGTGCATTACCTGTCGTTAGTCACTGATGCTTATAGTCGAAAAATAATGGGTTATGAGCTCAGTGATGAAATGAAGGCAACTGATGTAGTCAAAGCGTTAGAGATGACGATTAAGCAGCGGGTGTATAAACGTGATGCTATTCATCATTCAGATAGAGGTTTACAATATTGCTCTGAAGTATATCAAGGTATGCTATTAAAGGAGGGAATTAGGCCATCTATGACCGATGGATATGACTGTTATCAAAACGCATTAGCTGAGCGTATTAACGGGATATTAAAACAAGAGTTTCTACTGTATAAATGTCGTAATATGGCAGAGTTAAAAGAGCTCGTTGAAGAATCGATATTTATATACAATGAAATGCGACCGCACTTAAGTTTGAATATGAAAACACCAAATCAAGTGCATAAAAAAGACCTGGCGCTTTCGCACCAAGTCTTTCATTAAAACCGTCAACCTATTTCAGGACGGGACAAACCAAAAATCAACAAGTAGCAAATAGATAGACAGACCATTTATAGAAAAGTTCTATTTTATTTACTATTTTTTTCTAGTAATGGCATCAGCATTTGCTCTAAGCCATTAAGCTTCACTTCGTACATCATAGCGAGCTGAGAGCCAAGCTTGCTATCAGGAAAGCCTTGTTGTTTAAACCACACTAAATATGGCTCAGGCAGCAAAAGTAAAGGGCGTCCCGCATACTTGCCAAATGGCATAATGGTGTTAATCGCTACTTTTAGTTGTTGAGGATCCATTACTGACATCTTTTCTAAATAATGGGGATAAGTGTAAGGGGTTTTAAGAAAATAAAATAGGCTGTAACGGGCAAGTAACAGCCTATTGATAGAGGGAGTAGGCCCTCTAATTTGAGAATCTTATTGGTCACTTAAAAGCAAGGGGTCCGTTATTTGTCTTTTATAAAACACAAACTTAGGTATTAGCTTTATTCAACCAACACAGGCATTTTACCTGATTTTTTCACCAATAAAATACTCAGATGTAAAGGAATGTAAATGCAATCTATTTGCATCTAAGCCCGATTACGGAAACAAGGTTTGCTTTACATGCTCTGCAAAACCGCTACCAGCCTCTAAGTAAAAGTTATATGTAGAATCTATTCCCATATCTTCTAATTCTTTTTGCTGATCGGGGTAGTTAGCAATGGCTGTTACTTGTCCTTTATAGCCTGATGCTTGTAATTGCTCTAAGGCAAAAATATTTTGCATATGTTTGGGCATAGTTAACATGACCATTTCGACATGAGAGTGATTAACACGCTGCCAAAAATCAGGGTCAGTTGCATCCGCAATTAATACTCTGCGTCCACGTTTAATATGTTTATCAACCACCTCAGGTTTAATATCAATACCTGCAACCACATCAGGGTGGGTTGCATTTATTGTTTCATAGGCACCGGTGCCAATTCTACCCATACCAAAGATTACTATTTTCGTATCATTTAAGTTTACAGGAAGCTCTTCTGCTAAGCGGGTCTTGCTTTCAAACTTCAATAAGAGGCGTTCAATTTTAACGTACAGCTCGTTAGAACGTTTGTTTAAAGGGGAGGCAATCACAAATGTGATGGATACGGCAATTGCGATAACAGCGAGCCATTCTGAGGTAACCATACCGCTAGATGCGGCAACTGCACAAACAATTAAGCCAAATTCACTAAAGTTAGCCAAACTAAATGCGGTGAGCAAAGAGGTACGAGCACGCAGTTTAAATAAGTTAGTTAGTATGTAATAAAGCAGCGTTTTAACAGGAATAACTAATACTAAAATTAAGGCAACGACTAGAGAGTGGGCAGTAAGCTCTGCGCTTAAACCAATACTTAAGAAAAAGCCAACCAATAATATATCTTTTAAGCTAAGTAATGACTTAGACAGCTCACCGGCTTTTTTGTGGGGGGCGAACATCATGCCAATGATCAATGCGCCTAAATCGCCTTTTAATCCTGCGAATTCAAAGGCATTGTACCCAGCTACTAACGCAAAGAAAAAGCCAAATAGCGGCAGTAACTCACCGTGTTTAGAACGGTTTAAAACCCAGTACATAATCGGGCGAAACAAAGGTAGCGCAACAATTAATCCTAAGGCCCAAATGTTCGGTACTTTACCTGTACTGACCGCTAAGAATATGACTGCAAATATATCTTGCATAACCAAAATACCAATGGCTATTTTACCATGTAAACTTGCCATTTCACCGCGTTCTTCAAGCACTTTTACAGCAAACACCGTACTCGAAAAACTTAAAGCAAAGCCAACTAACAACGCACTTTGCCAGCTTAAATCAACAAATAACGGCAGTGCAAATACACCAAGCAACAACATAAAGCCACTAAACAATGCGCTACTTAAAATGATGTGTATGGTGGCAGGAGCCCACACTTGAGGTTTTATAAGGTTAGCAATTTTAAGTTTGAGGCCAATACTAAAAAGCAGCAGTGTGACCCCTAAAGAGGCAATCGTTTCGAGTAGCTCCGTGCTTTTGTAACCCGCTAAATTAAGAATAAATCCGGCCATAAGAAAGCCGATAAGCGGCGGTAATTTTAGCTGATATATACCAAAACCGCAGACGAAGGCGGTAGCAAAATAAATTAGTTCCATAGTTATTAGTATCACTGCACTTGGCATTGTAGTGTAGCGAAAAACAATGCTTATTGACAATTAATCTACTTATTTACTGTAGCTAATTGGCTGATTATGAGTATTTATCACCTGATATCTAAAACACCGTAATGCGTGTATAAAGTGACTGTAAAGTACAAAAAACAGACATAAATGGTCGGTTTTATGGTAAACAGCATGTAAATAGCAGTTTTTCGCTGACAAGCGCTTTTAAATGTGGTTAAGATGCCATAACGAAGGAATTTAAGCGTAAGCAAACAAGTGTATGCTTAGCTTAAGGAGAAACTATGTTTAAAAAAATTTTAGCATCGGTAGGCATTGGTGCTGCCAAGGTAGATACCATTTTAGAAACCGAGCATCTTCAGCCAGGCCAACTATTCAATGCACAAATTGTTATTACTGCAGGTGATGTGAGTCAAGAAATTGCGGGTTTGGATTTAATGTTAGTTACCCGGGTAAAAGTGGCCAGTGAAGACGGTGATTACTTTACTAATCATGTTATTGATCAGTGGCGCATTACTGACATTGGTACTGTCGAGCCAGGTGAAGTTAAAACTATCCCGTTTGAAGCCCGTTTGCATTCAGAAACACCAATTACTGAAATTAATGCCGGTTATAACCAGTCTTATGTGTGGTTAGAAACAGGGCTTGATATTGACCTTGCACTAGATCCAACAGATAAAGACCATTTGCACATTTATCCGAATGAAGCAGTTAAAACCTGTATGCAAGCAATGGAGAAGCTAGGATTTAGTTTAGTTAAAGCAGATGTAGAGCAAGGGCATTTACGTGCATCTACTTTTCAATCTGTGTCTGGGTGTTATCAAGAGCTTGAATATCAACCAAATAGTCGCAGCTTATTTGGAATAAAAGAAATCGAACTGTCGTTTATTCCTGAAGCGCATAAAACGCATGTACTGATTGAGTTAGACAGAGCATTTAGAAGTGACGGTTATGTCGATTTAACTATCGAGCATGATCATGTTAACTTATCTCAGTTATGTGATCAGTTAGAGCGATTATTTGCTTAATAAGATTATCGGGCCTTTAGTAAGGCCCTGTAATAATAAAAGGTGTTTAAATGGCGTTTAAATGTGAGCCATTCTCTGCGCTCGACTCCCAAACCCTGTTTGCAATAATGCGTGAACGTGTTGACGTATTTGTTGTAGAACAAGCGTGTCCTTACCCCGAACTTGATGATGTGGATATTGCAGATGCTACTCGCCACTTGTATTCACTCAATAGGCAAACAGTAAATGCCTATGCCCGTTGTTATGAAAAAGATGCACAGTATAGTGCGATAGGGCGCGTTTTAGTTGCTCAATCACAGCGCAGCTCTGGTTTAGGGAAAGAGTTAGTTAGCCAGGCTATTGCCTGTTGTAGGACTCAGTGGCCTACTCGTGATATTTATATAGGCGCACAAACCTACCTACTAAATTTTTATCGCTCATTTGGTTTTGAGTGCGTTGGTAATGAATACCTAGAAGATGGTATACCCCATCAAGATATGATTTTAAAGCTGTAGGTAATTCTTAATAAAAAAGGCCCACATTTGTGGGCCTTTTTTATTTTGTTATCAGCTCAATAAAGAATGTAAAAATACCAGGCTAATGGCGATAGGGCATACAAATTTAGTGTACCAAGGCCATATTTTCCAAAATAAGGTGTTATGTACTTCAGGGTTACCTTGCTGGATTGCTTTGAGTAGTGATGACCTGTACCAGATCCACCCTACAAAAATACAACACATAAGTCCTAATAACGGTTGCGCTACTTTAGTTGTTAAGGTGATCACTAAACCAAATAATGTGCCTAAGTTGCACACTATGGTAATGCTAACAATGGCAATTAAAGCACCTATTAGCCATGTTGCTTGCACACGCTTCATTGCAAAACGCTCTACAGTGTAAGATACCGGCGCTTCGAGCATTGAAATTGACGAGGTCAGCGCGGCAATACTCATTAAGGCAAAAAAAGCAAAGCCAACAAATAAACCTACACCACCCATACCCTCAAATAAGGCGGGTAAAACCTGAAATACTAAGGTGTCTTCTGAAAGTAGTTTACCTGTTGTTGACGAGAATATTTCAACACCTTGGGCCTGTGCAACATACATCGCGGGGATAATCAGTAAACCTGCTACAAACGCAATAAATACATCAATAAGCGTAACATAAGCACCCAAAGAAACGAGGTTTTCTTTTTTACTGATATATGAGCCATAGATAATCATTACACTGGTGCCCAGTGACAATGAAAAGAAGGCTTGTCCTAGTGCACTAACCAATAAAGTGGGATCAAAAATAGAAGAAAAGTCAGGGACTAGATAAGCTTTCAATCCCTCAATAGCGCCTTCTTGAGTCATTACATAGGCAATTAAAGCAAACAAAATACCGAGCAAAGCAGGCATTAAACGTTTTGACCATTTTTCAATACCGTTTTCAACACCGCGGCTAATAATAGCAACGGTTAAAATAATAAATACTACAGTAAAAAGAATATTACGTGTAAGTGACTGTTCACTTAGCCAAGAAGATGCCGCATCTGCGCCTATGAGTGTAGTAACCGGCTCTAAAGTCGCACTTAACATCCAACCAGCGACAATCGCATAAAAGCTTAGTATAAAGCCAGCACATAAAATCCCGCCAAAGCCAACAGCAAAGGCAAACTGCTTTTGCCAAGGTTTAGTGGTTAATTTAGTTAGTGAAGAAACTGCATTAGCTTGTCCATGACGACCTATCATCAGCTCTGCCATTAAAGCCGGATAGGCTAAAAAGAAGGCCAGTACTAAGTACGCGACTAAAAAAGCAGCCCCGCCATTACTTGCTGTTTGTGTCGGGAAACCCCAAATATTACCAAGCCCAACAGCAGATCCTGCCGCAGCCATTATAAAACCAAAGCGGGAGCTAAACTCACCTCTTACTGCACTCATATTATTTTGCTTCTCTATTTTTTCGACGCCGTGACAATCTACTGGAATTGTAAAAAAATAAAAAGTGCTTATTTGACTTAGTCGCACAATTATTGCGTTTTATTTTCAGATATAAATAACACGTGCATTTTTTGATTACAAATAGCACGATTTCTTTAATTATATTGCGTTAGTTAGAACGGATGGTACTTGTTTGATTAATATCTAAACCGCGCAATCGTAAGCGTAAAGCAGGCCCCACCAAGGTGCTCACTTTTACTCACTTTTACCGAGCCATGATGCCAATCGGCTACTTTGGCAACGATAGCCAATCCTAGCCCGTAACTGTTGTCACTGCGATTACGGTGGCTGCGCTCACGGAAGAACGGGCTAAATACTTTATGATTGTTTTCTTGAGCTATTCCTGGGCCATCATCGGCAATACTGATGACTAGAGTGTGCTCTTGTAGCGAGGCGGTTACTTTAATGTGATGATGTGCAAAATCGCAGGCATTATTAATTAAATTAGCGATCGCTCTTGCTAGCCAATGTAAGTCAGCAAAAATAGTATGATCATCGCACTCTAAGGAAATATTAAGCGAGCGTGCGGTTACTCGTGGTTCAAGCTGTAACACAATATCACTGAGGTATTGTTTAAGGTTTGCTGATGAGTAAGTAAGTTTATTGGCATTCTGTTCTAAAGTAGCAAACGCTAAATAGCTTTTTAACATTGACTCCATATGGTCCAAATCGGTTTCCATGCGGGTTAAGTAATGCTTTATTTTACTTTCATCATAGCTATCAAGTGCAGCGTCAACACCAAAGCGTAAGCAGGCTATTGGGGTTCTAATATCATGGGATAGACTTGAGGCCATCAGTTTATTTTCAGCAACCAACTTTTCAATTTGACTTGCCATGCGGTTAAAGGTCAGTTCCACATCTTTTATATAGGTAAAGCGAGAGGGCTTAATTCGGGCTTTAACATTACCGGATGCGAACTGTTTTGCCGCATCATTTAATACTGTGAGGCGTTTTGCTAAAGGGGTAATAATAAAGCCCATAAAAACACATAAGCCAGTATAAAATAACAAAGTTAAAATTATGTCGTTTCGTTGTGTGCTCTCATAAGGCTTATCTAGACGCATGGTTAAATGATACGGGCTTAATGCATCATTAGTGTAGAGCATGTAAAAGCCTTGCTCGTCCTCGAGTATTAACCCGCCTTGGGTTTGCATTTTATCTAATAGGGCTGGTGGTAATGCGAGCGACTGGTTTAATTTGTAGTTAAGAGTCAGATTAAAATCTTTGGCTAATTGAGTTACCTGTTCTGGGCGTGCCTGTGGGTTTATTGCCATGAGTTGTTTACTTAAACCGACAATAATTTGACTTTGTACGCCAAACTCATCTAGTGGCGCTCGTGTTTGTTGGCTAAATGCATCAATAAGCCAACCTAAAACAATAATTGAAAGCAGCGCACTGCCCAGTAGTGAAATATAAAACTTTTTCATTGATGCTATTCCATATTAATAGCGCATGTTTAAAATAATCTTCAATATTACAGGGCTTGTTATTTGTATAGAGTCAAATTTTGTAAGTTACCATGCAGTTATCACGAACAAGTAGCCACGCCCCCAAATAGTTTTTATTTTTTCAGGTTTTTGCGGATCATCGTTAAACTTTTTACGCAAAGCAGAGATCAGCACATCAACGCTTCTATCTAGGCCGTCATACTCCCTACCTTTGGTTGCTTTAAATACCGCATCACGCGATACAACTTGCCCGGCATTGCTGGCTAAATAGTGCAGTAATAAATACTCTGCGCTTGAAATGTTCACATCTTGCTGGTTGAGTGTAACGTTGCGAGATTCGGTATTAATACTTAATTGACCAATATTGATCATACTCGCTTGAGCATCAGTTTTAGGTATGTCGTTGCTGTAACGTAAAGCTGACTTAATACGGGCAAGCAATGAACGAGGGCGAACAGGTTTTATAATGTAATCGGTGGCACCGACTTCAAGTCCAATGACCTCATCCATTTCTTCATCTCGTGCGGTGAGCATAATTATAGGCGCTTTATAAAAGCTACGTAGCTCACGGCATACACTAATACCATCAAGTCCTGGTAACATAATATCTAACAAAATAAGCTGTGGGTTTAAATGCTTTACTTGGCTTACGACCTCATCACCACGATGACATACATGCACAATATAACCTTGCTCAGTTAAATACTCAGTCACCCATTGTGCAAGAGAGATATCATCTTCAACCAGTAAAATAGTACCGTAATTATCCATAAGCTTTCTTCTTATACCTAAAGTGATGTTTTAGCTAGTAAAATGTTTATGATAGTGGCTGATTTAAAATAATCGCCAGCGCCGTTTTTTTTGCCTATTTTGATACACCCATTGTAGTTTTACTTCGCTTACAGCAATAACTTTTGATGTATTACTATCAAATAACTCAAATGAAATGCTTTGTGTTGAGTCAAAAGCATAATTAAATGAGCCTTGTCGCTGTTTAAGCCAGCACTGCATAATGTACTTTGAAGTCGCATCGCGTAAACAGTAATTTCCAACTTCTGGTTGTTGCCATGACAAGACTACATCGGCGTAACAGTGGCGTCCTTCACGTAAGGCGACACAGGTATCCGGAACGGCAGTAAGCTCAATGGGAGGTTGTGTTGTGGTTGCAAGCAAAGAGCCTGAGTATGTAAACAACAAACAGTAAAAAAATCTAGAGTACATAACGCAGGCCTACCTTGGCTTTGTGTTGATATCCTTGAGAAATAATTGGGCTGTCATCAATTTCTTTTGAAAACCATGTGGTTAACCAGCCCGCTAAAAAGACCCAATCCTGATTAATTGGATATTCAGCATGAAATTCAAACATAATACTGGTACTAGCATCGGTATTATAAATAGGGCGGGCTGCGTTTGCTTCATCGCTATCAATACCAAAATAATAGTTTGTAAAATCAGCAGAATAGGAACTTAGACCAATACCAGAGCGAAACTCCCAATTGCGCCAAGGTTGAATATGACTGAAAAACACATTGGCGACCCAACCATTATGAGCACCGCTTATATCATGTAAGTATTCAAGAGAAACTTGTGAGTTTTCAAATCGGCGTGTTAATCGCAGGCCGGTATCAAAATCATAGTTACGCTTTTTTATACCACGCAGTGGATCAATTACCCCGTCGTTATAAAAGCCTAAACCTTGCTCATCGAACCCCGCTTGAATATTGGTACCTAATAAATCAAGGCCCCAATCATATTTGTTAATTAAGCTATAGCCTAAAACAAGTCCACCGCTGAGCTGATTATGGTCAAAATCTAGATAAAAATTATCGTAAGAAACTGCAATACTCAAATCTAGTTCTGCACCAACATCATAGGAGTTCATGCCAACTAAATAAGAGTCTTCAATGTAATAACCTGCGCCAGCGCTCCAATCCCAGGCAAACCCAGTGGTGGGTTCCAAAGTGTTATCGGCATAGTAACGATTACTGGCGCTGCTTTGGGCACTAAAAATAGCGGCAACTAATAAGGCCGCACAACCAAAAGACTGTTTAAGAGAAGTATACGTCATCCTTGGAACCTTAATTAGAGTTTGCTAAAGAGGCAAGGGTCTGTTGACCTTTGCGGATTAATATTTATTCAAGCTAGGGGCGGTTTAATCGCGGCGCGAGGTTTGTAACCTAGTGGGCTAAGTCAAAACCGAGTAAAGCTTTCGCGTCCTGCTCACGCCCCTTACCTACATCCATGTAGGCAACAAAGAGTAAATCGCCCCTAGACAGAACCCTTCGGGCAGCGCCTGTTTGGTATTGATGCTGCGTTATCGCCTATTTATGGGGAATAACCACACCACATAGGCTCTGCCTTGCCTGAATACCAAACAGGCTGCTGCAAATTTAACCTAGAAAGGTCAACAGACCCTAGTATATTGTCAAACTCTTGGCTAAATCTGTAAAAAAATGTAGCGTTCGTCCTAACAACTACTGAACTTTAATTTTATCAATAAGAATACTGCTTAAGTAAAATTGCATCATGGGAGTGAGGGCACTTATTTCGGTGCGTGTACATGGGCCATTTAATTTAGTTAAACGACTCAGTTTCGTAATGGTTTTATACGCAGGGGCCGTTACTTCACTATTAAGTTCAGCTCGCTTTAGGCGAGCCTGCTCGGTGTTGTGCATATGTATAAATGCAACAACTTCCAGCTCATTAGTGATCTTCTTTTCTTCGCTAAAGCTATAAACAAGGGGTTCACGATGGAAGCTTGCACTATCAATTGATGATTTAGCAAACCACACCACATCGCCCGATGCTTTGTGAGTAAGTCGCATACTAACTTGGGCTAATATATTGGCGCATTGTTGCGAGGGAAATTGCTGGGCTACTTTTGAAAATAATGAATATGGTTTTTCTGGTTGCGCTAGGGTGTACTTAGCGTCATCTATAAATTCTAGATCAACTTGATGAATTGCTAACGTATAATCGCTATTCTCGCTAGTGGTCACCTTAAGCTGTTTATCAATTAAGGCTTGGCTTATTTGAGAGACCAAAGTGTCGGTAACACTTGCACGGTCTACGATTACTCTAACAGTTTGATTTTTTTCACGTTGTGGGCGGGTAATTGCACCGACTTCACTTTTGGTGAAGCATGCTCAGCTTCATACTTTAACTGGTAAGTTTGGCTCTTGAGCATAGGCTTTGCAGGCATAACTAAAGGTTCTGCGGGTTGTTTAACGACAGCACAACCTGACGCTGATATTATAAAAAGTGATACAACTAAAAAACGCATAAATATTTTACATCCACTCAAAAGCCATTAATCGGACATATTGTACGTTAGTCCGAGTAAAAGTTCATGATATTATAACGGTCGATTATGACTAAAAAAGAAAAATTAGCTAAGAATGAAGTATTTTAACACCTTACCCTTTTACTTTTTTGCCGTGCTCCTTATCGGGACGCATTTACAGGCGAGCGCAAGCACAGATCCTGATTGGGAAGCATTTGTTAAAAGTTATGGACGCTATACAGAAAAAAACTAAAAATAAAAAAAATCCCAGGAGGGGCGCTATCCATTGTCAACTCACAAGCGCGTGACTTCATCCATACTATGGGCAATACAAAGGTGCGCGGTGGGCAAAAAATCAACCCGCACACTCGATTTCGTTTAGCCTCCGTATCGAAAACATTTGCAGGGTCGTTAGCGGCTAAACTCGCAAATGAACAGTTACTCGACCTTTATTTACCTGTTAGTCACTACTTAGCTGATTTTAAGCAAACTGACTATAAAGATGATTTAAAAGTCTTTCATATTCTAAGCCATTCTAGTGGGTTAGTGCCCAACGCTTACGATAACTTAATCGAATCGCGAATGGGCTATGAGGATATTGTTGAAAAGCTATTAAGTGTCAAACCTATTTGTGACCCTGGTGATTGTTATGGTTATCAAAACGTGATGTTTAGCTTAATAGATGATGTGATTTTACAAAGTACTAAAAAAACCTATACCCAGTGGCTTAATGACGCGTTTTTTACCCCTTTAGAAATGAATGATGCTAGTTTAGGTTATGATGCCATGGTGCAAGATAATAACTATGCACACCCTCATGTGCGTGGCAAAAAGCGTTGGTATAGCGCCCGTTTAAAAAAGAACTATTACAAAGTAGCACCCGCGGCAGGGGTTAACGCCAGTGCGTCAGATATGGCTATTTGGTTAAATGCGCAATTAGGGCAATATCCAGCAGTATTATCACTAGACGCACTAGCTACCCAAACACGGCCATACACGCATACCAAAAAAGAACGTTACCGACGAGTCTGGCGAGAGCATATGAACGAAGCCTACTATGGGCTAGGTTGGCGCGTGTATGACTATGATGATGAAACGCTTTATTATCATAGCGGCTGGGTACAAGGGTACCGCAGTGATTTAGTGGTTTTTCCGCACTTAAATGTAGGGTTTAGTTTAATTTTAAATGCAGAAACTGGGCTAATTAATGAGCTTACTACAGAGTTCATAGACCGTTTATTGGCATACAAACGAGGTAAAAAACAATGAGTACATTGATAAAGTCAGCATGGGCAGTATTACTATTACTGCTGTGCCACCCTGCTTTTTCTGCGCCTGAACAGCTTTATTTGTTTCGCCATAGTGAAAAACAAACAGGCAATGATCCATTTTTAACAGAGCGAGGGCAAGCACGTGCTGAGTATTTGGTTTCGCTAGTTAAAGCCCACCCAGACATTACGTTATACAGTAGTAACTATAACCGAACATTAAGTACTGCAGCGCCTTTAGCTAGGTATTTTAATGTTATAGTTATAACTTATAATGCTGCTGATTTAACGACATTGAAAAATCAGTTGTTAGCACAAAATGGTGTTGTGGTGGTTGTAGGGCATAGTAATACCACACCGCAATTGGCTTCGTTATTGAGTAACCAAACTATTGAAAATATGAATGAGGGGCAGTTCGGTCACTATTATTTGCTGAGTAAGTTTGAGGATGGTAACTACAGAGCAAAGTTGCGAATAATGAATTTTTAATTCTATATAAAAAAACCAGCCACGGCTGGTTTTTTTGTATCATTTATAACGGGTTGTTAGCCGCGAGGTAACTGAATTTTTTCTCAGGGCTTTGACGGTAAAGCACAATCGTATGGCCGATTGTTTGTAGTTTAGTAGCTCCTGTTTCGCGAACTATGGCATCAAAAATAAGCTTTTTGGTTTCACGATCGTCAGTTGGCACTTTCACTTTAATTAATTCGTGAATTTCTAATGCGCTTTGGATTTCAACTACTACGCCTTCGGTTAAACCGTTAGAACCTAGTAAAACTACAGGCTTAAGGCTATGTGCCTGACCTTTTAAAAACTGCTTTTGTTTGTTTGATAATGTCATGATATTACAAATTTTGCTGAATATGGCTTGAATTAAGGGTATTCTAACGCCATCTAGAGAATATTACTAATTAGTTGCGTGTTAATTTATGACAAATAAAAAACAGTCAGCCAGTTCACAGCGTTGGCTTAAAGAACATTTTGATGATAAATATGTTCAAGAAGCGCAAAAAAAGGCTGGCGCTCTCGAGCTGTTTTCAAATTAGACGAAATCCAAAACAGAGATAAATTATTGCGTCCAGCAATGACAGTGGTTGATTTAGGCGCAGCCCCAGGGAGTTGGTCACAATACTTAGCAGAAAAAGTAGGTGACAAAGGCCAAGTGGTTGCGTGTGATATTTTACCTATGGATTCATTAGCGGGTGTTGACTTTTTACAAGGTGACTTTCGTGAAGAGGCCGTACTTGATGCATTGTTAAAACGCATTGATGGTAAAAATGTAGATGTGGTATTGTCTGATATGGCACCTAACATGAGTGGTAATAACTCGGTTGATCAGGCGGGTAGCATGTACTTAGTTGAGCTTGCACTTGATATGTGCCACCAAGTTTTAAAGAAAAATGGCGCGTTTATTGTTAAAGTATTCCAAGGTGAAGGCTTTGATCAATATTTGCAAGATGTACGTAATAGTTTTAAAGCAGTGAAGATACGTAAACCGGATGCCTCGCGTCCCCGTTCTCGGGAAGTATATATAGTAGCGACTGGATACAAACTGTAGTACAGTTGCTTGGCGTTTAGTTGAATTTAAATTAATTGGATACAAGAGGTTAACCCCTTGAGCGATATGGCGAAAAATCTAATACTCTGGCTGGTTATTGCAGTTGTGCTTATGTCAGTATTTCAGAGCTTTAATGGCGGCGATCAAGTTGATCGTCAAACAAGTTACAGTCAATTTGTTAAAGATGCCCGCAGTGGCTCTATACAAGAAGTGTCTATTGAAAGTGGCAGTGGCACAATTACTGGCATAAAAAATAGCGGCGAGCGTTTTCAAACGATTATGCCGATCTATGATAAAGATATTTTAAATGATTTGTTAAAAAGCGATGTAAATGTCAAAGGTGTAAAACCTGAGGAACAATCGTTTTTAGCAAGTATTTTCATTTCTTGGTTCCCTATGATTCTGCTAATTGGTGTGTGGATTTTCTTCATGCGTCAGATGCAAGGTGGCGGTGGCAAAGGCGCCATGTCATTTGGTAAGAGTAAGGCCCGCTTAATGAGTGAAGATCAAGTCAAAACGACTTTTGCTGATGTAGCTGGCTGTGATGAAGCCAAAGACGATGTAACCGAGCTGGTGGACTTTTTACGCGACCCCTCTAAGTTCCAAAAATTAGGTGGCAGCATTCCTAAGGGCGTACTTATGGTTGGCCCTCCTGGTACGGGTAAAACCTTGCTTGCGAAGGCGGTTGCTGGTGAAGCAAAAGTGCCATTCTTTACTATTTCAGGTTCTGATTTTGTTGAAATGTTTGTGGGTGTAGGTGCATCACGTGTACGTGACATGTTCGAACAAGCTAAAAAAGCAGCACCCTGTATCATTTTCATTGATGAAATCGATGCGGTAGGGCGTAAACGTGGCGCAGGTATGGGCGGCGGTCACGATGAACGTGAGCAAACGCTTAACCAAATGCTAGTTGAAATGGATGGCTTTGAAGGTAATGAAGGTATTATCGTTATTGCTGCGACTAACCGCCCTGATGTTTTAGACCCAGCATTACTTCGTCCTGGTCGTTTTGACCGTCAAGTTGTAGTTGGTTTACCAGATATTCGTGGTCGTGAACAAATCCTAAAAGTACACATGCGTAAAGTACCTTTAGGTGATAACGTTGAAGCAGCAGTGATTGCACGTGGTACACCTGGTTTCTCAGGGGCTGATCTTGCTAATTTAGTGAATGAGGCCGCTCTTTATGCAGCTCGTGGTAATAAGCGTGTTGTTAGTATGGCTGAATTTGACGCTGCAAAAGATAAAATCATGATGGGTGCTGAACGTAAGACCATGGTGATGAGCGAGCAAGAAAAAGAAATGACGGCTTACCATGAAGCAGGTCATGCCATTGTAGGTCGTATGGTGCCTGAGCACGATCCGGTTTATAAAGTATCTATTATTCCACGTGGCCGTGCGCTAGGTGTGACAATGTATTTACCAGAGCAAGACCGTGTTAGCCATTCTAAAGAACTGCTTGAATCTATGATTTCTAGCCTCTATGGTGGCCGTATTGCTGAAGCCATTATTTATGGTGAAGACAAAGTAACTACCGGTGCAAGTAACGATATCGAACGTGCAACTGACATTGCTCGCAAAATGGTTACACAATGGGGCTTAAGCGAAAAGTTAGGTCCATTACTTTATGCTGAAGATCAAAACGAAATGTACATGGGTGGCGGCGGTGGTCGTTCTATGAGCATGTCGGATGAAACAGCCAAAGTAATTGATACAGAAGTACGCTTGTTCTCAGACCGCAACTATCAACGTGCAGAATCAATATTGAAAGAAAATATAGATATTTTGCATGCCATGAAAGATGCACTGATGAAGTATGAAACTATCGATGCGAAACAAATTGATGATTTAATGGCGCGTCAGCCAGTACGTGAACCACGTGATGCGCATGACCGTCATGAAGCTAAACCAGAAAAAGAAGATGTTTCTAAAGATAAAGCAGTTGATGAAATCCAAAAACCAACTAGCGAATCTAAAAACGACGACTCTAAAAAAGATGAGTCTAAAAAAGATGAAACAAACCTTGATGATAAAGCTGAATAATCGTTAAAATAACGTATCCAAAAGCCCCGAAGTTCGGGGCTTTTTTGTACCAGTTTGCTGTGATTAACCCAAATTACACTCAACAAACACATTTTAAGGTTAGCGATGAATAATAAAATTAACCTTGCGCGTGGTCGAACGCTTGATCTCAGCGAGCCCATTATTATGGGAATAGTAAACGTTACTCCTGATTCATTTTCGGATGGTGGCCAGTTTTTTAATACGACAGCTGCGCTAAATCATGCGATGCAATTACTTGATGATGGCGCGACTATTCTAGATATTGGCGGCGAATCAACACGCCCAGGTGCCCCCGATGTTAGCCTTGAAGACGAACTACAGCGCGTAATTCCGATTATTAAGGCTATACGTGAGGAAAGTGATTGCGTTATTTCAATCGATACCAGTAAAGCCGAAGTCATGCGTCAAGCCATTGAAGCTGGTGCGGATATTGTTAATGATGTGCGAGCATTACAAGAACCTGGTGCATTAGAGGTGGTTGCTCACTATCCTGACGTGGTCGTGTGCTTAATGCATATGCAAGGACAACCGCGAAGTATGCAAAACAACCCTCACTATAATGATTTAGCAAGCGAGATAAATGACTTTTTTAACCAGCGAATCACTGCATGCGAAACTGCTGGTATAAAACAAAGCCAATTAATATTAGACCCTGGTTTTGGCTTTGGAAAAACACTTAAACACAATTATCAAATATTGGCTCAATTTAATGACTTTGCCCAGTTTGGCTTACCGCTGCTGGCGGGGTTATCACGTAAGTCAATGATTGGTAATTTACTCAACAGAGATACAGAAAATAGATTAGCTGGTAGTTTAGCTGGCGCATTAATAGCAGCACAAAACGGTGCGCATATTATTCGTGTGCATGATGTAAAAGAAACCGCAGATGTGCTTGGCGTATATCAAGCCTGCAAACAAGGAGTACTTTAATGCAAGAAAGAAAATATTTTGGCACAGACGGTGTGCGTGGTCTAGTTGGGCAAGGGCCTATTAACCCAGAATTTGCAATGAAATTAGGCTGGGCTGCAGGGCGCGTATTATCACAACATGGCACAAAAAAAGTCATTATTGGTAAAGATACTCGTATTTCTGGTTATATGCTTGAAACTGCATTGGAGTCTGGTTTAATTGCAGCCGGTATTGATGTTATTTTACTCGGTCCTATGCCAACGCCTGCCGTTGCATATTTAGCGCAAACGTTTCGCGCAGAAGCGGGTATTGTGATTAGCGCATCTCATAATCCTTATTACGATAACGGCATTAAGTTTTTTAATGGCCAAGGCTTAAAGCTAGATGATGTTGTAGAGCTGCAAATAGAATCCATGCTTGATGAACCAATGACATGTGTTGCCTCTGATAAGCTAGGTAAAGCAACACGCCTATCAAGCGCTGATGGCCGCTATATTGAATTTTGTAAAAGTCAGTTTCCACAAGGTTTATCACTTGAGGGGCTAAAAATAGTCCTAGATTGTGCCAACGGTGCAACGTATCACATAGCGCCTTCAGTTATGCGAGAGCTTGGCGCTGAGGTAATCACCCATGCGTGTGAGCCTAATGGGGTAAATATTAACCATGAATGTGGCGCAACTCACGTAGATACACTAAAGCGTAAAGTACTTGAGCATAAAGCGGATGTAGGTATTGCCTATGATGGCGATGGCGACCGTGTAATGATGGTAGACCATAATGGCCGCGTGTTTGATGGTGATGATTTAGTTTACATTATTGCCTGCCAAGCTGCCCAAGATGACAACTTAGGAGGGGTTGTTGGTACTGTCATGTCTAATATGGGTCTAGAAAATGCCTTAAAAGCAAAAAATATTGCTTTTGCTCGTAGCAAAGTGGGTGACCGTTATGTGATGGAACTACTGCAGCAAAAAGGTTGGAAAATTGGTGGTGAGAGCTCAGGCCATGTTTTAAATTTAGACTTAATTAGCACTGGCGATGGCATTATTTCAAGCTTACAAGTGCTTGCTGCTATGGTGGCTCAAAACCGTACACTTCAAGATTTAGGCGCTGGATTTACTAAGTACCCAATGAAAATGATTAACGTGCGATATACTGCCGGTACCGATCCAACTCAAGCACCAGAAGTACTTGCTGCAGTTGCTGAAGTAGAGCAAAGCTTAGCAGATAAAGGGCGCGTATTGTTGCGTAAATCAGGTACTGAACCTGTTGTACGGGTGATGGTTGAAGCAGAACAAGAAAAAATAGTTATCGATAGCGCACAAAAAATAGCAGCGGTTGTCGAATCTATGAGCAAACAAACTGATTGATAACAATAACCTCTTGTAACTTTGGGCGAGTCGAGTTAATATCTCGCCCGCTTTCTAATGTGGAGTGGAAAAATGGCAACACGCAAGGCGATGGTCGCAGGCAACTGGAAAATGAATGGTTCATTAGAACTCGTTGAACAACTGTCTGATGCTATTAACGATGTTAAATCTTCTGAAGTAAGCATTGTTTTATTTCCTCCGTTTCCACTGATACCAGCAATGGTCGCCAGTGGTGTAACTACTGGGACACAAACTGTTTCAGAGAATACGCCAGGTGCCTTTACTGGTGAAGTAGATGCCCAGCTAATTAAGCAATTAGGTGCAACATATGTACTGGTTGGTCACTCAGAACGCCGCAGTATATATAAAGAAAGCAACGACACCGTAGCGGCAAAATTTGCTCGCGCACAACAAGTAGGTTTAACGCCTATTTTATGTGTTGGAGAGAGCGAAATAGAGCAAGAAAACGGGCAAACAGAACAGGTAGTTGCTGCGCAGATTGACGCAGTAATTAATAAATTAGGTGTAGCAGCACTGAAAGAATCTGTGATAGCATATGAGCCCGTTTGGGCTATAGGCACAGGTAAGACTGCATCGCCTGAACAGGCACAAAGTGTTCACAAATTTATCCGTGACAAAATTGCTTCACTAGACAGCGATTTAGCACAAGGGCTAACCATCTTATATGGTGGTAGCGTTAATGAAAAAAATAGCGAATTATTATTTGCACAAACAGATATAGACGGCGGCCTAATTGGTGGCGCAAGTTTAAAAGCAGAATCATTCACTGCTATCTGCAATAGTGCAAAAGGGACCGTATAAGATGTACGAAATTTTATTAGTAGTGTATTTAATTGTAGCGTTAGCGCTTGTTGGTATGGTTTTGATCCAGCAAGGTAAAGGCGCTGACATGGGCTCATCATTTGGTGCAGGCGCATCGTCTACTGTTTTTGGTTCTTCAGGAGCCGGTAACTTTATGACGAAAACGACAACAACTTTAGCAACGATCTTCTTCGTGTTAAGTATTGTTTTAGGTAACTTAACTGCCGGTCAAATCAAAAAGACTGACGAGTGGGAAAATTTAGAAGCCGCTCCAGCTGTTGAAACTGTGACGCCAGTTGAAGAAGATGTTCCGGTAACATCTACAAAAGAGCAAAGCTCTGACGTACCAAATTAATTTAGTTTAAATTGTTAAGTTGCTCTCTTTCCTCAAGTTAGCTTTAAGACTTAACGCTAAGCAATAGCTTAAAAAATGCGGATGTGGTGGAATTGGTAGACACGCTACCTTGAGGGGGTAGTGCTTTCGGGCGTGGGGGTTCAAGTCCCCCCATCCGCACCAAATAAAAAGCCCGTAACTCAATGAGTTACGGGCTTTCTTATTTCTGATGGTTCACTATTGGATCATTAAGCTAGTTTCTGTTTTAGCTTCTTTGACACTTGTGCAGCCATATCTGGTATCTCAGATTCCATCCAACGGCCATAGTGCTTCTCTAACATTTTAATGCTGCTATGACCCATTTGTTTAGCAATCCAATTTAAGTTTATGTTAGCCGTGATTAATTGGCTACCGTAAGTGTGTCGCGCTAATCGGTAACGTCAGTGATGGAATCAATGCCGCAGTTGTAGTTGATGTATCAATGGAAACAAGGAGTTAGTGATTGTCCTCTTTCTTGTTCTGTTTAAAACGCTAGTTTCTCTTACCTTCTTCTGATTGCCTGCAAAAAATCAGTCTCAGGTGTCCTAATTTAAGGTAATTCGCATACCTTGCTGTTACTTAATTAAATAAAAAAAGAAGCAAAGGAATGTTTTATGATCACAGTATATGAACGAGGTATCTTATCGAGATACATTCAGTCGAAATCAACACAAGCAAGGCATCAAGCAAAATTGTACTGTATGCTTGATTGGTTACTCCGTTGGGGATATACCAGCCCATCGGTATTAGTCGCACTGTGGGGGCTTGACCGTTCTGTCGTGAATAGAATGCTTCGTCGATATGTAAATGAGGGGGCTGTCGCTGAAGTGCCAGTTTATTCTTGCCGAGATAAGCGGGTATTTATATTAAAACCAGCAGGGTTGCGCCTGTTGGAAGACTTCCATCAGCAAAACTTCAAATATGGAGTTAAGTCTTCCAGTTTTCCTAAAAAAGAATTAAACCATGATTTAATGGTTCAGTACCTTGTTGCTAGAGGTGTTAAGTCTGGAGAGTATCAGTTCTTTATTAACGAATCAGAGCAAAGCAAAGATGGAACAGGGCGCAAGCGCCGCTTAGATGCCATTGTTTATAATGGTGAAGAGTTAATAGGTCTTGAGATTGAGTGTTCTTCAAAAACAATCCCGTATCGTTTAGACATTATCCGCCGCTACAAAACTGCGATTGTCGAAGAAAACAAAGTGAACAAAATTTTGATGATTAGCCATAAACGTAAATACATCAAAGATGTTGAGCGCATTCACAACAAGCTTTTTGATGAACCAGAAAACAATCTTGAACGATCATTTTTTGAAGAGCACATCAAGTATGTTTATAGCAAGCAGCTTACAGCGGAGTTATACGAATCATTTTGGGCTTATTAAGTTCATAGATTGGGAAAAGGCAGGTAGTACGTTATTCCGTACCCCTGCCTTTATTTTGTATCAGGGAGAGACAATCAAGGCATACCGCCATAGAAAGCTCAAAAGGTGCCGAGGTTTGCATACCCAGCTTTAGTAAGTCATTCAAGTTTGAATGAGCCGCGACCTGCAAAAGCCGCAAAAGTAACCTGTACTTATATATAGTAACCTAAGAGGGAAATTCTAATGATGAATTTACTATTAAAATTATAGTGTTACATATAGCTATGATATGATTACGTATTCACAATATGAAAATGAGGGAGGAGACGTTAATGGATAGTGGTTTAGTGAAAATTTGGAATGACAAAAATGCTAGGTCAATTCTTAACTTAATCATTTGTCTAGCTGCTACTTGTTATCTGGCACTTCTGACTTACGATGTTGTCACATCGTTCACGCTACATGAAAATGTAATACTATCAATTGAGTTTGTTAAAAAAGAATGGGGCAGCTTATTAAAATTCATACTTTTAATTATTGCTTTATATTATTGTTCTAATACTAAGTGGTATTCGAATTACCCTGTTCAAAAATTTACTGGTAGCCACCTTTTTGCGCAGTTATTGACTGTCTCTGCAATATTAGCAGGTGCTTATGTTTCAATTATGTCTACAGACATAAATAGTGCTATTCAATGTCATTTAACAGAAACGCAGTGTGCAGATGATCCCCCAAATTTTACGGCAATAAGTGTGGGAATTATACTTATTGTGTTGTTTTATATTTTACATGGTACTCACTCAGTTAAATTAAAAAATGAGAGAGAGAAACATGAAAATGATCAATCAGAAAAACTCAGACTCGCTATTCAAATAGCTCCTCCTCCTTATTTCGCTAAAAAACTCGCTGATTATTCAGATATAGTTGAGGATATGTTTCAAGAAATGAGTGATAGGTATACTTCTTTATTGGATGAATCTTTACCACCTAAACCTATACAAGAAGGTGAAAAGATACTTGAAGAACAGAGAGTAATTATTAGGTGTAGTTTAATGGCGCTGGGCAGACTAGCTCAAGCATATGATAATGTTGATCCATCAGAAAAAACTGCTGTTAAGTATCGAGCAAACTTAATGTTATGTTTGAAATCCGACGATGATATCTGTTCGCACTTTGAAGAAACTCATACAACAGAGGCTCTTCGTTTTGCTATTCCTTTTGGTGCTAAACCATATTTCAAACTATACATAGATGAGCGCTATAGTATCAATGTAGAGCAAAAAGCAGATAAATTAAACAATGCGGATTTGTTTGAAATTGATAGAGAGGGTCATATTAAACCACTTGTGTTTGAAGCTGATGAAACAGTTGAAAATGCTATAATGCCTGTGTATTGGGAAGAGAATAAAGATGTTACTAATTACAATGTAATAGGAGCGCCAAAATCTATTGTTAAAGGGGGGAGCAGTTTATAAGTAATACAGTCAAAGAGGCTAGGGCTGCCAGTTACTATAGTGAAGATATACAAAATTCGGTTATTGATTACTTTAAAAATGACACGAAAGGTCGGTCTATCGTTAGTTTACCTGTCGCTACTAGACACTATAAGCTTAGCCAAGAGCACAAAGAAGACATAGATCGCTTTCTAGGTGTTATTAACATATACAGAAATACAGAAGATATTTTTGCAGGAGAAAAGAAAAACTTTGAGTTTTTTGCAGACTTTACTAGACCCTTACGTTTGGTGATTGCAAGAATGGCTTATACTCATTTCGATAGTATTGCTATTGTAGAAGAGCGTAAGGCAGATAAATCTAGCACTAACGACTAAATTTAGTTATGATAAACCCAATCTTATAGGAGATTGATTATGAGCGAACAACAAAAGAAAATCAGAGCTGCAGCTCGTGCAAGTGCGGCTGCGTCAGTAGCACGTAGAAAAGTAGAAGCTCGCCGTGCTAATTCTAAAGCTAAATAACTCCTAGTAAAAAACCGCCCAAACAGGGCGGCGATGCTAGTTTACTAACTAGCCAAAAATTGCTGATATGATTTCTTCCATACGGCTTTAGACGCATCAGAAAAGAACCCGTGCTGACCTACCAAGAAGATTCGTTTGAAAGCGTCAGTGGTTACATTGTAATTACAGTAATCAGAAATTTCTTCCTCAAATACATGTAATACAACCTCTATATCACTGGCTTCAATGTATTGGCTTTGTAAAGCCTTTGGTAGTCTAAACTGTAGATCTTTACTGAGAGAAACCCCGTTAATGCCCGATTCACCGAAGTGCAAGTAAATGCCTTGTTTCGACTCAGGTTGAAACATCATAACCACACGCGACACATCAACCCAAGGACTTCGTGATTGGCGTGTGTAGCGTTTAAAAAACTCAATAGTGTCTGTCATCATTGTTACTCATAGAAGTTGGCCTATTAGTAACAAGGTTCATGCTATGGAAATTAGCTAGTATTCATCATGTTTATCTCATTTATAAGCGTCACGTTCACGCTAAAGTTAAAAGTGGCTAGCACTCATAACTCGGCTGTCCTTGATGTATTTTCCTTTGCAGTCACAGCTGGTTATATCTTTAGGCGCACACCAGGTGGCTAATACCCCAGGCATCGGTGAAGTCATCTTACAAATAAAAAAACAAAAAATAAATCAAGATAATGTTTTACCTACCAATCATCAAACCCGCAACTACTTGAGTCATCAAAAGTGTCAAAGGTATCCGAACTAGAAAAATCATTATCAAAGCACGAGGTATGATCAATACTGTCAACTGTGGACGTCACTCCATATGGGTTTCCATTGATATCAACATTTCTACACATTGGTGAGCCATCTACATTTACGGATGGTTCGCTGGAATTACTTGCATCACTATCACCGAACAAAAAACTAAAAATCCCCATATCCAAGTTCCTTAAACTATTGTTTCTCAGTGACAAATGTTAATAATTCTGATAGGTTTTGAAAGAACTTTCGTTGGCGTTAGCCCCCTAAAGTTCTTAAGTGTGATTTTAGATAATTAATCACAGAAAAATAAGAATTCACACAAGAAGCAATAGGGAAATTAGCTCGTTAATTATTAAAATCTAATCATTTTCCACGCATCTGATTGTGCATGTAATGGATAATTCAAGGTGTGTACGTGAGTCCTAAAAATTCTAAGTCAAAAAGGAATAGCAAATGCTTTCAATAGAAGGGAAGTCAGATTCGAATGTACATATTCTTGACGAAAATAAATTTACTTCTTTAGAGTTGAGACAAGAAGAATTTGAGAGTATTAAAAATTTATTAATAGCTTCACTACCAGATTATTATGTTGACCCACAATCAATAGCTGGAACTTTGGCACGTTTAGGTAAAAATGCAGCTGCTCAAAAGCTTTTAACTAAAATCCCTGAAGTTAAAAAGATTCGCTCAGGTGATTTAGGTGAAGTAATAACTACTGATTATATTGAAGAGTCTACGAATTACACAGTGCCCATTCGTAAACTACGTTGGCGAGATCATCGCAATATGGCAATGCGCGGTGACGATGTTATTGGTATTGCTGTTGATCTACAAAGGCAATCTATTAAATTTCTTAAAGCTGAAGCTAAAGCAAATAAGGCATTGAGTAGAAAAGTATTACAAGAAGCTCGCGCGGAACTAGATTTAGATGAAGGATTGCCAGCCCCACATGCTCTAGAGTTTGTTGCTGAAAGGCTAAGAGAGACTGGTAATCAGCCACTCGCTGATTTGATTGAGAAAGTTCAGTTAGTTGACGGTATTAGAACGAATCAAGTCGAACATTTACTATTTACATTTACTGCATCTAACCCTGCTACTTTGCAAAAAGAAGCTTTTGATAATTATGATGGAAATATAAAACAAAGTTCTGTTGGTTTTAGGGTTGTTAATCATCAAGAGTTAATTGAAGGTGTGTATCAAGGAGTGATAGATGGCCTCAACAATTGAAGAAATAGAATCGCTGATCAATGAAGCTATAACCTTAGGCTTTCGGGGGCGTTTATCAGAACGAGGCTTAGCGCGTTCAATGATTTGGAAAGAAGGAATATTACCTGAAGGTGCTCCTGGCTTTTCTGAAAAATTATCATATGACCTTTTATCTTACGGCTACTCGCTACTGTCACTAGCAATTCGTTTACGAGAACTTGGAGGTGATGAACAGTTATGCCGTGCTGCTTTCGAAAAGTCAGCCTCAGCAATATCAGATGTTATACATAATGGTAATCCTGAAGATCCTGAAAGGGGATTTCATAGGGTATTAGCATCATCAGCTTTTCATTTGGGAAGATATTCTGCGAAGGCATACTCATTAATAAGCAGTAATTTAGAGCAACTTAATCTTAGCAATATAGAACGATTGCTTTCATTGTTAATGTTAAGGCAGTTTAATCAAATTGAAGCAATAGTGTTGCAATGGAAAGAATCTGGCGAAGGTTCAGATGAGCAACTTGCTGATAGATTGGAAACAGAAATTAATCAAATAAGTCAGATGGTTAACACGGAAGATATGCCAGAAGATTATGGTATCTCTTCTATTGAGTTACCCATTATTCAGAAAGCAATTACTGATAATTATTATTCATCTATTTTTGAGTTTTTATTTGCACTCGAAACAGGAAATTCAAATTTAATAGAACGTGCTATAAGTCGAATTGATGTGAGCTTGACAGTATGTGGAGAATTAAACTTATTGCCTCAGTGGTGGGTATTAAGAATAACAAAGCATTTACTAAAAGAACTCTGGGATTCTAGTTTTCATCAAATACTGCCTGGCCCACAAAATGATGGGCATGATACAGACTGGAATTTATTGCGCTGGCTATTTATAACGTCACTATTTAAACGAAATAAAGCAGAAATTGATCTATGGCCTTCGCAAATAGAGGGTGCGAAAAGAGCGGTAGATGATAGCGATCATCTTGTTGTGTCGTTACCGACGAGTGCGGGTAAAACAAGGGTTGCAGAGCTATCAATTCTTCGATGTTTAGCTATTGGAAAGCGAGTATTATTCATTACCCCACTAAGGGCGCTTTCAGCGCAAACTGAAGCATCTCTTAGAAGAACATTTTTACCTTTAGGTAAAACAATCTCATCATTGTACGGGAGTATTGGGACTAGTGACTTCGAACAAGATGTTCTGCGAACACAAGATATTGTCGTAGGTACGCCAGAAAAGCTTGATTTTGCTTTAAGGAATGATGCATCACTAATTGATGATGTTGGGCTTGTGATTTTAGATGAAGGCCACATGATTGGCTTAAATGAGAGAGAGATAAATTACGAAGTTCAGATTCAGAGGCTACTTAAACGTCAAGATAGCAATGAGCGAAGAATAGTCTGCCTTTCTGCAATTTTACCTAGTGGCGACCAATTTGAAGACTTTGTGGGCTGGCTTAGGCAAGACAGTGAAGGTGATGCTATACAATCCAACTGGCGACCAACTGATCTAAGGTTTGGTGAAATAGTTTGGCGTGAGAACTCTGCACGGATTGACTTTACAATTGGAGGTGAGCAACCTTTCATTCCAAGTTTTATTACTCCTATCGTACCCCCTTTACCCAACCCTGGGTATAGACAAAGAGAATTTCCTAAAAATGCTCAAGAGTTAACTTTGGCCTCAGCTTGGAAGTTGGCTGAAGATAATCACACAGTCTTGATTTATTGTCCTCAGAGAAATTCTGTAGATGGATTTGCCGAAGCGATTGTAGATTTAAATAAACGAGGAGCCTTGGAGTCTGTTTTAAGTGTCCCTGAGTCAAAAATAGAGCTAGCTGATACACTGGGAAGTGAATGGCTAGGTGAAAACCATCCTATATTGGAATGCTTAAAAATTGGCGTTGCAGTTCATCATGGAGCACTGCCGACACCTTTTAGAAAGGAAATGGAAAACCTTCTGAGAGAGGGAGTCCTTAAAATAACCGTTTCATCACCTACGCTAGCTCAAGGATTGAATCTCGCAGCTACTGCGGTAATCGTTCATTCATTGTATCGAAGTGGAAAATTAATAGATGCTTCTGAATTTAAAAATGTGATTGGAAGAGCTGGCCGAGCATTTGTTGATACACATGGAATCGTTCTTCACCCTGTTTTTGATCGACATGATTGGAGAAAACGAAAATGGAGGTCATTAGCTGGAAGTGCAACTGACCGAAACATGGAAAGTGGGCTATTTAGGTTGATAGCTTCCTTTATAGTTAGGATAGCCAGTAGTTTGCAAACTCAGTCCATTGAGGAAGTTACCGAATATCTGATGAATAATACAAGTGTTTGGGATTTTCCAGCTGTAATAAATGAGTCAGAAGAGCAAATTGACGAAAATAGAAATGCATGGAATAGGCACTTGGTCAATTTAGACACTGCATTATTAAGTATGCTTGGAAATGAAGAAGTAACGATTGAAGAAATTCCTGCTGTACTTGATGATCTGCTAGGTTCTTCTTTGTTACAAAGGAGACTTGCGAGACAAGAAAGTGAATTACAAGGGTTGTTTAAAGATTTTTTAGCTCAAAGAGGCAAGCATATTTGGAGTAATACTACTCCTCTACAAAGAAAAGGATATTTTCTAGCTGGTGTAGGTTTAGCTACTGGTCAAAAGCTAGATGAAATAGCGCCGCAAGCAAATGCGCTATTGGTAGAAGCCAATGCATATATTCTTGAAGGAAATGCTGAGGAAGCGACGTCGGCAATAACTTCATTAGCTAGATTATTATTTGAAGTACCTCCTTTCACACCAAATATTTTACCAAATGATTGGCCTGCAATACTTGAAGCTTGGTTAAAAGGTGAAGCACTTAGAGATCGTGGCTTTGAAGATATTGATAATACTCTTAGCTTTATTGAAGATGGGCTGGTCTATCGTTTGCCTTGGGGATTAGAAGCTCTGAGGGTACGGGCAATTGCTAATAACGACATTATTTATGACGGAATGACAATTGAGGATTTCGAAGTAGGTTTAATTATTCCCGCTGTTGAAAATGGAAGTTTGAATAGAAGTGCTGCGATGTTGATGCAAGCAGGTTTTAGTTCGAGACTAGAAGCTATAAATGCTATCCAAGTGACCAATGCATCTTTTTCGAACAGCCGTGAGTTAAAACAATGGCTTTCGTCTGATGGACTTAAAGTATACATATCAACAATAGAATTAATTAGTGAAAACACAGCCAAACTTTGGAAAGTATTTATTGGTGAATTCAAACCGAAATCCGATATTATTTGGAAAGGAACTGCTGTTAATATTTCAGTAAATTGGGAACAAGGTTCAACAGTTAATATTGGAGATTTAGTGAAGTTACACAATGAAGGTGTTGGTAACACGAAGGTACTAAATAGTGAAGGGGATATTATAGGCTCGCTTCGTGAACGGTACGTCTTGTTAGAGACTGGAGTTTATAGAACTGAAGTTAGAGACAATAACTTTTTACAAGTGACTTTTTGGGGAGCAGGTACATCGCCATTTGATAAAGAAGCTAATTAAGTCAGTTCATATGCTTAACTAGTGATATAAACTGAACCGATACTTTTGTATATTAACTAATGTACTAGATACCAAATAGATACCAAATAGATACCAAAAAATTAGAAATATGGGGTATTTATTAGTTATGAAAATTGTAAATTAATTGAAAGAATGCCGCTTTCATAACACATTAGCACTTATAAGCAGGCTATGGTCATTAGGCTTCAAAATGCCGTTTTAAATATTATCAATAGCAAAATTATTTGGATCACTATTGGATCATCGTTACACCTTCTCATACCTCAATATGCTAGGTATTAAATCTGGAGTGCCAGTATATTAGGGCATTTGAAGGTGAAGTGACTGTTCAAGTCCCCCCATCCGCACCAAATATAAAAACCAGTAACAGCAATGTTACTGGTTTTTTTGTGTCTGAAATTTAAAATATTAAACAACTCTTTTTGGATTAATGTTGAACATTGAGTAGAACACTCTATATTTCAATTGTTGGTGTTTATAAAAGAATACTGTTGTATATTTAATTTTATGTATAAAAAACGTCGAAAGTTAAAAATAAAGTTAACATTTTTCTATATTAAGCCGATAATAACTATAGATAATTAAACGGGGTAAATTAATATGGCTTCAGGTTTCTCTTTTAAAAACCTCAGCATTACTAAAAAAATACATGCAATTACATCTATAGCGATAATCGCATTCTTAGTAATTGTTTTGGTTAATTACTTTGCTATGAACGAAAATCGCATATCACTTGATGAAATGGAGAAATCTTCTTATAAAGTAGCTAAATTAACCTTGGCCAACGTAAGCATTTTAGAAAAGTTAGATGAGTTATACACTCAGGCTGTAACCTTTGGTGAGCAAGAGTTAGTAACAAAAGCGAGTGAAACTTATCAGCGGCTCATTTTGAATTTGGACGCAATAGAAACAATTAATGGATCATATATTGATAGCGACACAAAAACGCGGCTGAAAAATTATGAAAAGATATCTGCAACTATCGCTAATGGCATGGTTAATGGCACGGCTGATTTTAGTAAAATACAACAACAGGCGCAGCTTAAAACAAGCCTTTTCGAGGCGGTTTTAACCAGCTTTAAAAACGCACAACAAAAAGCAGATGATCGCTTTTTCCAGCTAGTTGCCAATACAAAAGCGCGCTCAGATGACGCGCTTAATCTAATGTTAGTTGTGGCGGTTGTATCATTAGTATTGCTTTTGCTTATGGCTATTTGGATTGCGCGTAATATTGGTTCATCAGCCAGTGATGCTGCTAATAACCTAAGCCTTTTAGCAAGTGGTAAAGGATCATTAAGCACCAAGCTTGCCGTTAACTCAGAGGATGAGATTGGTCAGGTATCTATAAACTTTAATGCTTTTATTAGCCTGCTAAGAGAAACCGTTTTAGAAGTTATCGCGGTATGTGAACCGCTAATGGAAAATTCAACCCGTCTTGTGCAAGGGATGGAGCGAGCAGAGCGAGCAACTACTAAACAAACCACCGATGCCGATGTTGTTAAGCAGTCGATGGAAGAGATGAAGCAAAGCGTTGGCGATATTTCACAATCAGCAGCGAATGCATCTAATGCTGTGCAAACAGCAGAAAAAGAAGTGGATCAAAGCCGTGTACAAGTCAAAATGTCAGTTAATGCGTCGCGCACGTTAAGCGATGAAATTAATATAGCGGCCAACACCATTAATAAATTAGCCGATGACACTAAAAATGTATCGCAAATACTAAATGTAATTACATCCATTGCTGAGCAAACAAACTTGTTGGCGTTAAATGCTGCAATTGAAGCTGCGCGCGCAGGTGAGCATGGTCGTGGCTTTGCTGTGGTAGCAGATGAGGTCCGCGAGCTTGCATCACGCACAGCACAGTCAACCAATGAAATTCGTGAGTTACTAAGTACATTAAGTGTGGCTGCTAATGAGTCAGTAACGGCTATGACTTCTGCAAGAGACATGGCCACAGATAATGCCAGTGCAGCAGAGCAAACCGGTGTCTCGATTGAAAAAATAGCAGAGCAAATACTAGAAATTAATGGGATGAACTCGCAGATTGCAGCAGCAACTGAAGAGCAAACCTCTGTGGCCGCGATGGTAGTAGACAACGTATCGAATATGCATGTTTCATTTGAAGATACGATGAGTTCACTCAAAGCGGTAAGAGATGTGGCAAAAAACTTACATTACCTTTCAGATAATCTATTAGATGCAACTGCTAAGTTTAAAATTGAGTAGTCGTTATGGCTAAACTTTAACGTTTTATGAAGGTTGTAAATAATAGGCATAAAAAAGCCCGCAACAAAGTATTTGTTGCGGGCTTTTATTTTTAATTTAGCAGGTTAATACTTACCTACTACTTTAACTTTATCACTTGCTTTGGTGCTGTCTATATAGCCAATTGCATCTGCGTTAGCAGCAACAAAATCAATCACAGCTTGGTCATTATCAAGTTTACCTGGAGGCGTGCCTTTACCAGTAAAGACTAGCTTTGACCAATAAGCATTTAACTGGCTGCCTGATTTGCCAACAAGTTTGTCGTTAAACTCATCTGCCACTGCAGTACCATTTTGGTTAACAGGGTTTACTTTGGTGCCATCAGCAAACGATTTGCTCTTGCCAAGGTATATTTTTTTAATATCATCTTGGCTTACTGCATTGGCATTCGTTGGGTTAACGATTACTGCAACTTCAGCAAATGCTGCAGTACTACATAGTGTTAGCATACTGGCTAAAATTAATTTCTTCATCATTCGCTCCAATTAAAATACTAAATCAACGCCAACGGCGACTACGTCAGTTTCAGTATTTGAGATATCATCTTTTAGGCGGCTAAAGTCTACTTTTAAGGCAGCCATTGGGTGGAAGTCATAACGAGCACCAATCGTGTATACATTACTCTTAGCTTTAGAGCCCTCCAAAACTTGGTTAAGCCCAGCATTTAAAGGTGGAACAGTTGGTAGTGCATTATAACGATTACTATCATGCTCATCATCGTTGTTTTCATAGGTTAAATGAACAAGCCACTCGTCCATACGGTAGCCTAAAGATGTGTAATATTGAGTTTGCTTAGCGAGCGCACTGTTATCTACTTCAAACTGTGTGTATTCAGCGTCGAACAAGATATTGTTGTAATCAATTGAAAAGCCAAGTGCTAAAAATGCACCATCGTCTTCGTCAATAGCAATACTGTTTGCTTGATCAACAAAACCTGAGCTACGAAGGGCTTGTTCTAAACCATTAAGAGCCATACCTTCGGCTGTATCATTTTCAATATCAATACTTGTTTCGGCAACAAAGTAAGCAGCGCGAGCACTGAACCAATCGTAACTTAATGTCCAGTTTAATCCTGCAATATCATTAAGTTCGGTATCCCCATTTACTGATACAACCGCGATGTTATCGTCGAAGCTTCCGTAAATAACCTGAAGGGTAGAGTCCCAATCACCAAGTTGAGTTGTATGTAATAGGCTTAGGCCTTCATAGGTTGAAAACGGCAAGTTATATACAGACTGAGGTGGGCGCACCCAGCGATAGGTATAGCCAACATCTAAAAAATCAGAGTAGCGATAAAACGGTGCACGCATTTTACCAGCACTGATTTGTAATTCGTCAGATATTTCATAAGTTAAGTATGCCCATTCAAAGTCGGCGTCAAAGTCATTTTCGCCGCGAGCTACTATCTGCGCTGTAGCGGATAACTTCTCTTGCAGGTCAGCGGTCAGCTGAAGTGCAAATACGCTTTCATTTTTAAATGAAATATCATCATCATATCCATATAAAGTTTGATCACTATCGAGTGACTTACCACCGACAATAGAAGCAAACCCATTAATACGAACTTCAGCACTCGCATTGCTTGTGGCAAGTGCGCAACAAATTGCTACTGCAACTGATAGTTTTTTCATTGTGATTCCTATTTAAATTTCATGTGTATCCCGTTGCAGTATAAGATGAGTATTAACTTTTTTCTAATTAAAATTAATAAATTAAGACCTTTTTACTGCTTTTTTGCAACAAAAAGGCATAGCAGTGATTGAAAAGTAAGGTTTTTTTATTTTCAGGTAATGTAACTAATTGACTTGTTTGATTTATTTATAATGAGATGATATTTACTACAGTAGGCATTAAGTAGTAATTATTTTCTAGTTATTAACGCGAATTCATATTTTTTAGATTATCTTGGCACCATCGAATTGCCTGCTGTTTATTTTTGACCGCTATTTTTTTATAAATTTTATGTAAGTGCACTCTTACCGTAGCTTCACTTATAAATAAGCTGTCAGCAATAGCACTGGAATGAAGCCCACTGAAAAGTAGGTTGAGTACTTTAATTTCTTTATCGGTTAGGTTATTTGTTTGCAAAGCAGTCTTTTGCTCAGAATCGAGCATTTGGCGCATCCAAATATCACTGATAGTACGTGGAAACCACAATTCCCCTTGTTTAATTGCTTCTAATCCCCTGTTAAATAGCTCCTCATTGGTATCTTGATAGAAAAGGCCTTTCAAATTTGGCCACTCTTTTAGTGAAGCAGCATCAGTATTTTTAGGAATATTAAAGATAACTAACCCTTGGTAATTATTGGTATGCATAAAATGGCTCAAAAGTTCGTAATTTGTAAGACTATTGAGTGCTGAATGACAGACTAATAATATGTCATTATTCAATGTAGTAAAAAATAATGGACTATAGTGGTTGTTGTTAAAAAGCATGTTAGCTGATTGCGTGGTCTGTTTTTTTGTCATGCTTTTCACCTAAAAATGATTCTGCAGTATATTTAAATATAAAGGGTGTTTGGATATTGTCATAATCTTAAATAGCTTTAATGTGTTTTTCGCAACAAAGCGCATGTTCAACTAACAAATAATACTGGTGGTAATTAATGTTAAAGTATTAATTTAAAGCTAAATTTGCATTGCTATTTAGGTAAGTTGGCTAAGATTAAAAAGCTAAAAATAAATTTTTACGTAAACTAAAGTTAAATGTACATATTGTAGCGTTTTTGTAATATAATAAACTCCCAGAGGAAAGATGCATCTAACGCATCTTTTTTTATGCCTACAATTTATGTTTACACAGCATAACGCATAATTAAATTAATACCCTTTGGAGAAGACCTTGAAATTACGCACCCTCTCACAGTTAAGTTTAGCGGTTATTGCAGCCCTAACAACTTCCGCAAATGCACAAGAAGCTAAAACGACAGCCAAACAAGACGCGTTTGAAAAAATTGAAGTGACAGCTCGTAAACGTACAGAGAGCTTGTTCGAATCTCCAACTGCGATTACATCAATAGGTGCTAACCTTATTGATAAAGCCAATATGGGTAACTTAGAAGATATTGGTAAATACGTTCCTAACTTAAACATTACTCGTTATGGTGTTGGTAATGCTGCACATGCCTCAGTATTCATTCGTGGTATTGGCTTGCAAGATCACATTATAACTACAGATCCAGGTGTAGGTGTTTACCTAGACGGTGTTTATTTAGGCCGTCAAATGGGATCTAATTTATCACTTCCTAATGTTGAGCGTGTTGAAGTACTTCGTGGGCCACAAGGCACACTTTATGGCCGTAACACATTAGGTGGTGCAGTAAACGTAATTACTAAACAACCTGGTGATGAAGGTATTCTAACAACAACCGCTAAAGTGGGCAGTCGTGGTCGAGTTGCGGGTGATATTTACTTTAATAATGCACTAACTAACGATTTAAGCATGTCAGCCAGTGCGTCATACAAACAACGTAATGGGGTAGGTACGGCAGTAAACTTAGCTAACCCTGAAAAAGAAATTGGTGAAGAGCAAGAGTTTAGTGGTCGTATAGCACTTAAATATGATGCAACTAGTGATTTAGCGTTTACTTTCTCGCTAGATGGCGTTGATAATGAGTCAGGTCAATCACCTTATACTATTGAACTGACAGATTCATTAGATTCAAATGATGTCTTTAATGGCGATTTCCCATTATTAACTGAAGACCTACTTCCATCTAATCCTGATGATTTAGGCACAACAGTTGCCGGTATTGAATCAACCTCATATTCTGGTTGGGGTACGTCATTTACAGCTGATTGGGCGATTAATAACACATATACAGCCAAGTTTATCTCAAGCTACCGTACTTCTGAATATGAAGGTGGTTTAGATGATGATGCATCACCACTTAACTTATCTGAGTTCCCAGAAGTAGGCGGTGCAGATCAATACTCTTTTGAACTTCAGCTAAACGCCACGTTTGATAAAATGGACTTTGTATCGGGTCTATACTTCTTTAATGAAGATGGCTTTACTCGCTCTGAAGATTTTGTATTTAGCCCGTTTAATACACCAGATGGTGTGCTAAATGATGGTGTTACTCCTTCATTTGGTGGCTTTGGATTTTTTGAAATTAATCAAGAAACAAACTCATACGCAGCTTACATCAACGGTAGTTACGATTTAACTGATGATTTAACAATCGGCGGTGGTCTTCGTTACTCAGAAGATAAAAAAGATGCGAATGCTATTTTCCCAACCTTCCCTGAACGTAAAGACATTAGTGCAGACTTTAATGCAGTGACATGGGACATTAATGCTTCATACCAGCTTAGCAATAATATGAATGTATACGGTCAAGTGCAAAAAGGTTACCAAACAGGTGGCTTTCCACCGCGCCCATTTGGTGGTCCGGATCAGTTTGTATCGTTTGATGAAACCAAAGCAGTTAACTACGAGATTGGTTTAAAAGGCCAGGTACATGAAAATGTATCTATGATGCTTGCAATGTTTGTTACTGACTACACTGATTTAGCACTGCCATTCTCAGATCCAACCGCGGGCGGTGGCTTTGTAACTATCGTTGAAAATGCAGGCCAGTCTAAAGCGCAAGGTATTGAGCTTGAAACCACAATTGCACTAACCGACGACTTTACTATTCGCACTGCAGTAGGTTACTTAGATTCTGAAATTACAGAAGTAGCTGAAGGTGTACAAGGTATTGGTAAAGGTGACTCACCAGCACTGACACCTCGTTGGACGGTGATGGTTGCTCCATCTTACTTTGTTGATTTAAGCAATGGTGGCACGGTTGCATTAAATGCCAACTACTCGTACCGTAGTGAAATGCAAGGTCAGTCAGTTTTCAATAAAAGTGAAACGATTGATTCGCGTGAGCTAGTTGGTTTTAATATTTCTTACACTAATCCATACGGCGATATGGAAGTAACGCTATATGGTGAGAACGTATTAAACGAAGTTTACGATGTAGGTCGCCTGCAGCAAACTGGTTTTGTTGGCGTAATGCGCAGCAATGACCGTAGTGAGTTTGGTTTAAAATTCAAAAAAGACTTTGAACTATAATCCATAATTTACTCTAAAAATAATACAAAAAAGGTAAGCCATGGCTTACCTTTTTTTATGGTTAAAAATAATTAACCTTCTTTATGCTCTTCACGTGCTTGCTCAATTTCTGCTGCAATTTCACGTGCTTTTTGCTTCGTTTTTTCAGTTAGCTCGCCAGCCGCTTCTTTGCTTTTGATCCATGCATCAACAGCTACTTCTTTGCCGTCATCGTACATGTCTAAGCCCATCGCTTTACTCTCTTCGAGTAGCTCATTAAATGACTCGTCATTTTTAAGCTCATTGGTTTTTTCTTTAACGTCGTTCCACGTTTCGTTTAGCTTTTCTTGAACTTCAGCGCTCGTTTGTTTGGCGTCTTGTTTCACTTCGTTGGCATCTTCACACCCTGTTAGTGTAATTAAAGTGCCTAATAATGCTAAACCTGCTAATTTCTTCATTGACTATCTCCTTTAGTGAAAAATATATTTCAGAGGTAACTATACAACAATGAAAATGAACATAGCTGTAACAACACGATTAAGTTTTAAATTAATGGACGAAAAAGATTGGCAGAAATTATTCGAGCTCGATCAAGACCCAGCCGTTATGCAGTATTTAACACAAGGTAAACCCACTTCGCTTGAAGATATAAAAACGAAAGGCATTCCAAGAATGCTCGCTTATCGCAATGAGCAACAAGGTTGGGGGCTATGGCAGGTAACCTTGCGTGAAGGCAATACCTTTATAGGATGGGTGCTTGTTCGGCCGATGGGCTTTTTTTCAGATACGCCTGACTTTAGTGATATTGAAGTCGGCTGGCGATTTAAACAAGCGAGTTGGGGTAAGGGTTATGCAACTGAGGCGGCACAAGCGATTTGCTCAACGATTGAAAAACAGTCGCAAGTAAAGGCAATCAGTGCCACAGCGCTGACCGCCAACGTTGGCTCAATTAACATCATGAAAAAGCTCGGTATGCAGCTACAGCACTATTATATTCATACTGATGATGGCTCAAACTTAACTGCTGCGCTTTATTCAAAGCCGTGCAGTTGAGCTAAAACTCCAAAGCTTTAAAAATGTAGCGTCTAAATATTGACCTGATGTTTGTTACTGTGCATTAATGTTTGCCATCAATCTATAAAAATAACCTAAGGATATGGGATGAGATCACTTTTTTCACCACGCAAGCTAATTATCAGTAGTATTGTGGTAATACAGTTATGTGTTTTTAATGTAGCGGCTAAACAAAGCGCCGTTGCCATGCCTGACACTTTTAGTGCGCATGCTGCAAAAGCTGTGTTAGAGCAGGGGGGTAACGCGGTTGATGCCGCTATTGCTGCTCAGTTTGTATTAGCCGTTACGCTCCCCGAGGCAGGTAATATTGGCGGCGGTGGGTTTATGCTTATTCATAAGGATGGCCAAGGTGATTTTATAGATTACCGTGAAACTGCACCGAACGCCGCGCATCGTGATATGTATTTAGACCAGCAAGGGCAAGTTATTGCCAATAAGTCTATTTATGGTATTCATGCCAGCGGTGTACCGGGTAGTGTCGCTGGTATGTGGTTGGCTCATAAGAAGCATGGCACACTACCTTGGAAAACCTTGGTACAGCCTGCGGTAACATTAGCAGAGCAAGGTTTTGTGGTGCCTGAAAAGTTGGCTCTGTTAATTAAGGGCTACATAGAACATCTAAACAATAAAAACATTAAAGTAAACTTTGCCAATTATTTTGCAAGCGCTACATCTGGTAAGCTTTTTAAGCAACCTGAACTTGCAGCGACACTTAAACGCATTCGCGATAATGGTAAAGATGGCTTTTATCAAGGTGAAACTGCAACGATCATCGCAAACTTTATGAAGCAACATGGCGGTATTATTACTCAAGACGATTTAAAAAATTACCGCGCAAAGTCTCGCACACCTATAAAAGCAAACTGGAACGGCTATCAAGTGCTTACTTCACCGCCACCAAGCTCCGGCGGTATTGCTATATTACAATGGCTTAAAATGTATGAGCTTAAAAAGCCCATAGCTGCACCATCACATAATTCAGTTGGGTATGTGCACTTACTTGCTGAAATAGGTAAGCGAGTGTTTGCTGATAGGGCAGAGTACTTGGGCGATCCTGATTTTTACCAAGTGCCTGCAGCTAAGTTACTTGCAGAAAATTATCTTAAAAACCGTAGCAACAGTATAGATTTAAAGGCCATTTCAACTACCGAAAATATTAAACCAGGTTTAAAAGAAAGCGAGCAAACCACCCACTTTTCTATTGTTGATAACATGGGGAATGCAGTTGCTAATACCACTACTATTAATTTAGGGTTTGGTAGCGGCGTGGTCGTAGAAGGCGCAGGCTTTATTCTCAATGATGAAATGGATGATTTTAGCGCTAAACCTGGGGTTATGAATGTATTTGGCGCCATTGGCGGAAAAGCAAATGAAATTCAGCCGCATAAACGTATGCTAAGCTCTATGACCCCAACTATTTTACTCAGTAATAATCAGGTGAAAATGGTAACAGGGTCGCCCGGCGGTACCACTATTATTAGCTCTGTGTATCAATCAATACTCAACGCAATTGAGTTTAATATGAGCGCAGATGATGTAGTAAATAGTCCGCGATTTCATCATCAGTTATGGCCTAAAAATGTAATTAGAGCGCACTCGGGATTAGATGTTTCAGTCAAGCAACAGCTAATAAAAATGGGTTATACAGTGGATGAGCGTCACTTTGGTGATATGCACGTGATTATTAATAATGATGGCAAATTAGATGCGGCATCTGAGCAAAGCGGAAGAGGGCAAGCGATAGTATTTTAACGTTAATAATTGCTGTTTTAATGGTATGCACCCCAAAATCATCATTGGGGTGCACACGTTAGAACAACTATAAAGATTAGCCTATTGCCGGTATTAAGCCTGCCATTTGCAGGCATTGCGCACTAATAATTGAAATACCGCACAAAGCGGCTATGGCCAAACCAATGTTACCACTGCGTACTTTATAGCCCTCTTTTTCAACGCCCTGACGCTGCTTGTACACCATGCTAACGGGTAAAAATACTGCCAATATAACCAAAGCAATGGCTGCATAGCCTAATGCCATAATAAAGCCTTGCGGGTAAAACAAAGCAAATCCAAGAGGAGGCACAAAAGTAATAAGTGCTGTTTTAATTCTATCTGTGCCCGTATCTGCTTTTTTAAATGTGTCAGCAAAAAAGTCAAATAACCCCAAGCTCACCCCTAAAAATGATGTTGCTAGGGCTAAGTCAGCAAACAATTTAACCGCAGTAGAGACATTGGCGTTATTGGCAATATTGGCCACACTGGCTACAAACCCAGTTAACCCTTCGCTTTGTAGTAATTGCTCTTGGCTCATTATGCCTTGGCTTAATACTTGCCAAAATACATAAATAACCAGTGGTAAAGAGGCGCCTGCAATCATAACTTTGCGCAAGGTTTTTATATCAAGCCCGACGTATTTAACAATAGAAGGAATAGAGCCATGAAAACCAAAAGAGGTAAATACCACCGGAATAGCCGATAGTATCAGCCCTTGCTCAACAGGCATTTCCAACAAATGTTGGCCATGTACATAAGGTGTTAGCATATAAAACAAGCTAGCCAAAACCACTATTTTTACACTAAATAGTACTCGGTTAAGCTTATCTACTTTACTAGTGCCTAAAGTCACCACGCCTGCAATTAGCACGGCTAAAATAACTGAGCCTAATTGTGGAGCAATACTAAGATTAAACCCAGTATTAATGCGCTCTTGTAGTTGAGCACCACCACCTGCTATGTAAGCAGCGCACAGTGCATAAAATAAGAATATCATCGAAAAGTTAGCCACATACTGGCCACGTTTACCAAGCCAAAGCTTAGCCAGTGTATTTAAAGTGGCATCGCGAGGGGCATATTGATGCAGCTCCAACATAAGTAAAGCAGTGTAGGTCATAAGTAACCAACAGCCGACAATTAACACCATTGCCGTATTAAACCCAAGCCCGGCAGAGGCAATTGGTAGGGCAAGCATACCTGCGCCTATGGTAGTTCCTGCAACAATTAACATGCTACCTATTGTTTTATTTTTAAGCACTTAATGATCCTGATCAAACGTGAGAGACACGCAAGATATAACTAGTTGTGTAAAACTTAAATAGTTTTGTCATAAAAGAGACAAAATAAAATGTAATCTTCTATTTACAACTGTATTTAAAAAGCAGTGATATTTTACTGATGTAATTTAAGTCATTAATATAATTAAAAAATAAAAAGCCAAATGTTAATAACTAAATAGACTGATTATTGGTTACGCACAATATATATGATTAAAATGATAGGTATTGACCGAAAGTGCTTAAATTACACATTCGGCCATTAAAGGAGGGAGCTTAACTTACATTTTTGCTATTTGAATTACCAAGCGACGGTTTTTATCACGGCCTAAAATATTATCATTGGTGTCTACAAAGCGTTTTTCACCAAAGCCTTCAGTAACCACTTTAGTTTCATCAACACCTAAGCTAACCATGTAATCTTTAATCGCCTTGGCACGGGTTCTAGATAAATCGAGGTTATTCCAACGACCGCCATAACTATCGGTATAGGATGCAATACTGATTGACTCTATACTGGGGTCGTTTTTTAAATACTCAGCAATTTTATCAAGGCGTTGCTGCGATGACTTAGTTAACTTACTGCTATTCGATTCATAGTTCATTATAGTGAACGAAATATCTTCAAAATTGTATGGCAGCAATTCGTCTCGGCACTGTAAAAATGCCCAATACGCTTGCTTAAAGTTAACATTAGACATGCCCACAGCTATTTTATCGGCACTATTTTGCCAGTCTTGGTAGTAAAAAGTAGGTTGGTTGCCTTTTTCAAGCTCAGTAAGCATTTCCCATGCTGTTTTATTACCTAATTCACCATCAAACTTTTTAAGTAATTTCATATCAGCAATATCACGGGCAGGGCGGCCTGCTCGCCAGCTAGGTGGCACCGCTTTTAAACCAGCTATCGCGTAATTTTCTGGGCGCACGACCATGTCTAAATTAAAAGTAAGATCTTTATTTTTACTGGCTGATGCTTTAAAAACGGCTTCACCATAGTAGGGAACTTCATGATTTAATTGGCATTGTAAGCGAGTCGTTTTAACTAAGTTCCAATTTGAATTATCTTGGTTAGCCGTGTACTGGCGCATCGCCGCAGTTGTATTCAAACTACACAGCACACTACTAATACCTAGGCTAATAAATAACAACTTAAACTTCATCGAGAACTCTCCAGTTATCTAGCTCTGCCAAAAAAGTGACAAAAACCATAAAATACTACGCAACAGACCCTAATTACTAAGCAAGTAACATGCCTATAGTTTATCTGCAATTAATCAATAAATCTCCTAGCCGACAGGCCACCAATTTTGACATAATAGACAGCTAATCCCTATAAACCAAGAATACTATGGCAAATACTGAGCAAACACTTTTCGCGCAACGCTTTCGAGGCTTTTTTCCAGTGGTTATTGATGTTGAAACCGCCGGTTTTAACAAAGAAACTGACGCATTATTAGAAATTGCAGTATCCGTTTTAAAAATGGATGATGAAGGTCTGCTTAGTATCGATCATACCGTTCATTTTCATGTGCAACCGTTTGAGGGTGCAAACATTGAGCAAGCTGCCATTGAGTTTAATGGGATTGAGCCTTTTTCAGCACTTCGAGGGGCAGTCCCTGAAGAAGAGGCGATTAAAGAAATTTGTAAAGTAGTGCGCAAAGCGCAAAAAGCCGCAGGGTGTCAGCGCTCTGTGGTGGTTGCTCATAATGCCGCTTTTGATCATGGTTTTTTAAATGCGGCTATTGAGCGTAATAATATCAAGCGCACACCATTTCATCCGTTTGTTAGTTTTGATACCACATCACTTGCTGGTTTGGCATTAGGGCAAACAGTATTAGCTAAAGCGTGCCGAGCAGCAGGAATAGAGTTTGATAACAAACAAGCACATTCAGCGTTATACGATACAGAGCGCACTGCTGAACTGTATTGTTTAATTGTTAATCGTTGGCAGCAACTAGGTGGTTGGCCACTTGCTATAGATGAAACACAACAAAGCGAAGACGAAGCAAGCAACCAATAAAAACTCAGTTAACAATAGTGAATACTTACTTTGTGAGCTGAGCCATTTTTAATTAGTTTAATTAAAACGATTGGGTTATTTTACCTTCACTATGAGTGATTAAATGCGGTGGGTAATTACGAGAAAAGCTAATTGATTCTCGTGCAATTTTAAGCTCCACCCCAGGATGCAGAAGCTCATTAACTTTTAAACGGCTGAGCGCTAACAGCTGCGCCATTTTCTTTCTTAGCAACTGCTTTTGCTGATTGATACTAGCGCTTCGGTTTGCTATGTGTTCTTCATTAGTTATTATTTTATCTAAAAACTGCTGACGCTGTGAACTTGCAACCTGTTTATTAATTCGCTGGCGCGCTTGCTGCAGCTCAATTGACTTACTAATTAAAACTTTTTCAAAATCGGTGATTTGCGCTTGTTTTTGTTTTAGTACGTACCAGCGCTGGGCGATGCAAACTCGTGTTTTAGTCCCTGCTGGCGCCCCTAATTCGCCTGTTTCAATGCGCATTGCATCAAGAATATGGCCACCAATAATTTTACCTTTGGGATCTTTTGCACTGCCCACTCTAATTAGATTTCCGGCACTCAAGTCACAATGTAATGATTGGCGATCTATTAATAAGTTTTGCTCCGTTTTTATGTCGCAGTATTGAGAGTAACCAAGCGCAATGGTTCGTTTAGCGAAAATAGAACAGGTGAATGGCTCATCGGCTTCTCGCTTACGACCAATTGCACCCTTTACTATTGTGATGGCGCTATCACTTTTTAGTTGTGCCGATTCAACAAAACCTAAAACAGTAATATCGCCAGTGGCAGTCACGCGCATGCCATCTTTTATATCACCGCTGACAATAACGCTGCCATCAAATTCAACATGGCCGGTACTTGGGTCAATATTGTGAAAACATAAAACATCATCAACACGCATACCACGGGGAAGGGCAACCGGTACGCCAGTACAATCCGCAATTAATAAATTAGGGTTATCGGGCGCAATTTTAGTGCCGTCAAAGGGTTGTAATTTATGCTCTTTACCGGGAGGAGCAGTTATTACATCATCAAATACAGTAAACCCATCAACACCGGGTGTTGCAGGAATACGTCGCATTAGTTCACATCCCGGTTTTACAGTAATAATATCACCTAGGTTTCTCATATCGACTTTACCACCGCCCTTAGCTTGCGGGCTAAGTACGCGGTCTTGCGCTGTGCAGCAAAGACGCACAAATTTGGCATCGTTACCCACTTTAGGCGCGCGACCAAAAGCGACTTCGGCGCAATGCGTGCTTCCTGAGGGGTGTTCAAACTGTTGTGCCAATAACTGTTCTAATGCATGAGAGCTAATGCCTTTTACAATGCCTGCTTGTGTTAACTCTTCAATCGCTTGTTCCATGCTAAGCAATTTACCGCCCTTGGCAGTAACTAGGGTAGCTTCAACGAGCATGTTTTTTTCATCGATGTTTATGGTTAGCTTTGCATCAATGGCTTGAGCAATCACTAAAGAGGTGGGTTCTTCGGTATTACTTTGAGCAAACAGCTTACCAATATTGCTAGCAATAACCTCACACTCGCAATATTCTGACTGGCCAATTAATTCAATAAGCTGTGTTGCTGTTGAGGCTAAACCTGAAACATGAGGGTGTAAAACTAAAGAGATATACCCCGTTTGCTCATCAAAAGAAAAAACCGACATTTATAAATCCTCTAGGTAATATGTCTGTTATTATTTTTTATAATTTATTAGACCAAGGTCTAGCCTTGCATTTGAGCATAAAGCACCATGATTGTTAAGTAATTGTTTCTTAACTGTCCAATATTTTACATTTACATGTGTGTTTGATGCATGATTAACCAACCAATAAAATAAAACGCCTAAGGTGTTGAGTATTCGTAGGTTACTCGGTTATACTGCTTGCACACTCTGAATGAGTAACCTTATTCAGGGGCTGATTAGGATTCGACGGAATTCAAGAAGCCCGAGGTGCATGTCGAGGTGCGGTTTGCCTCGTAAAAAAGCCGCAATTTAAAGTAATCGCAAACGACGATAACTACTCTCTAGCAGCTTAGGCTGGCTAGCGCTCCTTCCATGTATTCTTGTGGACTGGATTTTGGAGTGTCACCCTAACACCTGATCGCGACGGAAACCCTGGCCGGGGTTGAAGCGTTAAAACTAAGCGGCCTCGCCTTTATCTACCGTGTTTGTCCGGGATTTAAAGGTTAATTAAATGACAATACTAAACATGTAGTACCGACGGTCGAGGCTTTTCGGACGGGGGTTCAAATCCCCCCAGCTCCACCAATAACGGTTTTTAAATTCGTTTGTTTAAAAACCCTAAAAAACCCGCAACGCTAGTTAATTCGAGCCTTGCGGGTTTTTTTATAAACATAGTTTTACAAAAGCTGATTGCTTACTGTACAAATTGAGTTTTAAGGTGCTATTTTAATGCGTGCTATTAAACCCCTAACACCTAAGCAATGAATTATAATAATGCCTAACTATTTACCGCCTTTTACTTTATCAAACAAAACTCTGTCTTTAGTGGCTCAAATTAGTGAGTCTATAGGTCGCCTAACAGTGCAGCAAGAGCAAGAGAAACTACTTCGTTTGCGTAAAGTAAATCGAATGCGAACAGTACAAGGCTCACTCGCGATTGAAGGCAGTACGCTCACACAGCAGCAAATCACCGCGATACTCGATGGTAAGCGTGTTATTGCACCACCTAAAGAAGTGCAAGAAGCGCATAATGCAATTAGTACTTACGAATCGCTCCCTCAATGGCAACCCGAAAATGGTACTCATCTACTTGCAGCACATCTGCTGATGATGAAAGGTTTAGTCAAAGATGCAGGTATGTATCGTCAAGAAGGAGTGGGGGTAATGTCAGGAGAGCAAGTTGTACACATGGCACCACAAGCCACACGTGTGCCAAAATTAATGACTGACCTATTAGAATGGCTAGAAAGTAGTGATGTTCATCCACTTGTTGCAAGTTGTGTATTTCACTACGAGTTTGAGTTTATTCATCCTTTTTCTGACGGTAATGGCCGAATGGGGCGTTTATGGCAAACGCTAATCTTGTCTAAGTGGCATGAAGTGTTCATAAATATTCCTGTAGAAAGTATGGTTTATCAACACCAAGACAATTACTACTTAGCGATCCGCCAAAGCACGCAACAAACCGATAGCGCTCCTTTTATAGAGTTTATGTTGCAGATGATTTATGACGCAATTTCAGAGGCGAATAATATAACGTCAGATGACGGTTTAAATGACGGTTTAAATGAAGGTTTAAAACTCTCTAAGCTTGATAAAGATATTTTGATATTTATTCAACAAGACCGCTATAAAACTAATGCACAGCTTGCTGAAAAATGTGGTAAGTCTCAAAGCACTATTGAAAGGCGAGTAAAGTTTTTGAAAGACGCAGGTTTGATAACTCGTATTGGCGCTAAGAAAACAGGGTATTGGCAGGTCAATTCACCCGTTTAATATTAAACAGCCGCTAAACGAGTGCAGTTGTTTAATTAGCTCCCTAAAAAGTCAGGGTAATTATTTGCTGATTGTAGAAAGGCATTTGAAAGGGCGGTAAATAAAACAGATATTAATTTGCTAAAAGGGCAATGTAGTCATGTTTTAAGGCATACTTTTGCAAGTCATTTTATGATGAACGGAGGTAATATTTTAGTGTTACAGCAAATACTTGGCCATGCAAAGGTTGAGCAAACTATGGTTTACGCGCACTTTGCGCCAAGCCATTTAGAGGATGCAGTTAGATTAGGTCCTAAAATTGGCTTTTAAAATAGATATAACGATAACTTGACCGTGCTTTGTATTGAATGTTAAATAAAATTGTTATCATTTTGAAAAAATAGGCCACTACATAGAAGCTTACAAGAGCTTCTATGTATAATGTTTTGTAGCTATTTTTCAAGCACTACAGGACCAAAATTTCTATAGCCAAATGAATACGAACGAATATTATCGAGAAGCAATTTAGCATTAGGTGGAAGGTCTTCTCTAAAAATACATTCTATAAGTTCCTTTATCAGATCCATATAATGACATGCGAAACACGGGTGTGTTAAAGCTGTAAGCACGTCTGACTGAAATATTTTTTTTGTATAAACGGTTAATGATTGAGTCTTCGATTGCCATTTAAAGAGGTAAGTTCCTTTATCATCGTCAGTTAAAGTATCCTTGGGAATAATGTAGCTGGTTCCATGAGCTGCGATATTCCTAAGTGTAAAAATAGAGTTTATTGCCAACGTTTTTTCTTTATCTAGAATACTATCGAGGTTGACCCCTAAATATTCTTTATACTGACGTTTTAGCTTATCCCACCCACCTTGAAACTCAACATCTTCTTGAAAACGCTTAAGTAGGTCATAAGATCGAGTTAATATTAAATATTCAGACTCAGCAGAATTAGCTATGGAATGCTCTCCTAAGGATTCGGAATTACGTTGGATTACTTCACAAAGTAGAGAGCGAAGGCTCCCTTCTAAAATCGCTGCATTCATATTCATTAAAGCCAAATTTAGCCCTATAAACTCCCCACTAAGCTCATGTTTGTCATAAGAAACAGAGAAAATATTGTCCACATCAGGCATTCGTGCTTTTTTCTTAATTGTGAGTGCAAGCTCATCATATGCATATAGTAGATGAGAAGGTGTGTTCATTTGCATGAAAGTGAATTGATTTCTTTCCATTTTAACGCCTAGGTATATGAGGAGCTAGATTTATAAGTTAACATTATTAAATCGACAAGCTTAAATCTATGCTCCATGAATTAGAATAATTGACCATTAGTTGTGATATTAAACAACTTCTATCTCATGAAATTCAATTCCAGTAAGATTATGTTCTTTAACTAAAGAGTAAAAACTATTTTTTGCATCTGTAGTTATATAACTTAATCCCGTTTCTTTCGTGCGAAATAAAGCTGTATTTTCTATTTTTGACTTGTCTATTACTAAGCGCTTAAACGGTTTTATCATCTTGATTTCACCCCGTTTATTATAATTATGTTCAGTAAGTTCGTGGTTTAAAGCATCTTCAAAACCAATGAGGTTTAGCGCGTACCAAGTTTCACCATTTAAATCGCAATTAAGATGCTCAATATTGTCTCCTAAACTAGGTTCCATTATTGCTTTAACTTCTTTTGATAAAACATAAAACATAAAACATAAAACATAAAACATAAAACATAAAACATAAAACATAAAACATAAAACATAAAACATAAGACGTAGAGCCTAATCCTGCAATATCTGGTATTTGAAGTGCGGCATCTTTATTATGTTCATCAATAAGCCAATTAACTCCCAGAGTGCGCCAATTATTTTTCATGGAATGACCATCAAAAAGTAATATTTGGCCCTGTGTTAATTGCATCGTTTGCTCGAAACCTGTTTCATTAAGATAAAGATATAAATCAGGATTTATATTAACCCCATATGCTTTATTAAACTTTTTCTTTACATCTCTTCCCATAGGCTGCTAGTGTCTAAGTTTGAGTCTGTTTTGGTAGTCACTTCTTTTATTTCTTCAGGCCATGCAATATCGCTATCTCTTATTAAACCCTCCAGTGTAGTGTATGCGATAACTTCACCTTCATATTCAGTTAACCATTCAGTACCATTCCACTCTATAAAATCGAATGTGCCAGCTCCTTCACCATATTTTACAGCTACAAAGTGAAGACCTATTTCTGATGGTTCATCAGTAAACCAATTGATATTTTTCATAAATACTCCCTATTTAAAATTTTTCTCTAAACACTTCAGCTCTCTCTGCTAAGTACTCTAAATATAAAGGTTTAACTCGATATGTTTCATGTGCATTTTCTAAAATTGAGATTAGGAAGTAACAGTTTTTCTGAACAGCACCTTGGCAGTAAATTAAAGCTGTATTGCTCGTTTTGCTAAATGATACTTTTTTCAAATGCCAATTTTTTGATGTTGAATCTTTTAAGTGAACATGAGCAAGCCCTGACTCTCTGACTGAAAATGGAAAGTCATAAGGTACATCTCGACCAAAGTGGGCTGGCCTTCCTTGTCCACTTTTGTATAATTTAAATTCATCAACAATTTTTTTTAATACTGGTTGTGAGGAGCTTGTTTTTACTTCTTCACTTACAAAAACGCGTATATCCATATACTTTACTCCACTTCAAAAATTTTAACTGTCGCTTTAGTATTTTGGCTTGCGCTTACTTCATCTTCAATTCTTGAGGCTATTTTACTTAACTCATAATCACTAAGTTGTGCTTTTTGATTACTATTAACAACTAGTTTCTCTTTTTTAACTAATGTGGTTTTACTACTATTCATAATGTTATTCCTTTATCATTAAACTTATTTCACGAATTTTATCAATGTTATTCTAAATTAAATTGGCTTCTGCTAAATAAAGCAACCAGTTATAGCTAATGCATCTAGTAATAATTTTAGGGTAGCAATTAATTTATATCTTTAACATGCTGCAAAGGCCTTTTTGACTACAAGTAGTTGTAGTACCGTTTAGCCCAGCGATAATGCCCATATAATGCCCAAACTTAAAAGATTACACAAGACTTTAAAAGGTACTATAAGTAACTAAGTTTATGATTTACAAGTAAGTACCTCTTTTTACTGGTTGCATGTAATAATCGAGGCTTTTCGGACGGGGGTTCAAATTCCCCCAGCCCACCAATAACGGTTTTTAAATTCGTTTGTTTAAAAACCCTAAAAAACCCGCAACTTGAGCAGTCAAGCCGCGGGTTTTTTTATGGCTAAAATTATTGAATTTATTGTGCTTTGGTCTATCTTGCGAACCCCGAACCCCGAACCCCGAACCCCGAACCCCATACCACTAAAAGACTAGTCGCTTACTTGCCTATTTTTTGTATCATGAGTCAATGATTAACAGCAGGCATAGATATGGATATTTTTACAGCTGAACACATTTCCCCTTTAATTTCGCTGTTACTCATTTTACTGGCGGGGTTTACTTCGTTTGTATCGGCGGCTTTTGGTGCGGGCGGTGGTTTAATGCTGTTGGTGGTAATGGCGTCGGTGATGCCTATGGCGGTGGTGGTGCCGGTTCATGGTTTAGTGCAGTTGGGCTCTAATGCCAATCGGTTGTTGTTAAGTATTGCCCATCTTGATAAGCCGATGTTGTTGTATTTTACTCTGGGTGGATTAATTGGCCGGGGCTATCAAGCCAAGTAGTAAGCGATATTAACCTTGATAGCATGAAGCTGTTTGTGGCTTTATTTGTGATTTATTTATTGTGGGGAACAATTCCTGAATTTAATAAAGACTCACGATTAGGGCGCTTACTAGCGGGCTTAATAACCGCATTTATCTCGACTTTTGTCGGAGCAAGTGGGCCTTTGGTAGCGAGTTATTTACATATTAATCATTACGATAAGCTTAAATTTACCGCGACTTTTTCAAGTATTATGACCTTGCAGCATAGTTTAAAAGCCGTTGTTTATGCGGGGCTTGGCTTTAGCTTTTGGCAATGGTTGCCGTTAACACTAGCGATGATTTTAAGCGGAGCCATTGGCACATGGTTAGGGATTAAGTTACTTAAGCAGTTATCGGTGGCGCGTTTTAGGGTTATTTTTAAAGTTATTTTAACCCTGCTTGCCATACAGCTTGCATGGCAAGGGGTGAGTGTAATGTTTACTTAATAGCGGCTTTTATTGGTTTGTCGCCATCAAATACTTCAAATATGCAGCGATTGCTGCCTTGCTCTGTGGCAATAGTAAATAAAACATGGGCTACATTTTCACGGCTAATGATTGCTTTATCGCGATCTTTGGGACGTTCGGTAGAAATAAGTTTTGAGGCATTCTCATTTGTGAGTGAGCCTGGACGTACAATCGTATAATTGAGCCCGCTATTAATTAAATGCCTATCTGCCATATGCTTAGCTACTAAATAGGGTTTTAAATCGCTTTGAATTGCATCTGGATCGTCTGCGCCAATAGAGCTGACCATAATAAAGTGTTTTACACCTTGCTTTTTAGAATAAGTTGCCGCTCTTGTCGCTGCCCACAAATCAATAAGTACGGTTTTATCTGTGCCTGTACTTCCACCGGAACCTGCCGCAAAGATAACTTGGTCGCAGCCATTAATGGCATTTGAAAAGTCACCTTCTAAATCCTGTTCAACAATACTTAAAAATGGGCTATCTAAATCATGCAATTTGCTTTTGTCTCTTACAAGTGCAACAACATTTTGCTCATTTTCTAAAAGTAGTTTGGTAGCCATTTTACCAATTTGACCACTTGCGCCAATAATTAAAGTCTTACTCATAATTAATTCCTTCTCAATATAGTGTAAAGATTGTTCGTACAAACAGACCTTGGGGTAGGGAATTATTTTTAAAGGGTAAATGGGATATAAATGAGCTAATTTAAATAAACATATTAGTTAAAAAGTCATTACTTAACTGAGTATTAAAATTAGCTGCTTTAAAGGTGTTTTTTAGAACTTTTAGTCGATCCTTATACTTACTTCGGTTACATAGTTACGGTGGTATAAGCTAATACGTACATTGCGTTCTTGATAATTACAATAAAGGGTTTTGTAGGTATTATTACCTCTAAATTTTATTACGAATAAGGTCACGAACAATAAAACGGCCTGGGTGAATTGCTTGGCTCACACGCTCGCTTAGTGGGCGAGGTTCATTGTTTAAACTACTAATTAAGTGCTCGGCAGATAGCGGTGCACTGCATAATGCTCGCGCGCCAAAGCCGGTGAACATATGTAGGCCCTGTTGTGGCTTTTCTAACGGCTGATATTGATAGCGCTTGCCTAAACGTAAATTAGCAAATGCATGTATATAATCAGTTTGCTCCACCCATTCACCGGCCATAGGTAAGTGGTCAATAAAACTACAGCGAACAGCGGCTTTGGCTGAGCTAATATCGCCTAAGCTGGTGGCAAATTCAGTGTTGTTATAAAAACTCAGTAATTGCTCGCGGTTAGTGTGGTTGTCTTGCTCGGTCACTTCACGGCTTTTGCTATTTTTTTCAAAGGTGGCGCCCATACAATGGTGATCTAAATAAGCGGGAGTGAAATAGCCTTTGTGACACAACACGGTATTAAGTTTACGTGATTGCTCGCTTGCTTGAACATGTGACACTTGGCCGCGAACGCCAACAATGGGAAGTGTTTTGGTTTGCGTAAATGCATCACTGTGCTCACCAGTACAAATAATCACATCGCTAAAGGGGCCAAATGTTTGCTTTTGCGTGGTTAAGTACCAACCATCGGGTTGTTTATTAAATTGCTCAATATGGCAGTTAAATAGGCTTTCAAACGAATTTAATTGCTGTGCGGCATCTAACATTGCATAAACTAACTGCGGGGGATTAACCCAGCCGCCTTGTTCAAAAAACACTCCTGAGTAACCTGTTTTAACCCCAGCGATAGCATCACCCTCATCAGCAGTCACATTTCGCATTAGCTGCTCTGGCCACAGTTGTTTATCAGCGAGGTTTTGATGGCGATCTGCCAATGGCTGTTTTACTGCATGTTGCAGTACACCACACCACTGGTGATCAAACAAAAAGCCATTGTTGAGTAACTGATTATAAAGCCGCTTTGCGTATAAAAAACTGTGGGCAAATAATTCACTATGTGGGGAGTTTTTTGCTTGTAAGTGCGGATACACAGCCCCTTGCACATTGTGCGATGCACCCATTGCGGGTTTTTCATCTTGGCAAAATAAGTGGCTTTTTATCCCACGCTTTGCGAGGCTATAAAGGATGCAACTGCTCGCTATACCACCGCCAATAACAGCCACACTTGAAAGCGAAGAGGGGTGATGTTCAAAATAGGCGGGGGCTGATTGTTTTGGGTTGGCTTGAGCGAGTGTGCCAATTAGCATCTCACGCTTTCGGCCAAAGCCTTTGGCTTTTTGCATGCTAAAGCCTGCCTCGTTTAGTCCTCTGCGCACAAAGCCCGCAGCGGTAAACGTGGCTAATGTGGCATTGCATCTAGAAATATCAACCATGGCGTTAAATACACTCTGCTGCCACATATCGGGGTTTTTACTTGGCGCAAAGCCATCTAAAAACCACGCATCAACCAGCCCGCTTTGTGGGTAGCTCATGCTATTAATACATTCCAGTACGTCGTCAAAATAGAGGTCGAGTACTACACGACCATTGGCAAACTCTAACCGATGGCAGCCATTTAAATTAATCGGATAGTGGGCAACGAGCTGCTTGCTTAAATGGCTTAAACTAGGCCAAGCTTGCAAGGCTTGTTTTAAATCATTTACGCTAAGTGGATATTTTTCAAAAGAAATAAAATGTAATCGTTGCACTTTATTTGGCTGTTCATTTTGAACTTGTGAGCACTGTAAGTGGTCAGAAAACTGCAGCCATGCATTTAAAAAGTTAAGCCCAGTACCAAAACCGGTTTCGGCAATAACAAAGTGTTCACGGTCATGATTTTGTAACCGTGTATCTATACTGTTTTGTTGATAAAACACATAATGCGATTCGGCAAGGCCATCGTCATTAGAAAAATAAACATCGTCAAAGTCATTGGCAACCGGTGTGCCTAAGTCGTTAAAGTGTATATGGGCGTTTTTTATCATGACCAATTCAATTTATAGATAATTTTTTAATTATTTTACGTGTTTTCTTTGAAATAGTCTGGCGTTATTTATAAGCTGTAGCTTCAGAGTACAAGTGTACGCTAGAAAGCTGACCACTTAGATGATTAAATTCGCGTAAAATAGAACACAATTAAGTATTAAGCTAAGGGAATTACCCATGAGAAGAGCCGTAATAACAGGCATCGGTGTTGTATCAAGCATCGGCAATAATAAACAAGAAGTATTAGAGTCACTAAAAGCGGGTAAAAGTGGCATTGCTTTTAATCAAGAATTTGCTGATTACAAATTGCGTAGCAATGTATCAGGTAAAATTGATATTGATGTTAAAGAGCATGTCGATCGTAAAGCAATGCGCTTTATGGGCGATGCGGCGGCTTACTCTTATATTTCAATGGCGCAAGCGATTGAAGATGCGGGTCTTAGCGACGAGCAAGTATCAAACGAGCGTACTGGTTTATTAGTTGGCTCTGGCGGTGGCTCATCAAAATGGCAAGTAGAAGCGGCTGATATTCTTCGTGAAAAAGGCGTTAAGCGCGTTGGTCCTTACATGGTGCCACGTACTATGGCAAGTACCACCTCTGCATGTTTAGCAACACCGTTTAAAATTAAAGGTGTTAACTACTCTATAAGTTCTGCGTGTGCAACTTCTGCGCATTGTATTGGCCACGCGGTGGAACAAATTCAATTAGGCAAACAAGACGTTATTTTTGCAGGCGGCGGTGAAGAACTTCACTGGACGTTAGCAATGGAATTTGACGCTATGGGCGCGCTTTCTACTAAATACAACGACACACCTGAAAAAGCATCACGTACTTACGATGCAAACCGCGATGGTTTTGTAATTTCAGCTGGTGGCGGTATTGTGGTAGTTGAAGAACTTGAACATGCACTTGCTCGTGGCGCGCATATTTACGCTGAAATTACCGGTTACGGCGCAACCTCTGACGGTTACGACATGGTTGCCCCATCGGGCGAGGGTGCAGCACGTTGTATGCGTCAAGCTATGCAAAACGTTGACAGCATTGATTACTTAAATACCCACGGTACATCAACACCGGTAGGTGATGTTAAAGAGCTTGGCGCTATTCAAGAAGTATTTGGTGGTAATTCGCCAATGATCAGTGCCACTAAAGCAATGACAGGCCATGCACTAGGTGCGGCTGGTGTACACGAAGCTATCTTTTCATTATTAATGCTTGAGCACGGTTTTGTTGCGCCATCTATCAATATTGATGAGTTAGATGAACAAGCGGCAGGCTTGAATATTGTAACTGAAGCAAAAGACGTTGAACTAAACACGGTTATGTCTAATAGCTTTGGTTTTGGCGGTACCAATGCCACGCTAGTAATGAGCAAATACAAAGGTTAAGTTAACCTTTAACTATTTTAAAGCCGAGCAAAATGCTCGGCTTTTTCGTTTGTGCTAATAGGGGGTTGTTCGTTACAATAGCGCCTCATTTCGCCAAACGGACTCACAATGAAAATTCTTGCCGATCAAAATATGCCTTTAGTTGAGCAATTCTTTAAAGATATGGGTAAGGTTGAACGATTTGATGGCAGGCAATTAACCCCTGAACAACTTATCGACGTTGATGTACTGCTTACCCGCTCTGTTACTCAAGTTAACAGTGAACTATTAGCACAGGCGAACAAGTTAAGCTTTGTAGGTACCGCTACGATTGGTGTTGATCATATTGATACCGATTTACTCAACGCAAAAAATATTGATTTTACCAGTGCGCCTGGCTGTAATGCCATAGCCGTAGCTGAGTATGTAATAAGTAGCTTATTTGCATTAAGCCAAGAAAATGCCAGCCCGTTAAGCGGTAAAACAATCGGTATTGTGGGTGTAGGTAATATTGGCAGTTGCCTCGCGCAAAAATTAAAAGCGCTTAACGTTAATTTACTATTGTGCGACCCAATTAAGCATGAGCAAGGGCTATTAACCGAGCATGTTGAGCTTGATGAGTTACTAGCGCAGTCAGATATTGTCACTTTTCATGTGCCGTTAGTTAAAACGGGTAAGCACAAAACCTTACACATGCTTGATAAAACACGCTTAACTAAACTTAAATCTGGGCTGACTTTAATCAATGCTAGCCGAGGCGATGTGATTGATAACCAAGCCTTACTTGAAGTGATGGAAGCAGGAGCAGAGCTCGATTTAGTGCTGGATGTTTGGGAAAATGAACCTAACATTTTAACTGAATTACTTGAGCACGTGCGCTATGCCAGTGTTCACATTGCAGGGCATACCCTTGAGGGTAAAGCGCGAGGTACGAAAATGTTGTACCAGCGCTTATGTGAACTCAAAGGGGTGGAGGCAAATAAGTCACTCAGCGATTTTTTACCACCAGCAGCCATTGGACGCGTTACCCTTGCGCCAAGTTTTACTGAGGTAGACATCGCTCGCTTAGTGCACTTAACTTACGATGTTCGTCGCGATGATGGCATTTTACTGCGCCACCTAGCCGATGAGGGCTTTGACAGCTTACGAAAAAACTATCCAACCCGCCGTGAATTTAGCACTGTGATGGTTGAAGGTGATAGCACTGAGCTTGCCGTACTTGCCCAGCTTGGCTTTACCACAGCAAACTAATTTAATTAGCGCGGTTGTTTTAACCGTGCTTACAGAGGATGAAATATGTCGCAAAAATATAATGTTGCCGTACTCGGCGCTACCGGCCTTGTAGGTCGTCAAATCATTGAAACTCTAGAAGATCGTAAATTTCCGGTCGATCAGCTGTTTTTATTAGCAAGCAGCCGCAGTGCTGGCGAAGATATAAAGTTTCGTGGTGAGAGCATAGAAGTACGCGATGTTGAAGGCTTTGATTTTAGCCAAGCGCATATCGGCCTATTTTCTGCAGGTGGTAGTGTGTCTGAAAAGTACGCGCCAATTGCTGCAGACGCTGGCTGTATTGTTATTGATAACACCTCACATTTTAGAAATGACTTTGAAGTACCGCTGATTGTGCCAGAAGTGAATGCAGCGAGTTTAGCTGATTTTAGAAACCGCAATATAATCGCAAATCCTAATTGTTCAACTATTCAAATGATGCTTGCGCTTAAACCTATTTATGATGCCTACGGTATTGATCGTATTAACGTTTCAACCTACCAAGCAGTGTCGGGTGCAGGCAAAGAAGCGGTTGATGAACTAGCAAAACAAACAGCCAACTTAATGAATGCGCGCCCAATGGAAAACGACATTTTTCCTAAGCAAATTGCGTTTAATGTAATACCGCAAATCGATAGCTTTGAAGATAATGGCTACACACGCGAAGAAATGAAAATGGTAAACGAAACGCATAAAATTTTAGGCGATACGAGCATAGCAGTAAACCCGACTTGTGTTCGTGTACCGGTGTTTTTCGGTCATTCTGAGTCAATTAATATAGAAACGCGTATGCCTTATGACTTTGAGCATGTTAAGCAATTATTGAGCGATGCACCGGGTGTTGAGCTAATTGATGATGCGGGTGATTATCCAACGGCTGTCTCAGATGCCAGTGGTAACGACACTGTTTACATTGGCCGTTTACGTGCCGATATTTCACACCCACATGGATTAAATATGTGGGTAGTAAGTGATAACACCCGTAAAGGGGCTGCAACCAACAGTGTGCAAATAGCAGAAGAACTCATTGCTAATTACATGTAATTAGCCTGAAGATAGTGATAATCCAATAAACGGCAAACCTAAGTGGTTTGCCGTTTTTTTGTGCTTTAATTGCCATTTTTTTGCCACTTATAACCAACAGCTGTGTAAACACTTTGATAAACAACATAAAATTATTTTTATCTAGATGTTTAAGGTATTTATTTTCAATGCGTTGCGATGGATATTATGGCTTAACTGGTTTATAGTTTGTAACTGGAATAGAGCTTGCAATAAAAATAGATTGTAATAAAAATGTGCGTTAGCCACGTGGCTAACAACGGCAAGAATAATCAATGTTTAAGCGCCAATTTAAAGCGCTGTGTTAACATTTAAACATTAAAGGATCAGCATGCGCGGTTTCGTTTCACTTATTATATTAGCGTCTGCACTGATGGTAACGACTGTTTACTCTCAAGACAGTACCCAATTAAGAGGGCCTAAAGGCGCAGATTACGGCGCACAGGGGCGTTCTATTGGACCAATAAAACCAACCGATACACTTTGGCGCATTGCCGTTAAGGTTCGTCCTGATAATTCAGTTAGCATTTACCAAGTTATGCAGGCCTTGTATAACAAAAACCCCAACTCATTTTTAGAACAAAATTTAAATCATATGCGAAGCGGTTCTTATTTAAAGATACCTACTTTGGCAGAAATCAGACGAGTAAACCCACAATTAGCTAAGCAGCGTTCTGAGCAAGATGATGACCTGTGGGAAAAAAAGAAAAATGGCACGTTAACGCAAGCAGAAATTAACTCAGCACAAACACAAGTAACGCAAGCTCGCAAAGCTGATGTTGATGAAGCAAAAAAAGAATTACAACAAGAATTAAAAGCGATAAAAACAGATCAAGGTAATAAATTAGTTGAGCTTCAGCAGCAGTTTAAAAGTTCAGTAGGTAACGTAGAAGAGATTTTAGTTGAAAACAACAATCTTAAAAAACAGCTTACAGGTATTTCAAACGAGTTAGAAAACGTTCGCTTACAGCTTGGTCAAGACAGTGAAATACAGCAACAATTAAAAGAATTAATCCTTAAGCAAAATGAGATTATTGCACAGCAAAAATTAAAAGAGGTAGAGCAAGAGAGTGAATTTAGCTTTGCCGCATTACTTTCGAACCCTCTGGTGCTGATTTTATTAATGACTATTCCGGCTTTATTGATCATTTTTGCCGTTGTTATGTGGTTGCGCAAGCGTAGTAATAATCAAGAGCCTGAAAGTGACGATGATGAGTTTATTCCTCAAGCTCCAGCATTTACTGATCCAATAAATGAAGAGCCAGAGCCCATTCTTGAAGAAGAAGCGCCAGCTCCCGATCCGCTTGATGATATAAGCGTGCAATTAGATGACAACATGGATGACGTGTTACTCGATGATGATGTGGCATTTAATGATGATCTCGATGATGACAGTCTACTAGATCAAGATGAGTTAGAAAGCTTACTCAATGATGATGTTGTTTTTGAAGACGAAAATACTGAAGACGATGAACTTGATGTTTTCATGCAACAGGACTTTGATAGTTCCGATGGCGATGATACAGGTGATGCTATCGACCTTGATGAGTCAGATGACATTTTAAGTTCGGATGACTTAGATAGCTTGTTTGACGAAGAAGATGACGATGCTCTGCCAGATGAACCTAAAGGTGAATCGAATGATGATATGGCAGCACTTAGTGAAGAACTTGCTGAAGAGGGCGAAGACTTTAACATTGACGACTTGCTTGATGAGAATAATGAACAAGCAGATGATGTAACAGCACAAGCTGATGATGACGATGAGTTTGATATAGACAGTTTACTCGATGCTGAGCAACCAGCAGCTGAAGCTCAAAGCGAAGAACCTGATATCGATAGTCTAGTTGAAGAAGATAACGAGTTTGATATTGACGACCTGCTTGATGCTGAGCAACCGGAGGCTGAGACTCAAAGCAAAGAGCCTGATATCGACAGTTTAGGAGAAGAAGGCGATGAGTTTGATATTGACGACTTGCTCGATGCCGAGCAATCGGCTACTGAAACTCAAAGCGAAGAGCCAGACATCGACAGCCTAGTTGAAGAAGACGATGAAGTTGATATTGACCAATTGCTCGATGCTGAGCAACCAACTACTGAAGCTCAAACTGAAGAGCCAGACATAGACAGCTTAGTTGATGAAGACGATGAAGTTGATATTGATGAATTGCTCGATGCCGAGCAACCGGATACTGAAACTGCAACGCAAGAGGCAGATATCGACAGCCTAGTTGATGAAGACGATGAAGTTGATATTGATGATTTGCTCGATGCCGAGCAACCAGCTACTGAAACTCAAAGCGAAGAGCCAGACATCGACAGCTTAGTTGAAGAAGACGATGAAGTTGATATTGATGAATTGCTCGATGCTGAGCAACCAGCTACTGAGGCTCAAATTGAAGAGCCTGATATCGATAGCCTAGTTGATGAAGACGATGAAGTTGATATTGACCAATTGCTTGATGCAGAACAACCTGAAAGTGATGTTCATGATTCTGAAATAGATCATGCATTGGCGGACTCAATCGAAGATTTAACTGACGCGCAAGAAGAGTTAAATAGTGAAGATGTAGAATCTATCGCTTCATCTTTTGCTGAGCCAGAGGTTGCAGCTGAGCCAGAAATTGCAACAGAGCCAGAAGTTGAAGCTGAGCCAGAGGTTGCAGCTGAGCCAGAAGTTGAAGCTGAGCCAGAAGTTGCAGCAGAGCCAGAAGTTGCAGCAAAGCCTGAACTTGAAGCAGAGCCTGAAATTGAAGTAGAGTCAGAGCTTGAAGTTGAGCCTGAACCTGAAGCTGAGCCTGAAATTGAAGGTGAGCCAGAAGTTGCAGCTGAGCCAGAAGTTGAAGCTGAGCCAGAAGTTGCAGCTGAGCCAGAAGTTGCAGCTGAGCCAGAAGTTGCAGCTGAGCCAGAAGTTGCAGCTGAGCCAGAAGTTGAAGCTGAGCCAGAAGTTGAAGCTGAGCCAGAAGTTGCAGTAGAGCCTGAACCTGAAGCTGAGCCAGAACTTGAAGCTGAGCCAGAGGTTGCAGCTGATCCAGAAATTGAAGCTGATCCAGAAATTGCAGCAGAGCCTGAAATTGCAGCTGAGCCAGAAGTTGCAGCTGAGCCAGAGGTTGCAGCTGATCCAGAAATTGAAGCTGAGTCAGAAATTGCAGTAGAGCCAGAAGTTGCAGCTGAGCCAGAAGTTACAGTAGAGCCTGAACTTGAATCAGAACCAGAGCTTAAAGCAGAGTCTGAACTTGATGTTGGATCAGAAGGTGATTTTACCGATACGTCTTCTAATTTACTCGATCCAGAAGACGCGCTTGATGAGTACAACAATGAAAACCTTGATAGCGTTGATGATTTACTGAGTGAGTTAGAACAAACAAGTGATGATTATGTAGAAACACCTGATTGGTCAGTCGATGGCTTAGACGAGCAACCTGAACCAGAAGCTGAGCCTGAACTTGAAGCAGAGCCTGAACTTGAAGCCGAACCTCAGCTTGAAGCAGAGCCTGAGCTTGAAGCAGAGTCTGAACTTGAAGCAGAACCTGAGATTGAAGTAGAGCCTGAACCTGAAGCAGAGCCAGAACTTGAAGCAGAGCCAGAACTTGAAGTAGAACCAGAGCTTGAAGCTGAGCCAGAAGTTGAAGCAGAGCCAGAACTTGAAGTAGAACCAGAGCTTGAAGCTGAGCCAGAAGTTGAAGCTGAGCCAGAAGTTGAAGTAGAGCCTGAACTTGCAGCAGAGTCTGAATTTGAAGCAGAGTCTGAACTTGAAGCAGAGTCTGAACTTGAAGCAGAGTCTGAACTTGAAGCAGAACCAGAGCTTGAAGCAGAACCAGAACTTGAAGTAGAGCCTGAACCTGAAGTAGAGCCAGAACTTGAAGCTGAGCCAGAACTTGAAGTAGAGCCTGAGCCTGAAGCAGAGCCTGAGCTTGAAGCAGAGTCTGAACTTGAAGCAGAGCCTGAGCTTGAAGCAGAACCAGAGCTTGAAGCAGAACCAGAACTTGAAGTAGAGCCTGAACCTGAAGTAGAGCCAGAACTTGAAGCTGAGCCTGAACTTGAAGCAGAGCCAGAGCTTGAAGCAGAACCAGAACTTGAAGCTGAGCCAGAGCTTGAAGCAGAGCTTGAAGTTGAACCAGAGCTCGATGTTGGATCAGAAGATGATTTTACCGATACGTCTTCTACTTTACTCGACCCAGAAGATGCACTTGACGAATACAATGATGAAAACTTCAAAAGTGTTGATGACCTTTTAAGCGAGCTTGAGCAAACAGGCGATGAAGATGAACAAGTACCTGATTGGTCAATTGATGACTTAGACGATGATCTCGATGAAGAAGAAATTGATTTAGGCGATGACCCGCTTGCTGGCGATATCCAGAGCAACGATTTATCGACAGAAGACGATGAGCTATATGAGCCTGAAATAATCACCCCAAGTGAAGAGCTTGAGGAGTATCCTGAGTTAGAGTTTGATGATGAACTGCCTTTATCAGATGAGGAGCAACAATCACTAACTCCAGAAGAGCTACAAGGTGATAATTTAGATGGCGATGCTACAGGTATGTCACCTAGTCAGGCAGAGCAAGATCTCGCTAATGCTTTATCAGCAGGTAACGACCTCGATAGCCTAGAAGATGATTTTGATGATGAGCTATTACTTAATACTGAGTTTTCAGAGTTAGATATAGAGCAAGCTCTAGATAATGAAGTTTCAGAGTCTACAGACCTGATTGAACAAACTGACGATGAGCAGGCTGTTAGCACTAACGATGATTTTGATGATGATCAACTTGATGCGTTAACAGAGTCAGCAGAATTTACCGATGAGCAAACAAATGCTGATCGTGAAGCTGATTTAACGCAAACCTCAGTACCATCAGAGTCAGAAATGATTTCAGATGATGAGCTAGATGACGAGTTCATGGCTGATTTAACACAAACAGATTTTGATTCATTATTGAATGAGTTGGCTGAACCTGATGATGTTGATTTAAGCGACAGCAGTGAGTTTGATGTTGATTTTAATAGTTTACTTAACGAAGATTTAGCTGACGATAAAGCACCATCGTTGCAAGCACCCATTGAGCAACCTGGAGTTACTGAGCCATTAGAACAAGATGACTTTGTTGATATTGACGCATTACTAGAGCAAAGTGATGAAGCGGATATAGATCATGAACCTTACACCGACGTCGATATGGATGTTGGTTTGGGTGACTATGATTCATTACTTGCTGGTGATAATCCTATGGATGTTGATACGCAAAGTGGCGGTTATTCGGCCAAGCTTGACCTTGCTCACGCATATATAGAAATTGATGATGCTGACTCGGCAGTTAAAATCTTAGATGAGATTATTAATAATGGCCCAGACGATGTGCAAGAAGAAGCACAAAATCTAAAAGCTAAGCTGAAAAACTAACAATAGCTAATCCTGGAAAGGATAATTAAGCACTAAAACCCGTTATTGGCTAACACTAATAACGGGTTTTTTGTATCGCATAGTTAGGAACCTTAGTTCGCTGCTTTTATTGGAACGCCATATAGCATAAAATGCAGCGTCGATTAGCACAGTAGGTAAAGCAGTAATTATGCGAGTAGCACTTGGAGTAGAATACAACGGCGCGCGTTACAGTGGTTGGCAGCGTCAATCTCATGTAAATAGCGTACAACAAGAAGTAGAAAAAGCGTTGTCGCGCATTTGTAATCATCCGGTTGAAATTGTATGTGCAGGGCGCACCGATGCCGGCGTGCATGGCACTGGTCAAGTTGTGCATTTTGATACCCATGCTGAGCGTGAAATGGTGGCCTTTACATTAGGCATGAATACCTTATTACCAAAAGACATTGCTATTCGTTTTGCCCAGCCAGTGGTTGAAGACTTTCATGCTCGTTTTAGTGCAACTGCTCGTCGTTATCGTTATGTTATTTATAATTATGCATTTCGTGGTGCGGTATTAAATGAAGGTGTTACCCATTTTCATCATCCTTTAGATGAAGTGAAAATGCAGCAGGCTTGCCAATATTTATTAGGTGAGCACGATTTCACCTCGTTTAGAGCGCTTCACTGCCAAGCTAATACGGCAACGCGAACGATTCATCATTTATCGGTACAGCGCCAAGGTGCTTATGTCATTATTGATATTAAAGCCAATGCGTTTTTGCATCATATGGTACGTAATATTACCGGGTGTTTAATGGATATCGGTTTACATAAACATGAACCAATTTGGTTAAAAGAGCTGTTAGATGTTAAAGAGCGGGCCAAAGCGAGCGCCACAGCAAAAGCGGCGGGTTTATATTTAGTAGATGTTGATTACCCAGAACACTTTAATATTCCTAGAACGCCGTTGGGGCCATTGTTTTTAGCCGATACCGATATTTAAAAGGTAATCAGGTGGTTATTTTTATACGCTATTATTCGTAGTGCTAACTACTAAGACCAGTTTTTTATACCGTGATAGCGTAATTCATGTTTTAATTGGAAAAATTTGTTTGCATGGTTAACATGTAGACTCGCGACACAGAACAGCATTAAGAGAGTTGCAAATGAGTTGGCTAGAAAAAATCTTACCAAAAACGACTAAATCTTCAGGTCGTAAAGAAATTCCAGAAGGTGTATGGGCTAAATGTACGTCATGTGATTCAATTTTATATAAAGCAGAATTAGAAAAATCACTAAATGTATGCCCTAAGTGCGACCATCATATGCGTGTTAGTGGTCGTAAGCGTCTTGAACAATTTTTAGATGACGGTGACCGTCATGAATTAGGCGCTCAACACGAACCCAAAGATGTGCTTAAATTTAGAGACTCTAAAAAATACTCAGATCGTATTAATGCAGCTCAAAAGTCAAGCGGTGAAAAAGACGCACTGGTTGCAATGAAAGGAAACCTAAAAGGTATTCCTGTTGCTGCAGTTGCATTTGAATTCTCATTTATGGGTGGCTCAATGGCATCGGTTGTAGGTGCTCGCTTTGTTGATGCGGTTGACCAATGTTTAGAGCATAATATGCCGCTGATTTGTTTTTCTGCATCGGGCGGTGCACGTATGCAAGAAGCCCTAATGTCACTTATGCAAATGGCTAAAACCAGTGCTGCATTGGCTAAAATGACCGAAAAAGGCCTACCGTTCATCTCGGTAATGACTGACCCAACAATGGGTGGCGTATCAGCATCATTGGCAATGCTTGGTGATATTAATGTTGCAGAGCCAAAAGCATTGATTGGTTTTGCCGGTCCGCGTGTTATCGAACAAACCGTGCGTGAAACACTGCCAGAGGGTTTCCAACGTAGTGAGTTTTTATTAGAGCACGGCGCAATCGACATGATTATTGACCGTCGAGAAATGCGCGATACGCTAGCACGTATCCTAGCAAAATTTATGAACTTGCCTTCTACGGAACAAGAGCATAGAGTAGCGTAAATTTCAGCTTTACTGATTACATGCTATGACAAAAACAATTCCTAGCCAATCATCAAGCCTTGATGATTGGCTTTGTTATTTAGAGAGTGTTCACCCTGCCAATATAGAAATGGGCTTAGAACGCGTTGCTCGTATTGCTAACAACATAGGGCTTTTAACCTCCTCAACTAAAATCATTCTTATTGCAGGTACCAATGGCAAAGGAACAACAGCACGTTGTTTAGAGTCATTATTATTAGCCCAGGGTCATTGTGTTGGTACTTATGCTTCTCCTCATTTAGTTCGCTACAACGAACGTGTACGCGTTAATGGCGCTGAGCTTGACGATCAATACCATGTCGATGCGTTTAATTTACTAGAGCAAGGGCGTGGAGACACACCATTAACCTATTTTGAATATGGCACCTTAGGCGCGTTAGCAATATTCAAGCGTTTAGAGGTTGATTACGTGCTATTAGAGGTCGGTTTAGGCGGGCGTTTTGACGCGACCAATATTGTTACCCCTTTTGCTAGTGTGATCACCACCATCGATTTAGATCATAAAGAATACTTAGGCGATACCCGTGAGTTGGTGGCTTATGACAAGGCGGGAATTTTTAGAGAGAGTACTCCGGCAATTATTGGGGATTTAAATATTCCGCATACAATGACCGATTATGGCAAAGAAATTAACGCTAATATGGTGCTATCGGGTAGCGACTTTATTTTTAAAGAGTATGCGCAGAGTTTTAGTTGGCAATTTAAAGCACATAAACTCGAGTTACCTAAACCGGCCATCCCGTGTCAAAATGTGGCCACTGCGTTAACGACCTTGTCGGTGCTAGATTTATTACCAAGTGATGAAGTGATAACTCAGTGCATAGCTAACTTAGTAGTAGAAGGGCGCTTTCAACAATTAAGTGAGTCACCATTAGTGTATACCGATGTGGCACATAACCCTGAATCGGCACGTTATTTAGCAACTAAGTTAGCAAGCTATAAAGATAAAGGCTTTAAAATTCATGCATTAGCCGCTATGCTTGCTGATAAAGATAAAGTCGGTGTGCTTAAAGAAGTGGCTGATGTAGTCGATGAATGGTCTTTAGCGAGCTTAGACGGCCCGCGAGGGGATAGTGCCGCTCATCTTCAACAGGCGCTTTCAAGTATACCCAATAGTCATTTTAAACAGAGTTATAGCAACGTAGAGGTAGCATTGGATGCTATTTTGCCAAGCCAGCCAAGCAATACACTATTGATTATATTTGGCTCATTTTTTACCGTGGCTGGCGCTATTCATTACTTTAAAAAATAGAGAGGATGTCGGTGAACTCAGGTTTTATTAATCGCTTAGTCGGTACAAGTATTGTGGTGATCGCAGCAATTGTGTTTATTCCCAATATACTCGATGGTGAAAAAGTGCACTATAAAGAAGGCTTTAAAGCGATTCCAGAACGCTCTGAGTTCAAGACCATTGATTTACAAGAATCAATTGATCAGCAAGTTGCAAATGCAGAACCATTAAAAGAGGATGAAATTGAAGATATTCAGCCTGATGATGCTGCATTTGAGCAACAAAACAGCTCTGCTGAAACTGACGTTACTGCACAGCCAGCAATGGTTGAAGCAGTTATAGCCGATACAAAACAAGGCACAGTCACTACTGGGCAAAATAACGCTACGCGTAATACTAATGAAAACTTAACAAGTATGGCGTATGTCATTCAGCTTGGTAGTTTTTCTCATGCGGCAAATGTAAAAGCGTTGCAGGCAAAGCTAAAAACGAAAGGTTTTAAAAGCTTTACTAGGCCAATTAAAACGCCAAATGGTACGTTAACTAAAGTATTTGTAGGGCCGTCATTAAGTAAAAATGAGCTGCAGTCTCAGCTTCCTGCACTGAAAGAGCTAACTAAACTAAACGGTAAAGTTACTCAATTTGAAGTGGCAAAATAACTTAGTCGCTAATAGGTGAGTGTGCTCATAACTTAATATTGCACATTTACTTAACTTATACTCCATAAGTTAAGACTAGATCTCCACCTACTTCTAGCCTGTATATTTCACGTTATTTTTTATCTAAAAACTGCATGTTTTTACTCACCTGTAATCTCACGCTTAAACTTGCATCACTGGGAGGTTTAGGTATAGAATGCGCCCAAAATTAGCGACTAATTGGTTCTTATGATCTGGGTTGATTACGCCATTCTTGGCATTATTGCACTCTCTACCATCATCGGTTTAATACGCGGCTTTGTCAAAGAAGCTATGTCATTAGCGGTATGGGCAGGGGCTTTCATCATCTCCAGCTTATTTTATCAATATTTAGCTTCCTTCCTAACATCCATTTCTGAACCCCTTTTAAGAAATGCGGCGGCCATTGCCATATTATTCTTTGCGACGCTATTGTTAGGCGGTTTACTAAACTATATTTTAGGTGAGCTTGTACAGCGAACCGGATTATCTGGCACAGACCGTGTTTTTGGTGTGGTGTTTGGTGCTCTTCGAGGCGTGTTGGTCGTGAGCGCGTTACTCTTCTTTCTTGATGCTTTTACTGGTGCGCCAAATACGCATTGGTGGGGCAACTCCATTTTGATTCCAGAATTTGGCTTTGTAGTTGAATGGTTCTTTTCGTACCTAGAAAACAACTCGAGCTTTTTAAATTCAGTAAACCGTTAATCGGCGAGGATAAATTACATGTGTGGTATCGTTGGAATAGTCGGAACATCGCCAGTTAATCAGGCGATTTATGATGGCTTAACCGTTTTGCAACACCGTGGCCAAGATGCTGCGGGTATCATAACTATTGAGAACAATACATTTAGCTTGCGCAAAGCAAATGGCCTAGTGAAAGATGTATTTCACACTCGTCATATGAAACGTTTGCAAGGCAACATTGGCATTGGCCATGTGCGCTACCCAACGGCGGGCTCTTCAAGCTCGTCAGAGGCTCAGCCGTTTTACGTGAACTCTCCTTTTGGTATAGCACTTGCCCATAATGGTAATTTAACCAATGCAGAGTCGTTAAAAGAGCAGTTATTTTCAGAGGCACGTCGCCATGTTAATACCACCTCTGATTCTGAGATTTTACTTAACATCGTGGCACATGAGCTAAGTAAGTCAGACAAGCTTAAATTAGACCCTGAAGATATTTTTACCGCGGTTACTGAAGTTAACAATAAAGTGACGGGTGGTTATGCCACTATTGCCATGATTATCGGCCATGGTATTGTCGCGTTTCGCGATCCAAATGGTATTCGTCCTCTAGTATTTGGTAAACGTGAATCTGCTGCGGGTACTGAATATATGTTTGCCTCAGAAAGTGTGGCGTTAAAGCCAGATGGTTTTGAGTTTATACGTGACGTTGCCCCAGGCGAAGCAATTTATGTGACGGAAAAAGGCGAGTTTCATTCTTTTGCCTGTGCGGATAAAGTGTCTTACTCACCGTGTATTTTTGAATTTGTTTACTTTGCGCGCCCTGATTCAACCATTGATCGTATGTCGGTTTATGCTGCACGTGTAAATATGGGGACTAAACTAGGCGAGAAAGTAGCACGTGAGTGGGCCGATAAAGACATTGATGTCGTTATTCCTATCCCAGAGACTTCCTGTGATATCGCTTTAGAAATGGCACGCGTGCTTGACTTACCTTACCGCCAAGGCTTTGTTAAAAACCGCTATATTGGCCGTACGTTCATTATGCCAGGCCAAGAGCTACGTAAAAAATCAGTACGTCAAAAACTCAATGCAATTGACCGTGAGTTTAAAGGTAAAAATGTCCTACTTGTTGATGATTCAATTGTACGTGGTACAACCTCAGCACAAATAGTTGAAATGGCACGCGAGTCTGGTGCTAAAAATGTTTACTTTGCGTCAGCTGCACCGGAAATACGCTTTCCAAATGTATACGGTATAGATATGCCATCGGCGGCTGAACTCATTGCACACGGCCGTGAAGTTGAAGATATTAACCAAAGCATTAGCTCTGATGGTTTAATTTTTCAATCATTAAGCGATTTAATTGCAGCAGTTAGCCAAGAAAATCCTGAGATCACGAAGTTTGAAACGTCAGTGTTTGATGGACAATACATTACTGGCGACGTTGATCAAGACTACCTAAATCGTATTGATAAGCTACGCAACGATTCTGCTAAAAGCACCCGCGAAAACGCCATGTCGTCTGGTTTAGAAATACATAACCAAGATGAAAACGAATCTGATTAATAGTGTAGTTACAGTCTAACAGTTATATTAACTGTAAATAAAAAAGGAGCTTAATCGCTCCTTTTTTGTTTTTCAAAAACATAATTTATTATGTAAACATAGGGCTGATTATACCGTTGGTCCATAGCATGGCGGTAAGTGCTAAAATAATAACCAGCAAAATGAGTCCACAGGTGACAACAGAGCTTGCATAAATAAAGCCGCGCTCCTGCGGAATGTGCATTAAAATAGGGACGCCGGTATACAGTAAATAAACTGAGTAAGCGAGCGCCACTAATCCAACACACACCACAAACCATAACTCAGGCCAAAAAGCAGCCAATGCTGACATAAACACCGGTGTAGCGGTATACGCTGCCAGCTCGATAGTTTGTGTAAAGGTCGGTTTAGCACCAAAAGTAACCGCCATCCAATGCGCTAAATAGGCCAGTGCAAATACACCGCCAATTAAAGCAACATACATGGCTGCGCCAATCATCAGTGCGCTTTCATGGGTTAAAAAAACGGGGGTGCCTGTGCCTATACTCCAGCCTAAGTAAACCGATGAGTAGTATCCCATTACTGAGGGGAATAAAGCGATAATTAAAATGTGCGATAAGCTATAGGTTAAGCTTTCGTGACGGTTATCAATTGTTTGCCACTCTTCGAGTGGGTGGGCGTATAAGCCCCATAGGTGATTTAGTATCATTGCGTGCTCTCCATAAAAGGATAAGTTACTGTTTGGTTATAGTTGGTTTGTTTTTTATACAGTCCATTTATTTATGGTTCAGTAACTAAACAAAGTCAAGTTATTCACATGCTTGTAAGAGGCACGTGTGTTTATTTTATTCAGGACATTATTTCGTGTTAAAATACGTAATCGCAATTTTTAGCAATGAGTAGTCAGCGTGCCACATAGTCAGCTTTTAGAGCCAATTAACAACTTTTTATTATGCCGTACCCCTGATGAGTGGGTTGAACAGGCAATTAAAAAAGAAAATTTACCCATCATATTAATTGATCACTTAATTTGTGAGCTAAAAGCGGCGCAAAGTGCGATGTTTTTAATTCGTAAGTATGCGGTAGATAAAGACAGCAGTGATGCACTGCTTGAGTGGCTAAAACCGTTTGAAACGCTTATTTATAAACGTGAGGGAAACTGGCGTGATTTAGCGGCTAAAAATAAACTCACTAAATCTATTATTCCTAAATCTAACTCACCTTATGGACAAGACTTAATTGATAAAATGGTGATGTTAATAAAAGAAGAACTACATCATTTTTATCAGGTGCTGGAAATTATGGATGAATATGGCGTTGAGTATAAAAGCATTACGCCGTGTCGTTACGCCAAAGGCATGTTACGTAATGTTAAAACGTTTGAGCCCAATGCCTTAGTTGATAAACTTATTGTAGGTGCGTACATAGAAGCGCGCTCATGTGAACGTTTTGCTGCGCTTGCCCCGCATGTAGATAAACGCTTAGGTGACTTTTATATTTCATTGTTACGCTCAGAGGCTCGCCATTATCAAGACTACTTAACGCTTGCTCAAGAAATTGCTGATTTTGATATTACCGAGCGGGTAAAAGAATTTGCTGAAATAGAAGCGCAACTAATTACATCGGACGATGAAGACTTTAAATTTCACAGTGGCGTGCCTATTAATGCTTGCCAACAACTCGCATAATTTACACATGAAGCTGCTACCAGTTAAACAGCAAACTGTTGTAGCAGCCACTTTTAATTAAATTCTTTTTAAATTAGACACATCCAATACCCTCTCCTAATATTAGAATAGCTATTTAAATTATTTAACTTATTGCTTTGTAATTCATTTTAATAACAAGGTCATACCTTATTTATTATTGGGTGAGAAGATATGCAAGATAAAGAGGGATTATTTGTATTTGCAGCTGAAGAAGAACAAGCAGATACAGATCTGAAAGCATGGAAGATATTAACCGTTGAGGATGACCTTGATTATCAAAACGCGTTAGTTAACAGCCTAAAAGAATTAAAAGCCAAGGATGGTTATAAATATGAGCTGTTAACAGCAAATACTGTACCTGAGGCTGCTTTGGCGTTGAGCATGCATCCTGATATTGCACTTATTTTTATAGATGTAGTGATGGAAGAGGATGACTCAGGCCTGCGTTTAGTGAATACTATTCGAGAGGTTATAGGTAACGCAGAAATGCGTATTGTGCTGTTAACTGGTCAACCTGGTTTTGCTCCAGAGAGTGATATCATGAAAATGCTCGATATCGATGAATACTGGAATAAATCAGATATTACAGCAGAGAAGCTGCAATCAATTGTTAATAGTAACATTCGTACATGGGAGTATATTTCACAAATTAGGTCAGCTAAGCAAGGTTTACAGTTGGTGCTTGATGCATCTAGAAGTATTAACGGTAAGCATGATATGGCCTCTTTCTCTTATGCAGTGCTTCAAGAAATTAGTAATATTTTAAAAATAACCGAAGGCGGCGGTATTTTTTGTTCGAGTAATACAAGCTCAAGCTCTGAATGCTTAATACTTTCTACCTATGGTTGCTTTAGTGGCACTAAAGGGCAACCTGTTGAACCTAACCTGCCTGCAGAAATGCAGCAAGATTTTAAACAAGCGATTAAACAGCGCTGCCATATTTTTTCAAAGCACCACAGTGTATTTTTTTCGAAACTCCCTTAGCTCAAGACCAAGATATTTCTTATATAACGGTCGTTAAATCAGATAATCCAATTAGTGAGCAAAATGAGTATTTACTAAAGGTATTTAGCGAAAATGTGAGCACGGGATTTGCTAATATTTCATTATTAAATCGCTTAACCGAGCTTGCTTATACCGACGTATCACTTAATTTGCCAAATAGGAACTGGTTAACCCGTGAAATAAAGAACATGAATGCGCATGAGCGTGTAAAAACACGATTAATCATTTTTGACATTTATCAGTTTGATGAAAAAGCCTTCACCTTTGGACATGATTTTTGTAATAAGTTAATAAAACTAGTTCACAAACGTATTGTTGACTCGTTTTCTAAATATGAACCACGCATAGCTCTTATTAGTAGCAAAGCATTGGGTATGCTAATCAACATTGATCTTGACATATCAGCTGCAGTAAATGATTTTCAAAATAAGCAAAAGTTCGAAATCGAACAGGTAAAACAATACATTGATGTGCGTATTTTAGAATTAAAATTAAGTGTAGCTTTAAACCTTCCCCCAGAAAAAGTCATCAGCTTGGCAGAGTCAAGTTTGAACTCTTCGCAGGTAAATCAAGCAAAGTATATTCAGCATACCGAGGAAAAAACAGATCAGATAACTCGTCGATATGAGCTGATGGCTGAGCTCAGAACGGCTATAGGTAATAAAAGCTTAGAGGTGGCGTTACAACCCAAAATCAGCTTATCAACCTTGAAACCAGCAGGTTTTGAAGCGCTTGCTAGATGGCAAAGAGCCGATGGCAGCTTTGTACGCCCCGACGAATTTATAGAATTAGCTGAAACAGCCGGATTAATTAATGAACTAGACCATGTGATTTTTGAGAAAATACTAGGGGCTATTAATCAACTTAAAGAGCAAGGCTGTAACTTACCCGTTGCATTTAATGCGTCCTCTTATGATTTAGTTGAGCCAAGCTACTTTGAACAGATAAAAAATAAAATTGAAGAATACAGTATTTTGCCTTCTATGCTTGAGCTTGAGGTGACCGAAACACAAGCTATTAGTAATTACAGCTTAATTAAAAAGGCGCTTGAGCGGTTTATTTCTTTGGGTATGAAAGTCAGCATTGATGACTTTGGTACAGGGTATTCGTCTTTGGCTCACATTAATGAAATACCGTCTACGTCGATAAAAATAGATCGCTATTTTGTTAGTGACCTTGAGTTTAATGACAATAATCAATACATGATTAAGATGATATTGTCTTTGGCAAAGCAATTTAACTTTTCGGTGATTGCTGAAGGTGTTGAGAATGAGTTTGAGGCCAAGTGGTTGCAGCAACAAGGCTGCGAAACAGCTCAAGGGTATTATTTTTCTAAACCTCTATCTCTAAAAGACCTGTTCGTATGGTTAAAGCAGCATGAAGTGACTGATAATGAATAGTATTAATAGTTTGCCTGTTGGTTCAAAAAAAGTGTGCTAGTTAAATTGCTATTCAGTTTATTCATTACCTTCTTTATTGGTTGGCTTATATACGAACAAATATATCAAGAAAAAATAAACACCATTAAAGCTCAGCAAGATGAAAAGTTAGTACTAATTAGTAGTGATTTCTCCAAAGAGCTCAGCAGCATTAAAAAGCTAACTCGTATTTTGGCTCAAGGCCCAGTTTTAAAAAGCGATGCACAAAACACGCCTTTGCAACAAATGCGAAGCAGAGATGAAATAAATAATTATTTTTTAAATTTTGCGGCTATCTCTACTAACATAGCGCAAATTCGCTGGCTAGATAAGCAAGGGCAAGAGCAATACCGCATTAACGCAGTGAATGGTGTTGGCAAAATTGTATCGCCTGATGGTTTGCAAAATAAGCAAAACCGTTACTACTTTCAAAAAGGGATGCAGGTCAGTGCGCCTGACATTTTTGCCACAGAAATAGATTTAAACATTGAACGCAACAAAATCATAAAGCCTCATCAACCAACAATCCGCGTAACCTATCGTACCAATAAAGAAAATTACTTATTAGATGGCCTATTGGTGATTAACTTTAACTTAGATTATTTATTTAATCAGATCAAAAGCTATAGCCAAAAAAGTACTCATGTCAGCATTTTGAATCATGATGGTTTTTGGTTATTAAATGGTGATACAGATTTAGAGTGGGGGTTTATGTATGGTAAAAATGAGCAAACACTCGCTTTAAAAAAACCGGAGCTTTGGCAGCAAATTATTAATGACAAAGTAGAATATGGTTCGCACTTTTTTGACCATAGTCTTTATACCTACCGCCGTTTTTCTATTTTTTCACTGCGTGAGAACAAAGGCAGAATTAGTGACACCGATAAAGAGTTAATTATTTTAATAAGTAGTCCTGATGAATTACTAATAGCTGGACAGGTGAAAGCCTTACAGTTTGCGTTTTTGTGTAGTGGATTACTGTGTTTAATTAGTTTTGGCTTTATTTATCGTGAGTATAAGTTTCAAAATAAGCTGTTAACCCTCTCGCATAAATTACATATAGAAAAGATAGAACTAGATATAGTGAACCGAGAGCTTGATGCCACCATAAAACAGCAACAACAGCTACAAGAAGGACTAATTGAAGCGCAAAAACTATCCTCATTAGGATTGCTCGTAGCAGGAGTTGCTCATGAAATGAATACACCCATTGGTGGAGCCGTTATTTCTGTTTCTAATGCAGATATGGCATTAGCTAAATTAAATGTGGCGATGAAGGAGGGGCTGACTAAATCAACGCTAGAGGAAACAACAACCAGCATTGGAGAGAACTTAGCGCTGGCCAAAGTTAATTTAAATAAAACCGCAGTATTAGTGAAAAGTTTTAAAAAAATGGCCATTGATCGCCATAATGATGAATTTATTGCATGTGATATTGAAAAAATTATTGAAGAGCTATTATTGTCATTAAACTCCAGATTAAAAAATTCACCGATAAAAGTGAAAACTATTTTCTTGCTTAATAAACAGGTGATTAGTTTGCCGGGGATTATTTCTCAGGTGGTTGAAAACCTTGTAATTAATGCGTTAAATCACGCTTTTGATGAAAAGCAGGCGGGAGTGATAGAAATAAAAGTAGAGCAAGCGACAAATAATAGCGTAAGGCTAAGTGTGTCAGATAATGGTAAAGGGGTTAATAATGAGACTAAAGCAGATATATTTGAGCCTTTTTATACAACCGCACGGGGTAAAGGTAATACGGGTTTAGGTTTATATATGGTGTATCAATGGGTAACACAAGTTTTGAAAGGAGACATCAAACTTCATTCAGAACCACAAAGCGATGCTTATTTTAAAACACAATTTATTATTACCTTGCCTGAGTTAACCGCAAAGTCTCATTACGATTAATTACTAGGAACGTTATAAAGGCGTTGAAATTAATTGTTGTGACTCGGGAGTAACCACTAAATACGAACCTTGAGTATACCAATCGCCCAATACTGTGCGAGTTAGGGTTTGGTTATTAACTTCATAGGTATGTAAATTAGGGCGGTGAGTGTGGCCATGGATCATATTAGCCACGTTATGTTTGGCGAAGGTTGCGAGTACCGCGCTTTGCACCACATCCAGTATTTCTATAGGCTTGTCTGCTTGGCTAAGTTTACTTTTTTCACGCGCATCGCGGGCTATTTTCTTTCGATAACATAAGGGCATAGCAAGCATTAATTTGGGCCACCACCAACCACGACTTTTTTTACGAAACTTTTGATATTCAATATCTTGAGTACACATTTCATCACCATGTAAAATTACCGTGGGTGTGCCGTAAAGGTCGATCACTGTTTGCTCATCGAGTAGAGTCATTCCTGCCATATTGGCGTATTTTTCACGCATGATAAAATCGCGATTACCGTGTACAAAGTAAATGGGGATACCCGAGTTACTAACTGCTTTTAATTGTTTGGCCACTGCTGCGGATAGTTCGCTAACATAATCGTCACCAACCCAGACTTCAAAAAAATCACCTAAAATATATAGGGCGTCTACTTTTTGAGGAACAATATAGGAGTGTAAAAATTTAAAAAATGCCGCTGTAATATCAGGGCGATTTTCACTCAAATGTAAATCGGCAATAAAGTAGGTTTGGCGAGTCATGGTGATTCCAGTTAAATAAAAGCGGGTGAATACCCGCTTTATGTATTCTGTAAAGAGTGAAGGGGGTTTTAGCTTACAGTTACACTTTCAATTACCACATCTTCAAGTGGTACATCTTGGTGAAAACCATTGCTACCTGTAGCAACACCTTTGATTTTATTTACTACGTCCATGCCTTCTACTACTTCAGCAAACACACAGTAACCCCAGCCTTGCGACGTTTCGCTGCTGTGGTTTAAAAAGTCGTTGTTATTCACGTTAATGAAAAATTGCGCTGTTGCTGAGTGTGGATCAGGCGTACGCGCCATTGCTAAAGTACCTACTTTGTTAGATAGGCCGTTGTTAGCTTCATTTTCAATTGGGTCGTTTACTTCTTTTTGCTCCATGCCCGATGCAAAACCACCGCCTTGAACCATAAAACCATCAATTACACGATGAAAAATAGTGCCGTTATAAAAACCTGAGTTTGCATATTCCAAAAAGTTTTTTACTGTATTTGGAGCTTCGCTTTCGTGCATTTTAATGGTGATATCACCAAAATTTGTGTGTAGAACAACCATGAGGTTTCCTATAGCTGGTTTGAATATTGGCGCTATTTTATCGTAGTTGACCCAGATTAACAAAGTGCTTTGATAAACCGCTAGAGCCCATGCTTAGCAAGTGGTAACATAGCTTTTCTGTTAATCGTGAAGGAAAGCAACTAAATGGTACAAATATACAACACACTGACACGCCAAAAAGAACAATTTAAACCTATGGTCGATGGAAAAATAGACATGTATGTGTGTGGTATCACCATTTATGATTACTGTCACATTGGCCATGCACGCACATTTGTGGGTTTTGATGTGATTGTTCGCTATCTTCGTCACTTAGGTTACGATTTAAAGTACGTACGTAATATTACCGATGTAGACGATAAAATTATCAAGCGCGCAAATGAAAACGGTGAAGCCATTAACGACTTAACCGTGCGTATGACTAAAGCCATGCATGAAGACTTTGACAGCTTAAATATGTTGCGTCCTGATGTAGAGCCAACGGTAACGGGTCATATGGATGAAATTATTGCCATGGTTGAGCGTTTGATTGTAAAAGGCCATGCTTATGTTGCAGCCGATGGCGACGTTTTATTTGATGTATCAACCTTTGAGCAATACGGAGCACTTTCACAGCAAGATTTAACCATGCTGCAATCGGGCTCACGTGTGGAAGTAGCACAAGATAAAGACGATCCTCTAGACTTTGTTTTATGGAAAAAAGCTAAAGCAGGGGAGCCATCGTGGTCATCACCTTGGGGAGATGGGCGCCCTGGTTGGCACATAGAATGTTCAGCAATGAGTTCAAAGCACCTAGGTGAGCACTTTGATATTCATGGTGGTGGTTCAGACCTACAGTTTCCGCACCACGAAAACGAAATTGCGCAATCATGCTGTGCTAACAACGGCCAATACGTTAATACTTGGATCCACACCGGTATGGTTCAAGTGAACAAAGAAAAGATGTCTAAATCATTAGATAACTTTTTTACCGTTCGTGAAGTATTAAAGCAATACGATGCTGAGTCGGTTCGTTACTTTTTAATTTCTGGTCATTACCGCAGTCAACTTAATTACTCGCAAGAAAACTTAGACCAAGCACGTTCATCACTTGAGCGTATTTACACGGCATTACGTGGTGTTGAGCCAGTTGAATGTGAGCTTGAGGGTAATGAGTATGTAGCTAAGTTTAGAAAAGCTATGAATGATGACTTTAATTCGCCAGAAGCATTACCGGTTGTGTTTGAAGTTGCTAAAGAGTTAAACCGAGTAAAAGAAAGTGATAGCGAAAAAGCAGGACATTTAGCCTTTATTCTACGCAGCTTAGGTGAAATACTTGGTATTGCTCAACAAGCACCTGAGGCATTTTTACAAGGCGGTCAAAACGACGATGAAGTGGCTGAAATTGAGGCACTGATAGTCAAACGTAATGACGCACGTGCCAGTAAAAATTGGGCTGCAGCAGATGAAGCTCGCGATGCTTTAAATGCACTGGGTGTAATACTTGAAGATTCAGCGGGAAAAACAACGTGGCGTAAAGCTTAGCCACAACACGCGGATCACCAAAAAAAGGGTTGCCATTGGGTAACCCTTTTTTGTTATATCAATTGCATTAAATTGATTATGTTTTTAATAAAATTGATATTGTTGACCTCAATTATGGTTGAGGTTTTAAACTCGCATTCATCAATTTAAAAATGGAAAATTAATGAATATTTTACTTGCCATGATCCCTGCTTTTTTATGGGGCACGACTTATGCAGTGACTAAGTACGCAACCCCAGAGTGGCCGCCAATCTTATTAGGGGCCATACGTGCACTTCCTGCTGGTTTATTATTGTTGTTATTTAAACCCTCTTGGCCAACAGCAAAGCAATGGCCTGGCATCTTTTTAATCGGCACGATTAATATTGCGCTATTTTTTAGTTTTATTTTTGTAATGGCAATTAACCTACCAGCAGCTATTGCTGGTGTGGGTATGGTGTCTGTACCGGTAGTGGCATTATTGTATGCCTGGCTCGTTAAACGACAACAGCCAGCGCTCGTGCAAGGTATTTGTGCGCTTGCTTTAGTGGTTTTGGCATGGCGTTTATTTGATCCACAACATATAGCGCTTAATGTGTTGGGAGTATTGGCACTGATAGGGGCGCTATTAACTATTGTGATAGGCAGTACGTTGGTACAAAAAGTAACTGCTAAAGTCCACTGGTGGACGGTACTCACGTGGCAGCTAATCATTGGTGGCAGTTTGCTAGCAATTGCCGCTATGTTTCAAGTTTTTTATTTTGCTCCACAACAGTATCAATTTTTAACTGCATCAATAAATACCACGCAATGGCTGGCGTTATTGTGGCTGGTGGTACCTAATACTGCTTTGGCTTACATCCTATATGTTTGGTTATTAGGGCGAATGTCAGTGGTTGAATTTACTTTTGGCACTATAGCCAACCCAATTGCCGGTATTTTATGTGCAGGAATATTAATTAACGAGCAGTATGCAAATTGGCAGTACGCGATTATGTTATTAATGATTGTGTTTTCGGTTTTGCCACAAGGCTTGGACTTAATAAAACAAAGAATGATGATACAAAAAGCCCGCAATTAAGCGGGCTTTGCATTACTTTATTTACTAGCTGTGATATTTCTCACACGCTTCTAACGTATTTTCAATTAAGCTAGCAACTGTCATCGGGCCTACGCCGCCAGGTACAGGGGTAATAAAGTCAGCTTTTTGTTCTGCAGCGGCGTATTCAACGTCACCCACTAACTTACCGTTGTCTAAACGGTTAATACCCACATCAATAACAATCGCGCCTTCTTTTATCCAGTCACCCGGAATAAACTCTGGTTTGCCTACAGCAACAACCAATAAGTCAGCACGGCGAACATGGGTTTCTAAATCTTGTGTGAACTTATGACAAACAGTAGTAGTACAGCCAGCTAACAACAGTTCAAGTGACATAGGGCGACCCACAATGTTAGAGGCACCCACTACCACTGCGTGCATGCCTTTGTAACGCACGCCAGTTGAATCTAATAAGGTGATAATACCTTTTGGTGTACATGGGCGAAGGGCTGGCATACGCTGCGCCAAACGACCAATGTTATAAGGGTGAAAGCCATCAACATCTTTATGCGGGGTAATACGCTCAAGAATTTTTTCTGCGTCTAAGCCTGCAGGTAGAGGAAGTTGCACTAAAATACCGTCAACTTCGCCATCAACATTCAATTCATCAATTAATGCTAATAGCGCTTGCTCTGTTGTGTCTGCGGGCAAATCAAATGATTTAGAAATAAAACCAACTTCTTCACAGGCTTTACGTTTTGAACCAACGTAAACTTGGCTGGCTGGGTCTTGTCCAACAAGCACTACAGCTAATCCTGGGGCTCTAAGATTTTGTGCAACACGTTCTGAAACTCGTTCAGCCACTGCGCTACGTACTTGTTTTGCTACTGCTTTACCATCAATGATGTTTGCCGTCATGGGTGACCTTTAATTAGGTTAATTAACTTGATACCGATACATTTAAAAAACGAATGCATATATAGGGGTTAAAATGCCGATAAAGAAAAAAGACCTTTACCTCACTCATTTTTTAATACGGCGACTATTTTCGCAGAAAAGCGGTTGAGCGCCAAGTTGCTTTTAAATTATAAGCCCCCGAATTATAAAAAAGAGTTTAAATTTTATCCCTGTATCGTAATATTTGACCATTATGAACTAAAAATGAGCAATTGATTTGTTTTCTTAAAAAAACGTTTGACCTAACCCGGTCAAATCACTATTATGCACCCCGTTGTCAACGAGGTCACTCGCAGACAATAGTAAGTATCGGCGATTAGCGCAGTTTGGTAGCGCACTTGGTTTGGGTCCAAGGGGTCGCAGGTTCAAATCCTGCATCGCCGACCATTTTTATGTTTACTCATAACAATTTAACTTACTAGTGAACTATGAAGTTTTCGATGCGCCCATAGCTCAGCTGGATAGAGCAACGCCCTTCTAAGGCGTCGGTCGAAGGTTCGAATCCTTCTGGGTGCGCCATTTTGAAAACACTGTAATGCCGTGGTGATTGTAGCTCAGTTGGTAGAGCCCCGGATTGTGATTCCGGTTGTCGTGGGTTCGAGCCCCATCAGTCACCCCAATTTACAAAAAGAATATCGGCGATTAGCGCAGTTTGGTAGCGCACTTGGTTTGGGTCCAAGGGGTCGCAGGTTCAAATCCTGCATCGCCGACCACTTTCTTATAAGTGGTCTTAAATCCTAAGTTTAAGTATTCGAGAAAATATGTATATCGGCGATTAGCGCAGTTTGGTAGCGCACTTGGTTTGGGTCCAAGGGGTCGCAGGTTCAAATCCTGCATCGCCGACCATTTCCCCTTAAGTTCCATATTCTAAACCTCTATTTTATTTAAAATAACTTTGTTTTTTCTGCTCCTATTCATTCTATATAATTTAATTAGCCTGTTTTTTATTCGCTTAGTCGTTATCTGCGCTGATCTACCCCAAATAATTGCCCCCCACACTCGACTATCATGAATATTAGGTTATAATGCCGCGTCTATTTGTTTAAAAATATAGTGCCCTAGGGCAGAGCAGCAATGGTATCTCCTGGTAGCGACGGATTTTTTTAAGCTCTAAGGCTTGAATTTTATCAAGACGCCTATAGATTACTTTGTTTGTAATGAAGGCGAAAAGTCGCCAAAATTGAATATTGAGGTAAATCATGCAAGTTTCTGTTGAGACGACTCAAGGCCTTGAGCGCCGTCTGACCATCACCGTTCCTGCAGAGAACGTTGAGACCGAAGTAAAAAAACGCTTACAACAACTGTCAAAAACGCAGCGTATCGACGGTTTCCGTGCTGGTAAAGTACCAGTATCAGTAATCAACAAGCGTTTCGGACCAGCTGTTCGTCAAGAAGTTGCTGGCGAAGTAATGCAGCGTAATTACATTGAAGCAATTGTTGCTGAAAAAATTAACCCTGCTGGCGCACCTACATTTGCTCCAAAAGCACTTGAAGCAGGTAAAGATTTAGAATTCTCAGCAACATTTGAAGTTTACCCTGAAGTTGAAGTTCAAGGTTTAGAGAAAATTGCTGTTGAAAAACCAGCTGTAGAAGTAACTGACGAAGATTTAGCAAACATGCTAGAAACACTTCGTAAGCAACACGCTTCTTGGGCTGACGTTGATGCAGCTGCTGGCGCAAACGACCGTGTAACGGTTGATTTCGTTGGTACTATCGATGGTGAAGAATTCGAAGGCGGCAAAGCTGAAGATTTCCCATTAGAACTTGGCCAAGGTCGTATGATCCCAGGTTTTGAAGACAACATCGTTGGCAAAAAAGCAGGCGAAGAAGTTGTTGCTGACGTAAACTTCCCTGAAGATTACCACGCTGAAAACTTAAAAGGTAAAGCGGCTCAATTCACTATCACAGTGAAGAAAGTTGAAGCGCAAGAATTACCTGAATTAAGTGATGAGTTTGCAACTAAATTCGGTGTTGCCGAAGGCGGCGTAGACGCGCTTAAAGAAGAAGTTAAAAAGAACATGACACGTGAGCTAGACCAAGCGGTTAAAGCTAACGTAAAAGACCAAGCTATCAAAGGTCTTTTAGAGCAAAACGAAGTTGAAGTGCCTAAAGCATTAATCGACCAAGAAGTTGACGCTTTACGTGAGCAAGCTGCTCAACGTTTTGGTGGCAACGGTCAAAATATGCCTGAGCTTCCTGCTGAATTGTTCCATGAGCAAGCAGTTACACGAGTTAAAACTGGCCTATTATTAGGCGAAGTGATCAAAGCGAACGACATCAAAGTTGATGACGCTAAAGTTGAAGCACTTATCGCTACTGTAGCATCTGCATACGAAGATCCAACTGAAGTAGTAGAATACTACAAAGCAAATGATCAACTAATGCAACAAATGCGTAATGTAGCAATGGAAGAGCAAGCTGTTGAAGCTATTTTAGCTAAAGCAACTGTGACTGATGTTGAAAAAGCATTTGATGACATCATGAATCCACAGCAAGGTGCATAATAAGTCATTGACTTAAGCGCTCGCTAACGATTAAATGGCTCGTGTTACTCTGTTTATGCAGTGTGCCCGGGCCATTTTAGTTTGTGGTTCTTAATTAGCTAAAAATGATCATTATGCTTTTCTTAGAATAAGTATAAGCGCATAAGGAATTAAATAAGTATGAACACTGGTATGACAGATCCCCTAAACGCATTAGTCCCAATGGTTGTTGAGCAAACAGCTAAAGGCGAGCGCTCATTTGATATTTATTCAAGACTATTAAAAGAGCGTATTATCTTTTTAACGGGCCAAGTTGAAGACAACATGGCAAATCTGATTTTAGCGCAAATGCTTTTTTTAGAATCAGAGAACCCAGATAAAGATATCTTCTTATATATCAATTCACCGGGTGGCTCGGTCACTGCGGGAATGGCTATTTACGATACAATGAATTTCATCAAACCTGATGTAAGTACTATTTGTGTGGGCCAAGCGGCTAGCATGGGTGCGTTTTTACTATCTGGTGGTGCCAAAGGTAAACGTTTTTGTTTACCAAATTCACGTGTAATGATTCACCAACCATTAGGTGGATTCCAAGGTCAAGCATCTGATTTTGAAATACACGCGAAAGAAATCCTGTCTATTAAAGACAAATTAAATCGCTTAATGGCTGAGCATACTGGCCAACCGCTTGATGTTGTTTCACGCGATACAGACCGTGATAACTTTATGAGTGCAAGCCAAGCTGTAGATTACGGTATTGTTGACTCAGTATTTACTAATCGCGGTAGCAAGTAAGTATGCCTGCAAGCAGTAATGCTTGCTAATGAGAGTTACTATGCGAAAAAGCCTAAATTTTGGTATAGTTAAAGCGTATTAAAATAGCCACCAAAGCTTTGGTGGCCAACGTAATAAAATGAGGTAGCTGAATGTCTGACACTCCTACAGACGGCGACAAAAGTAATAAATTGTTATACTGCTCTTTTTGTGGCAAAAGCCAGCATGAAGTTCGAAAATTAATTGCAGGACCTTCAGTATACGTTTGTGATGAATGTGTAGAGCTGTGTAATGATATTATCAGGGAAGAAATTAAAGACATCGCGCCTAAGCATGATGCCGCTGACAAATTACCTGTGCCAAAAGAAATTCGTAACCACTTAGACGACTACGTAATTGGCCAAGAGCATGCGAAAAAAGTGTTGTCTGTAGCGGTTTACAATCACTACAAGCGTTTACGCAACCAATCAACTAAACAAGACGTTGAATTAGGTAAAAGTAATATTTTATTAATTGGTCCAACGGGGAGTGGTAAAACACTACTAGCCGAAACGTTAGCACGTTTGCTAGATGTGCCGTTTACAATGGCCGATGCCACTACGTTAACCGAAGCCGGTTATGTGGGCGAAGATGTTGAAAACATCATTCAAAAGCTTTTACAAAAATGTGACTACGACGTAGAAAAAGCACAACGTGGTATTGTTTACATTGATGAAATTGACAAAATTTCACGTAAATCAGATAACCCATCAATCACCCGTGATGTATCAGGTGAAGGTGTACAACAAGCCTTACTGAAATTGATTGAAGGTACCGTTGCTTCTGTTCCGCCACAAGGTGGACGTAAACATCCACAGCAAGAGTTCCTGCAAGTAGACACCTCTAAAATTCTGTTTATTTGTGGTGGCGCATTTGCTGGTCTTGATAAAGTTATTGAACAGCGTAGCCACAAAAATACTGGCATTGGTTTTGGCGTTAACGTTAAAGAGTCGGCAGCGAGCCGCTCTTTAAGTGAAACATTTAAAGATGTTGAGCCAGAAGATTTAGTAAAATATGGTTTAATTCCAGAGTTTATTGGCCGATTACCTGTTGTTGCTACATTGACTGAACTTGATGAAGCTGCACTGGTACAAATTTTAAGTGAGCCTAAAAACGCTATTACTAAGCAATTTTCAGTATTGTTTGGGATGGAAGACGTTGAGCTTGAGTTTCGTGATGATGCACTACGTGCTATTGCTCACAAAGCAATGGAACGTAAAACCGGTGCACGTGGCCTGCGTTCAATCGTAGAAGGTGTATTGCTTGATACTATGTATGAGCTGCCTTCAATTGATAACGTAAGTAAAGTGGTTGTTGATGAAACCGTTATTAAAGGTGAGTCTGACCCAATCTTGATTTATGACAGCAGCAATCAAGAACAAGCCGCAGCAGATTGAATTCTGAGCAAGTTGTAAAAAAAGGAGCCAATGGCTCCTTTTTTTATAATTAATTTAATCGAGTTGGCAAAAATTGTTGAACTTTAATTAGGTTATCCCCATATACTTGAGTAATCTTTAAATAAATGAAGTGCAAAGAGAAAATACAATGACGCTTGAGAGAAACGATCGAGTCGAAATCCCTGTGCTAGCACTGCGCGATGTAGTGGTGTATCCACACATGGTGATCCCGCTTTTTGTAGGCCGTGAAAAATCAATAAAATGCCTTGAAGCGGCAATGGATAAAGACAAACAAATTTTCTTAGTTGCACAAAAAGATGCAACTGTAGATGAGCCTGAGAAAGACGATATTTATCGTGTAGGGACAATTGCGACTGTACTTCAATTATTAAAGCTACCCGATGGTACAGTAAAAGTATTAGTTGAAGGCACGCAGCGTGCGAATATCGAAGAGTTTGTTGATAACGAAGACTTCTTTGTTGCCAATGCACAGTTTATTGAGTCTGATTCAGTAAACGAGCAAGAACAAGATATTTTTATTCGCAGTGCATTAAGCCAGTTTGAAGGCTACGTAAAATTAAATAAAAAAATCCCACCTGAAGTGATGACTTCGGTCTCTGGTATTGATGAGCCAGCGCGTCTTGCTGATACCATGGCTGCGCATATGCCATTAAAAGTGCCTGAAAAACAAAAAGTACTTGAAATATCAAGCGTTACAGAGCGCTTAGAGTACTTAATGGCGCTGATGGAAGGTGAGATAGACTTATTGCAAGTTGAGAAAAAAATTCGTACCCGCGTTAAAAAGCAGATGGAAAAATCGCAGCGTGAGTATTACCTCAATGAGCAAATGAAAGCGATTCAAAAAGAGCTTGGTGAAATTGACGATGTGCCAGATGAATTCGAAGCGCTAAAAAAACGCATCGAAGAGTCAGGTATGCCTAACGAAGCGAAAGAAAAAGCCACGGCAGAGTTTAATAAACTTAAAATGATGTCGCCGATGTCGGCAGAAGCTAGTGTTGTTCGCTCATACATAGATACGCTAATTAACGTACCGTGGAAAAAACGCTCTAAAGTTAAAAAAGATTTAGCAGGCGCGCAAAAAATACTAGATAGCGATCACTACGGACTTGATAAAGTTAAAGAGCGTATTATTGAATATCTCGCGGTACAGCAGCGTACTAATAAGCTTAAAGGGCCTATTTTGTGTTTAGTTGGGCCGCCAGGGGTAGGTAAAACCTCTCTTGGGCAATCTATTGCGCGTTCAACTGGCCGTAAGTACATTCGTATGGCACTGGGTGGTGTACGTGATGAAGCTGAGATACGTGGTCACCGTCGTACTTATATTGGCTCTATGCCTGGTAAGTTGATTCAAAACATGACTAAAGTGGGCGTTAAAAACCCGTTATTCTTGTTAGATGAAATTGATAAAATGTCAGCAGATATGCGTGGCGACCCTGCATCAGCATTACTTGAAATACTCGACCCTGAGCAAAACAGCCATTTTGCTGATCATTACCTAGAAGTCGATTACGACTTATCTGATGTAATGTTTGTTGCTACCTCTAATAGCTTCAATATTCCAGGGCCTTTATTGGATCGTATGGAAGTTATTCGTTTAGCCGGTTATACCGAAGACGAAAAATTAAATATCGCTAAAGAACACTTAATTCCAAAGCAGGTTAAGCGTAATGGTTTAAAAGAGAAAGAAGTTGAGATTGCCGACAGTGCCATTATCGGGATTATTCGTTATTACACGCGTGAAGCGGGTGTGCGTAACTTAGAGCGTGAAGTGTCTAAATTATGCCGTAAAGCGGTTAAAAATATTTTAATGGAAAAAGGCACCAAAACGGTCACTATCGATGCAGATAATCTTGAAGAGTACCTAGGTGTGCAACGTTTTGATTATGGTAAAGCAGAAGATGGCGACCGTATTGGCCAAGTAACTGGCTTAGCATGGACAGAAGTAGGCGGTGACTTACTGACTATTGAATGTGCTGCGGTACCAGGTAAAGGCAAGTTGACTTACACCGGCTCGTTAGGCGATGTAATGCAAGAGTCGATTCAAGCGGCAATGACAGTTGTGCGTAATCGTGCTGATGAGCTACGTATTAATAGCGACTTTTATGAAAAACGTGATATTCACGTGCATGTACCTGAGGGCGCAACTCCTAAAGATGGTCCAAGTGCCGGTATTGCAATGGTTACGTGTTTGGTTTCAAGCCTAACGGGCAATCCAGTGCGCTCTGATGTGGCCATGACGGGTGAGATTACCCTACGTGGTGAAGTACTGCCAATTGGTGGTTTAAAAGAAAAATTATTAGCGGCTCATCGTGGTGGTATTAAAACGGTAGTGATCCCTAAAATTAACGAACGTGACTTAAAAGAGATACCTGACAACGTATTGGCGGGCCTTGAGATTCACCCAGTTACTTGGATTGACGAAGTATTGAAGCTTGCTTTAGTGCATCCAGTTGATAGTTTTTCAGTCGAAACACCGAAAAAGAAGTAAAAAAGCCAAAAAAAGTGCTTTTAGGGGCTTTTCAAATCTAAACGGTATGATAAGTTAAGCACTGGTTTTCAAGCCTAGCCCTTGCAGGGCCTAGGCTTAAGAAAAATATAATCATATGAGCTTTAAAAAAATTGCTCAAAAATTTCAAAACAGTGATGTTAGTTTAAAAAACAATCGCTCTTGATAACAACAATGAAAGAGGATGATATTGTGAATAAATCTCAATTAATCGATCAAATCGCAGCTGATGCTGACATTTCTAAAGCGGCTGCAGGTCGTGCACTAGATTCATTCATCGAATCTGTTTCTGGCGCGCTAAAAGATGGCGACTCAGTTGCACTTGTTGGTTTTGGTACTTTCTCTGTACGTGAGCGTGCTGCTCGTGCAGGTCGTAACCCACAAACTGGTGAAACGATTCAAATTGCTGCAGCTAACATCCCAGCTTTCAAAGCCGGTAAAGCGCTTAAAGACGCAGTAAACTAATCATTGTGTAAACAATTTAGTTATGGCGAGTAAAGATCCGCTTAATTATTGCAATCGATAAATTAAGTTACTTAACCGCCAGTTACTTCAAGTGAAAAAGCGTATCTGGTAAGATACGCTTTTTTTACATATGACAAGGTAGAAAATACCTTGCTCAGAAAAGAGATAAACAAATGCTTGAGAAAATCAGAGAAGGTTCGCAAGGGCCGGTAGCCAAAGTCATTTTAGGCGCGGTGATTTTATCTTTTGCCTTAGCTGGGATCGGTAGTTACTTAGGTCAAACCACAGAACAACCCGTTGCTGAAGTAAATGGAATTAAAATTAGCCAAACAGAATTTAGCCGTGCGTTTCAAAATGAACGTAGCCGCTTAGAACAACAATTTGGTGAGTACTTTACCCAAATAGCAGCTGATCCAACTTACATGGCTCAAATCCGTCAAGGCGTGATTGACCGTTTAGTACAACAAGAATTACAAAGCCAGCTAGCTGCCGAGCTTGGTCTTCGCGTAAGTGATGATAGTGTTCGCAAAACAATTTTAGAGCTACCTTATTTTAAAATTGGCGACAAGTTTAATAACGACCGTTATTTACAAGTTATTCGTCAAATGAACTTTCAACCTGACGCATTTCGTGAGTACTTGCGTGATGATATGACGCGTAGCCAATTAGTATCTGCTGTTGCGGGTACTGACTTTGCGCTTCAAAATGAGCTTAAATCAGCCATTGCACTGCAACAACAAACCCGTAGCATTGATTACTTAGTAATTGATAAACAAACAATGCAAGCTGATGTTGAAGTTACAGAGCAAGAAGTTGCAGATTACTATGAATTAAATGCAGGTCAGTTTTTATCACCTGAGTTAATTTCAGTTAATTACATCGAACTAAATGCAGATGATATTAATGTAGCAACGGTAAGCGAAGACGATGTGAAAGCATATTACGAGCAGAGTAAAGCGCAATATGTTGAACCAGAAAAACGTCGTGTGTCGCATATTCTAATCGATAATAGTGAAGATGATGATGCGGCTAAAGCGAAAGCTGACTCTTTACTTGCCCAGCTTAATGCAGGTGCTGATTTTGCTGAGCTAGCAGAGACATCTTCAGATGACATTGTTAGTGCCGAAATGGGTGGCGATTTAGAGTGGATTGAACGTGATGTTATGGAGCCTGCATTTGAAGATGCAGCATTCGCATTACAAAATAAAGGTGATTACTCTGACGTAGTTGCCTCTGAGTTTGGGTATCACATCATCAAACTGACTGATCTGCAAACTCAACAAGTTAAACAGTTTGATGAGGTTAAAGCTGATTTACGTGCTGAACTTGAGCAAGCTGAAAAAGTAGATGCTTTTTACGATAAGCAAACAGAAATGGGAGCATTAGCCTTTGAGATTTCTGATCGCTTAGACGATGCTGCTGAAGTGGCGGGTGTTGAAGTACAGTCTACTCCTTTGCTTGCGCTTAGCGCACTTCCTGAGCCGCTTAATAATCCGGCGGTAATTACTGCATTATCATCAGTTGAATTACTCGAAGATAAAGTGAATTCAGAAGTGATTGAGCTTGGTAATGAGCACGTAATTGTGGTGCGTGTAAATGAGCACCAACCTGCGGCAACCAAAGCATTAAGCGAGGTAAGTGAGCAAATTAAAACACGCTTAGTAAATGAAAAAGCGTCAGACCTTGCAAAAGAAAAAGCACGCACCTTATTTGCACAAGTAAAAGAGGGTAAGAGCTTAAACGATGTGGCTGCTGAGCAATCACTAAGTGTTCGTCAAGAGTCGCAACTTACTCGTGAAAGCTTTGCAGTTTCGCCTGCTATTGTAACCCAAGTATTCAAAATGGCACATCCTGGTGATGCGGCTGTGTATGATGTGGTTAACTTAAATAATGGTGATGCCGCGATTGTTGCGCTTAATGCGGTAAATGATGTACCAGTGAGTGATAACATTGAGCCACAAATGAAGCAAAACATTACCATGGCGCAAGCACAGAAAAACTATACGGTATTCATTGAATCGCTTAAGCAACAAGCAGAGCTTAATGTACCAAAAGCAGCTCAACCGGCTGAATAAGTAATAGCTAAATTAAAAAAGGCGCCAATTGGCGCCTTTTTTGTTTTTTAACACATTAACAACTCAACAAGCGCTGGGTAACCTTTGACTGCGGGTTTTGAAAAATAGTTTCTGTAGCACCGTATTCAACAATCTCACCTTTATTGAGTACCACCAACTGGTCGCTAATATGGCGCACTAAACTTAAATGATGGGTGATCAAAATATAAGTTAAGCCAGTTTCAAGCTGTAGTTTAAGTAATAGGTTAACTATTTGCGCTCTTACAGAGGGGTCAAGCGATGAAAGTGCCTCATCGAGCACAACGACCTTAGGATCTAATATAAGCGCGCGAGCGAGCGCTACACGCTGTAATTGCCCCACACTAAACATATGCGGGTAGTATTGCTGGTGGTCAACCAGTAAACCCACTTTAAGCAACGTACTACCTATTTTTTCACTGCGTTGAGTTTTATCAAAATCAGTATTAAATTTTAGGCAATCATCCAGCATTTCAGCAATGGTCACTGCTGGGTTTAATGAGGTGGCGGAGTCTTGAAAAATCATTCTGATAAAACGACACTGCGCATCACGATTACCATTATTTTCAATGGTGTTATTTTCTAATAATATTTGCCCGCTATCGGCACTGTATGCACCCACTAATAATTTAGCTAGGGTACTTTTTCCTGAGCCTGTTTCACCAATTATGGCTATCGTTTCACCTTTACCAATACAAAATGAGATGTTTTTTAAAACATCAAACTTTTTACGGCTAAACAGACCCGCTCGCATATTAAAGGCTTTTGATAAGGCTTGAACTTTCAACAGAGGTTGCATTATTTAATGTCCTTGATCAGCGGAAAGTGACAGGCGTAGCTATGACCATGATGCTTTGAAAGTTTAGGCGCAACCACACATTCTTTTTGTGCTTGTGGGCAACGTGGACCGAGTCGACAACCAATCGGTAAATGTTGCAATGTTGGAATAGTGCCTTTAAGCGCATAAAAGGGTTCTTTATGGGCTAAACCATGCTCATAATCAGGTAGGCTTTTTAATAAAGCTTGTGTATACGGATGACGAGGTTGGCTAAAGATGCGGTGTGTTGGGCCAGCTTCAACCATTTGCCCGCAGTACAGTACATGGATACCATGCGACCAATTAATAATTTCTTCTAGTTCATGAGAAATCATCAAAATAGACATGTTCTTTAGCTGGTTTAAACTTTTTAATAACCTAAACACCTGTGCACGGGTGGTGCTTTCTAGTGCGGTTGTAGGCTCATCTGCAATGAGCAACTTTGGTGTGCGGGCAATTGCCATGGCTATCATGACCTTTTGGCATACGCCCTCAGAGAGCTCATGCGGGTAACTATCAAGCACCGCTTCATGATTTTTAATACCTACTTTATGTATTAAAGCTTTAACACGGTCTTTACGCTCTCGGTTGCGTTTTAAGAAAAACCCTTTAGCAGCCACTTCAGGTAGTGTTTCAGCGATTTGATTGAATATTTTTGCAGTCGGATCTAGACAACGACTGGGATCTTGGTAAATCATCGCAATGTCTTGGCTAACCGTTTTACGGCGTTGCTCTGGTGTTAAGCGCATTAAGTCAACACCACGCCAATGCATTCTATCTGCGGTTATCACCCAACGTTCATTAAGCACGCCGACAATGGCTTTTGCAATTAAGCTTTTACCAGAGCCTGATTCGCCCACTAAAGCGTGTACTTCACCTTCTTTTAAACTAAAGCTTACGCGGTCAACAGCGCGAATGGCAGTTTCAGACGTTTGAAGTTCAATGGTTAAGTTTCGAATATCTAGTAACTGCATTTAATCGGCCTTACGCGCTTGTAAAACTTTGCGAAGTCCATCGCCCACTAAGTTTGTTGAAAGAACCGCTAAAAATAGCAGTACGCCCGGCAATGCTACCGTCCAGGGTGCTAAATATATAAGTCCTAAGTTCTCTGCTAAAATAGCGCCCCATTCAGTGGTCGGTGGCTGTGCACCCAGTTTTAAAAAACCTAACGCTGCAATATCTAAAATAGCAGTAGAAAGCGCCATCGTAAAAATAACCACAATATATTCATACACGTTAGGGAAAATTCCGCGTGATAAAATATGCCATTTAGAGGCACCATCTAAGCGGTAAGCTGTAACATAATCTTTGCCAAGTTCGTCAACTATCAGGTTTCTAATCGAATGAATAAATTGAGGCAACAGGGCCAAAATAATTGCCCATACGGTATTCATTAATCCAGGGCCGAGTATGGCAATAATAATAATGGCCAGTAATAATGAGGGAATTGAAAGCGTTACGTCCAGTAAATGGTTCAAAAAACTAGAACGTATGCCTTTACTGATCCCAGCAAAGGTACCTACCAACACACCAATAACAGTGGTGATCAGTGCAGCTACAACCGATAACCCAAATGTATATGTGGCACCATTCATTAAACGAGAGAGCACATCTCGGCCTAAATCATCGGTGCCAAGTATAAACCGCACATCGCCCATTTCATTCCACGAGGGTGGCAGTAGTAGTGCATCACTGTGCTGTTGGTTTACCCCATAAGGTGCAAGAAAAGGCGCGGTAGCCGCTAACAAGCTAAAGGCAATAAACACCCACAAACCAACCAGTGCAGGGTGGTTATTTTTAAACTTTCGCCAGAGTCTCGCTAATGGCGACTTATTTGAATCTTCTGAAAATAAGTTAAACTTTGCCATGCGCTTGGTTCCGAGACAGAGGATCGAGTAGGGTGTAGGTCAGTTCGGCCATAATTGTGGCAATAATAATAAATAAAGAGACAGCCATTAATCCACCTTGTATGGCAGGATAATCACGTTGATAAATACTGTCTATTAACCAACGACCAATCCCAGGCCATGAAAAAATAACTTCAGTAATCATCGCTAGGGTGATCAAGGTACTAAACTGCAAACCTATTTGTTTTATAACCGGTAGTAAGGCATTTCTTAGGGCGTGATGAATAATAAGCTGTCCACGAGTAAGCCCTTTGGCGCGAGCCGTTTTAATGAAATTTTGATCCATTACTTTTAACATTGATTCGCGGGTAAAGCGCACTAATACCGTGGTTGGATACATAGCAAGTACAATAGTGGGTAAGGTAAGGTGATGCAGCGCATCTAACATGGCCAAGCCATTGTAAGGAAAATCAGCGAGTAAAATATCAAGTAAAATAAACCCTGTGCTCGCAGGTATCTCATACAACAAGCTCACTCGCCCCGACATGGGAAACCAGCCAAGTTTGAGCGAAAAAACCATAATTAATAATAATGCCAGCCAAAAAATTGGCATAGAATAGCCAATCATCGCTGTAGAGCTAATAAATTTATCAGGCCATTGTTTATTATATGCCGATGCTAAAATACCCATAGGCACACCCACTACCACCGAGATAACTAACGCGTAAATACTTAGTTCTAACGTTGCAGGGATTAAATCAATTACATGGGCGAAAACACTGCCCCCCGAGGCGAATGACATTCCCCAGTCCCCTTGTAAAATTCGTCCTACAAAGGCGATGTACTGCATAAAGTAGTTACTGTTAAACAAGTACTTTTCTTCTAACTGCGCATTTTGGGTAAAGTTAGTATCTGGTATGCCGCTTAAATTACTAAGTGGATCGCCGGGAAATAAGTAACTCAACGAAAAGGTAAAAATGCTTAGTAGTAACACCATAAAAAATAACAGTCCGAGGCGGCGTAAAATATAATCTAAGATCATTATCTTTTCCTCGCGTTAGCCAACGAAATAGCACCGAATGGCCCTAAGGTAATACCCTCAACGTCTGCGCTACTTGCTTGAAAACGCATGCCGTGGGCAATTGGCAGTAGAGGCAATTGTTTGATGATCATGCTCTGTGCTGCGTCATAATATTGTTTACGTAAATTTAAATCTGTGGTGTCTAACGCTTTGGTTAGCAGTAAATCAAATTCTGGATTACACCAGTTTGCTGGGTTTTTGCCGCTGAATGTCGCAGTACAACTTAATAATGGGCTAAAAAAGTTATCGGGATCAGGCGTATCAGCTGCCCAACCTAATAACACACTGTCGTGGCGATGCTCCCCAATGCGTTGAATAAAGGTGTTCCATTCATATTCTACAATGTTTACGTTAACGCCAATTTTGCGTAAATCACTTTGCATTAGCTCAGCCATTTTGCGGGCGTTGGGGTTATAAATACGGCTTACGGGCATAGCCCAAATGCTCATATCAAAGCCTTTTGGAAAACCGGCTTCAGTTAATAACCTTTTTGCCAACTGTGGGTCAAAAATAGGCATGTTTTTTTGTAGTTCAAACGCCCATGACGTAGGCGGAAGAATAGACTGTGCACGCAAGCCATTACCGTAATACACCGCCTGCATTATTTTATCTATATCAATGGCATGAACTAATGCTTGACGTACTTTTAGGTTATCAAAAGGTGGACGCTCGGTATTAAATGCCCAGTAACCAATATTTAAGTTAGTTTCTCTTTCAACATTAATATCATCACGCTGCGCTAAGATACTTAATTGGGCACTGCTTGGGTGTGCAGTTACATCACATTCTTTGGTCAATATTTTTGCGATACGGGTGGTACCATTTGGAGTAATGTCGTACACCAATTGCTCAAGGGCAACATCATGTTTCCAATAATCAGCGTTTTTATAAAAGCGTACTAAATGATCGCGTCGATACTCTTTGTAAATATAAGGTCCCGTACCAATTGGGTATTGGTCAAATAAGTTTTCTTGATTATTAGCTTTAAGCGCCATGGCATATTCTTTAGAAAGCACTACAGCAAAATCGGTCGCCATATTGGCTAAAAAGCTACTTTCGGCATTAAATAATTCAAACCGGACTTGATGATCAGATACTCTAACAATTTTACGAATTAGCTGGTCAATCCCCACACTTTGAAAGTAAGGGTAATTAGCATCGCCAATAAAGTGATAAGGGTTATAAACGTCAAATAATCGGCTAAAAGTAAATATCACATCATCAGCGTTAAATTCACGGCTAGGAGTGAAATAAGAGGTGGTATGGAACTTAACTCCTTTGCGCAAAGTAAAGGTAACCGATTTACCGTCTTTACTGATTTTCCAATCAGTGGCAAGTTCACTCTTAAACTCAGCGGTTATGGGATCAATACTAATTAACCGGTCGTATAACTGGTTAGCAATAATATCGATAGTTGACCCTGTGGTTGTGACTTGTGGATTGAACGACACAGGGTTAGCCTCGGCGCAATAAACAAGACCTTGGTTTTTTTCTTCTAAGATTTCTTCTTTACTATCAATGCAACCTACTAAGCTCAATGATATTAAAGCAAGTAATAATTTATGCACCCGCACAACCTCTACTATTCTAGCAAATTGTATTTTTTCAAATAACCACGTAGTTGATGATACGTTAAACCAAGTACTTCTGCAGTCTTCTTTTGATTAAATTGGCTATGTTCTAATGCTTTTTTTATTAATGTAATTTCAAATTCATTAGAGAGCGTTTTTAAGTCGCATGGAAACTCAGGTTCTTTGATACTTGAACTCAATGCTACAGGCGCTTCTGCAGGTTGAGCATGAGTAGTCGGTTCAGATTGTATTATAGCAGGTGCTTGTGCATGTTTTATGCGGGCTTTAGGTCTAAAGCGACTTTCGAATGGGTCTAAAATAATTTTATGTACAGGAATATGTTCATTGCCGTGGCGATACAGACTTCGCTCCACCACGTTTTTAAGTTCACGGACATTACCTGGCCACTCATAACTGAGCAAACTTTCTTGTGCACTGCGGGTAAAACCACTAAATAGCTCCCACTCAAGGTCTCGTGCCATATTCATCGCAAATTGTTCTGCCAGTAACATAATGTCATCTTGACGTTCACGCAGTGGCGGTAAGGTGATCACATCAAACGCGAGCCTATCGAGTAAATCGCTTCTAAATTCACCTTGCTCGGCTAAATGTGGCAAGTCTTCATTGGTTGCACAGACTAAGCGAGTATCTACTTTAACGGTTTGCTTGCCGCCAACACGCTCAAATTCACCATACTCAATCACTCTTAGTAGCTTTTCTTGAACCATGGCAGAGGTATTTGCTAACTCATCTAAGAATAAGGTGCCGCTATTAGCACGTTCAAAGCGGCCTTCATGGCGTTTACTTGCGCCTGTAAAAGCACCACTTTCATGACCAAATAATTCACTCTCGAGTAGGTTTTCGTTTAATGCCGCACAGTTAAGCTTGACGTAACTTTGATCCCAGCGCTTGGATAAAAAGTGTAAACGTGCAGCAATTAGCTCTTTACCCGTGCCACGCTCACCAATAATGAGTACGGGTTTATCTAGGTTAGCCAGTTGCGAAACCTGATCAAGCACCGATAAAAAGCTGTCTGATTGGCCAAGTAAATTGTCCTGTTGGCGATATTGACTCATATTTCCTAACTCTTAGTCATTTTTACTAACAGTTAGTGTATTTCATTATGAGAGATAACAAAAGTAATTTGTAATATACATTTAACATATTGAAAATAAATGGTATTTTAAAATTATAAAAGTTGGCAAGCATATTGATACTAATAAAAGCAGACACATTTAGATTAAATAATAGAGGTATATGTTATGGGAATTTTTTCACGTTTTGCAGACATTGTTAATTCTAATATCAATGCCATTTTAGATAAAGCAGAAGATCCTGAAAAAATGGTTCGTCTTATTATCCAAGAGATGGAAGATACACTTGTAGAGGTACGCTCTACGTCAGCAAAAACCCTTGCTGAGAAAAAAGAATTAGTACGTCGCGTAGATACACTAAAAGCCCAAGTAAGCGATTGGCAAGATAAAGCCGAATTAGCACTGAGCAAAGATCGTGATGATTTAGCTCGCTCAGCTTTACTTGAAAAGCAAAAATCAGCAGATGCAGTCGCTGCAGTAGAAAGTGAACTTGATCATGTAGAATCTCATATCGAGAAACTACAGCAAGAAGTGACTACGCTACAAGAGAAACTAGCGGACGCTAAAGCACGTCAAAAAGCTATTATTTTACGTCAACGCTCGGCTGAGTCGCGCCTTGAGGTTAAAAAAGCACTTGATAGTTCTAAAGTGGATGATGCACTTAATCGTTTTGAACGTTACGAAACCAAAATTGATGGGCTAGAATCTCAAATAGAGTCTTATGATTTGGGTAAACAAACGTTAGCAGATGAAATTGCTGATTTACAAAAGAATGAAAAAATTGACGACGAGTTAGCTGAACTTAAAAAGAAACTCTCGAATAAATAAATATAAAACAGGGGCCTTGTGCCCCTGACATCAACATTGAATACGGATTGTCAGGAGAGGATTATGTTTGATCCAGAGATACTAGTTGCACCCTTTATCTTGTTTATGATTTTTGTTGCACCACTGTGGTTAATTTTACACTACCGAAGCAAAAAGCAGGTAAGCCAAGGGTTAAGCGAGCATGAGCATCACCAGTTATTGGAGCTTGCTCAAAAAGCTGAAAAAATGACTGATAGAATCGAGACATTAGAAGCGTTACTTGATCAAGAGTCACCGCAGTGGAGACAAAAAGTATGAACACCAAACGCGAATTATTAAGAGACCCACAACGCGGTAAAATTGCCGGTGTATGTGCGGGATTAAGTGACTACTTTAATATGGAGTTATGGTTAGTTCGCATTATTTTTGTTAGTGCTGTACTACTAACCGGTGGCCCATTATTTGTGGTAGCGTATATTGCAGCGTGGTTTATTTTAGATAAAAAACAACCCAGTGCTGTAAATAAAACACAATCAACGTATGGCGGTGATCCGCTAGAAGTAAAATTTAAAGTATGGCAAAAAGGCGAGCCACCGCGTCGTGCGCTGCAAGACTTAAAAGAGCGATTAACCCGTGTAGATAGCCGCCTTCAAAACATGGAACGCTACGTTACTTCAAGCGAGTTTACGGTTAGCCGTGAAATTAATAAACTTTAAGGGATTGATAAGCACCTTGTTTGCAGCGTGATCAATGACGGCAACTAAGGTGCAAAACACTTTATGAGCCAATCATTTGCAAAAAAGACCTTTAAAAGCGTTAAAGGCAAAGCCCAAAAGGCCCTGCACCGTAGTTTAGATCAACACGTTAAACTTGCCGTAACAGGGCTGAGCGGCAGTGGTAAAACTGCGTTCATTAGCGCGCTAGTTAAACATTTAACCTCTCAGGCGAATGACAACAACTTACCTTTTTTTGATGTAATGCGTGAACATCGCCACATTGCTACTAAAATTGTGCCGCAAGAGGCATTGAACGTTCCTACCTTTGATTATAACCGCGCAATAAGTGCTTTACTGCCAAGTGAAGGCGACCCTGCATGGCCCGCTTCTACCGAACGAATAAATACTTTACGTTTGGCGATTAAATATCAAAGCAACGCGGGTCTGCGCGGTCATTTCTCACCACAATCGACGCTGTATTTAGATATTATTGACTATCCTGGTGAGTGGTTGCTGGACCTACCTATGCTCGCGCAAAGCTTTGAGCAATGGTGCGAGCAACAATATCCATTGCTAAGCCAAACGCCACGTAACCAAAGCTCAGCTGAATTTTTACAATCCATAGAGCAGCTTGATTTAGATGCACCGGTAGATGAAAACGCACTGGCTAATATTGCAAAATGTTATCAAACCATGTTGGTAGGGCTAAAAAAAGACACTAAGCTTGCCATGTTACAGCCAGGGCGAATGTTAATGCCGGGCGACTTGCAAGGTGCACCATTATTATTATTTTTTCCAATTAGCCCTGAAAAAATAAGTGACGATGTAGTAGCAGGTTCTAACTTAGCGCATTTAATTAAACGTTTTGATGCTTACGTTAAAGAAGTTGTTAAGCCATTTTATAATGAGCATTTTCGCCATTTTGACCGTCAAATCGTCTTGGTAGATGTACTTAGTGCTTTAAATGAAGGCTATGAAACGCTAGCTGAGCAAAGTCGAGTTATCAATCAACTATTGTCACACTTTAGCTATGGTGATTCTGGTTTTTTTAAACGCTTGTTTAAACCTAATATTGATAAAATATTATTTGCTGCTAATAAGTCCGATCACATCAGTGCAAAGTATCACAAAGATCTTGCACTGTTACTCGATTCGTTAGTTAAAGAGCAAAGCAATCACTTAAAATTTGATGGGGTTAAAATAGAAACACTGGCGATGTCGTCAATCGCTGCCACTGTGTCTCGCCAAGTGGTTGATAAAGGGCAAACACTCGACTGTATCTATGGCAAGCCATTGAATGAACAACAGTGGCTAACTTACCTGCCTCCTCAGCCGCCGAGCAGAATGCTTAATAAAAGTGAGTGGCCAGCACATGGGTTTGAGTTTTTATCATTTGCACCTATGCCAAGCCCAGATCAACAGCTTAAGCACATTCGCTTAGACCATGTGATGCAGTACTTGTTAGGAGATAAGTTAACATGAGTGAGTCAACACACCAATTTCAAGCTGGGCGTCGTATTAATGCCCAAAATATTGAGCAAAATGAACCAGATTTATTAGCGGCTAAAGTCGTAGAGCAGGGACAAAGTGAGCAGCCTAGCAAAGATAGCGACGAGCTAATTGAACCTGAAATCGATATTGAGCCTGTATATAAAAAGTCTAAGTGGCAAATCCTTAAAGGCCTATTTGCACTGAGCTTTATTGTTTTAATATTACTTGAGTTCGCATTTTCAATTGTATTGGCGTTTCAGCAGTCTGTTATTTTAGGTGGGGTGTACTTAACCGCTGTAATAACCGGTTTACTCCTGATATCGCGTTTATTGTGGCGTGAATATAGAATGTTACGCAGCTTAAAGCGTAATCAGCTGCACCGCCATGAAGCTAATCGTTTGCTCAATAGTGAGCAGGTAGGCGGGGCGATACCTTGGCTTGAAAAGCTTAATAAACATCAGCAATTAGATAATTTCGAAAACTTTAAAAATCAGGTCGCTACGCACCACAGTGACAAAGAAATAATGTCCCTGTACGCGAATAGCTTATTGATAACGCAAGACAATCAAGCTAAAAAGTTAATAAACCGTTTTGCAACAGAATCAGCTTTATTAGTTGCTCTAAGCCCAATTGCGCTGGTGGATATGATGGCTGTACTGTGGCGTGGCACTAAATTAATAGAGCAAATAGGCCGCATATATGGCATTGGCTTTGGTTATGCCAGCCGTATTAAACTTTACCGCATGCTTATTAAGCAAGTAATGTTTGTAGGCAGTGCAGAGCTCGTATCTGATTTAGCTGCCACGGCACTGAGTGCTGAATTATTAGGCAAGCTTTCTGGGCGAGCTGCACAAGGTGTTAGTGCCGGTATATTTACAGCGCGTATTGGTTATAAAGCCATGGAATTAAGCCGACCCTTACCGCGTCTTGAAAACAAGCGCAGCTTGTTAAAAGGCACAGTCCAAGGGATTGCGAGTAAAATTATGAGCCGTAAGGGAGCTGAAACTAAGTAGTGAGACTTCGTTGGCAATATTTGTGTACAGCTTTTTGGGTAAAGTTTGCACAAATAGCCATCTGAGCATCCGGCATGCTTGTGATTTTAAGTGCGGTGCGTTTTATTTATGCTATTGACACACATAATAAAAACGAGAACACACAATGAGCAAGCATCATCAAAATACCCAATGTATCCATGGCCCACAAAAAGCAAACGATCCGCATGGCGCATTAACCTCACCTTTGTATCAAACGTCTACGTTTCATTTTGAAAATGCCGCACAAGGTGCTGCCCGCTTTGCAGGTGAAGAGCCCGGTTATATTTACACGCGTTTAGGTAATCCAACCACGACTGAACTTGAGCAAAAAGTGGCGCAATTAGAAGGCTGTGAGGCCGCTGCCGCCACGGCAACAGGTATGGGGGCGGTATCCGCTTCGGTACTAAGCTTTCTATCGCAAGGCGATCACTTAATTGCATCAAGCGCACTGTATGGCTGCACCTTTGCTTTTTTTGCGCATATGTTGCCGCGATGGGGAATTGAAGTCACCTTTGTTGATATGACTAATGAGAGTGAACTGCGCGCTGCCATTAAGCCTAACTCAAAAATGATATTTGTAGAAACACCAATCAACCCAACCATGGCAGTGATTGATTTAGCACTTATTGGTAACGTGGCTAAACAGCATAATTTACTGAGTGTGGTTGATAATACTTTTTGACCCCGCTACTGCAGTCACCAAAAAAGTACGGTATTGATATTATAATGCATAGCGCGACCAAGTATTTAAATGGTCACGGCGATGTTGTTGCGGGTATTGTGTGTGGTTCACTTGAGCATATTACACAGATTAAAATGACCGTGCTTAAAGATATTGGTGCCACTATTAGTCCTCACGATGCGTGGTTAATAAATCGAGGTTTAAAAACTTTAGCTATTCGCGTAGAACGCCATTGCCAAAGTGCGCAAACGATTGCCGAATACTTAGAAGCCCATCCGCAAGTAAATAAAGTGTATTACCCTGGGCTTAAATCGCACCCAGGTTACAAGTATATTGGTAAGCAAATGAAAGCGGCAGGTGGTGTTATTGCCTTTGAAATTAAAGGGAGCTTAACCGACGGTGAGCAGTTTATTGATAGCATGCAACTGTGCACATTAGCGGTTAGCTTAGGCGATGCTGAAACGCTCATTCAACACCCTGCATCGATGACGCATTCGCCATACACTCCCGAAGAAAGACTAGCTGCTGGAATTAGTGATGGTTTAATTCGTTTATCAGTTGGACTTGAAGATGTTAACGATATTATTAACGATCTCAACCAAGCATTTACTAAAATATCTTGAGGTGTAATTTAATGTTTACGCAAATTTCTATCTGTAGGTTCCAATGAATATGGTGTGTGTTTTTATCTTTGCTTTTCTGTAATTATATATTTACGATCTTTGTGATCTGCAAAAGTATTGATCTGCGTCAAGCTATTAAACTTTTGTTCACTTTTGCATAGTATGGCTACATCGAATAGCCAAGCATTTGGCTGTTATTTTGACACCGATTTAGGGTTTTATCCCAAAGAAGGTATTTATGGCTAAAGCAAGTAATTACACCTCCAAAACACCTGATGAAAATGGGGTTATACATTGGAGCGATGAAGAAAATAAAATTTGGTCTGAGCTTGTAGCACGCCAACTTGCGTGCATTGAAGGCAAAGCCTGTGATGAGTACATGGAAGGATTGAAAAAAATCAATCTGCCTCATGATCGTATCCCACAGCTGAGTGAGCTAAACGAAGTACTTTTAGCAACCACAGGTTGGCAGGTTGCACCTGTACCTGCACTTATCGATTTTGATGAGTTTTTTAGGTTACTCGCTAACAAGCAATTTCCTGTAGCTACCTTCATTCGTAGCCGTGAAGAATTTGACTACTTACAAGAACCCGATATTTTTCATGAGATATTTGGTCATTGTGCCATGCTAACCAATCCTGACTTTGCAGAATTTACCCATAAGTATGGGCAACTAGGATACGCGGCAGAGAAAAAAGATCGCGTTTATTTAGCGCGCATGTACTGGTTTACCGTTGAGTTTGGTTTGATGCAAACTGAAAAAGGATTACGTATTTACGGTGGCGGTATTTTATCAAGCCCAGGGGAAACCCAATACGTGTATTCAGATACACCAGAGATTAATCCAATGAATGTGCTAGATGTGCTGCGTACACCTTACCGTATAGACATTATGCAACCATTGTATTACACGATTAATTCGATTCATGATCTGTTTGAAATATCTCAAATGGATATAATGACTTTAGTTGAGCAAGCTAAATCACTTGGTTTGCACGACCCTAAGTTTCCTCCAAAAGAAAAATTAGCTAGTTAATTTTTGAAAAAAGTAACGCTAAACTAAGGATTTAAAATGTCTTCATTAAGTGCACAAAAATGTGAAGCCTGTCATGCAGATGCGCCAAAAGTATCTGATGCTGAATTGGCTGAATTAATTAAAAAAATCCCTGACTGGGTGCCAGAAGTACGCGATGGTATTATGCAGTTAGAGCGCGTTTATAAGTTTAAAAACTTCAAACAAGCCATTGCGTTTACCAATAAGGTAGGTGATATGGCTGAAGACGAAGGGCATCACCCGGGTTTATTAACCGAATGGGGCAAAGTAACCGTGACTTGGTGGAGCCATTCAATTAAAGGTCTGCATAAAAATGACTTCATTTGCGCTGCTAAAACAGATGATGTATTTAACGCGCTGTAATTAATTAGATTTGAGTAAATAAAAAGGCACTTCACAGTGCCTTTTTTATTTTTGTGGTTATTAAGTTAACCTGAGTATTGGTCAAGAGGCTTTGTAAGGTATTGAATTAAAATGACATTTATTTTTATCTTCTCTGGCCTATCTTATTATATATTCCGTTTGTTAGCCAATTCAGTAGCTTGTTTTATATACTTATATTAGAAGTAAAAAAGTAGATAAAAGTTAGTTTATAGGCTTCTAACTAAGCTTAGCTGAACGTTTGTGACTTAAAGCTATAAACTTTTCTCCCAATTGCATTGCTTTACTAAGTTAAACCAAGGGCTGGTAAACTCTTTAGCCGTAATAGGCTCAGGTAGTGCTAAAGTAACATCAAGTTTTTTAGCTAGATAATGTGCTACTAGCTGTTTCATTTTATCGCTTTCTAATTGCTCATATGCAGCTTGAAGCTGATGTTTATCTTTTTGACTTATAAACTCGCCAGTTAAATTTTTGTAGCCTAGTTCAAGCCAAATTAGCAGTGCTTGTTTAGACTTGTTGGGGAATGCATGAGTCAACGTTGCCGTTGGGGTATAGAGTCGATCAAAGTTAAGCTGATGTTCTTGAATTAAAAAAACCATTAATAAATTAAGCCCGGTTGAGATTTGCCCTGCGCGTTTATCAAGATTTTGGTTAAGGCTTAATGCACTTCTAAAGTAGCGTTCAGCGTTAGCAACATTGCCTTCATCAAGTGCTAAAGAGCCCAAATTATTTTTTATAAGTGCTGTTACATTAGGAAGTGTTAATTGTGTTGTGAGATCAAGATTATTTAAGTATAAAGCACGCGCTTTAGCAAAGTCGTTTTGCGAGCGAGCAACCAGTGCCATACTGTTGGTGAGTGTTAATCGTTGGCGATCGTTTTGCGCATATTTATAAGCACATTTAAATGAGAGCTGGGCATCGTTTAAATATTCAGCATGGCGCAGCCATATTCCCAAGGCACTCATTATGGTGGTCAATTTATGTTTGAAGTAGTCATCTTGATGATACTGAAATATTGCGTCAATCGATTGATAAAGCCGTTCATAGCGACTCGTGGGCACCGCTGTTCGGGCATAAAGCAGATGCCAGCGTATAAATAGCGCAGCAGGAGCTGTATTTAGTTCTGTGAGATTTTCAAGAATAATTATTGATTGTGCAGGATTAACAACAAGATAATCTTCGGCTTCGTTAAGTTTAGCTTTAAACGATGTAAAATCATTAGCCATAGCCTGTGTTGAACCTAATAACACTAACCAACCTATAACGAAAAGGCGCAACAACTTATCCCCAACAAGCCAATCATGGTTCATTCAATATAGATGCTGGTATCTAACAAAGCAATGCGATTAAAGGGTACAGATTTGTGATGAGGTATTTTAAAAGCATTAAAAAAGCCCTAAACCTATACAAGCTTGGGGCTTTTTGTATGTAATTAAATTTTAGCGAATACACTTAACTTTAATGTGTCGTTGGGTTTCGTTTTACTCTACCTAACCTACGTTTAACATCAAATTATTCAGTGCTTACAGCTAAAAACTTACAACGGCTCATTAATCATCAATTGAGCGAAGCAGAGCGTTAATGCCTACTTTTTCGCGTGTTTGTTGATCAACTTTTTTCACAATAATCGCAGCGTATAAACTATGAGTGCCATCTTTTGAAGGCAGAGCTCCTGGAACCACAACAGCACCAGCAGGTACGCGACCATAATGAATTTCACCGGTTTCACGGTCGTAAATGCGGGTACTTTGGCTAATGTAAACACCCATTGAAATAACCGCACCTTCTTCAACAATAACGCCTTCAACAATTTCTGAACGTGCGCCAATAAAGCAGTTGTCTTCAATGATGGTAGGATTTGCTTGTAGCGGCTCTAAAACACCGCCTATGCCCACACCGCCTGATAAGTGTACATTCTTACCAATTTGAGCACATGAACCTACAGTGGCCCATGTATCAACCATAGTGCCCTCATCAACGTAAGCACCAATGTTTACATACGATGGCATTAGTACAACATTCTTCCCTACAAAACTACCTTTACGCGCTACGGCGTTTGGTACCACGCGCATGCCGCCTTGCTGAAATTGCTCCGGCGTATAGTCGCTAAATTTAAGTGGTACTTTGTCGTAGAATTGATTCACGCCATCATTCATTGGTTGGTTTTCACGAATTCTAAATGAAAGCAGCACGGCTTTTTTAAGCCATTGATGGACAACCCATTCGCCAGAAATTTTTTCTGCAACACGCGCTGCGCCACTATCTAATAGCTCAAGTGCATCAATAATTGCTTGTTTAACATCGCTTGATACGGTTGCTGGGCTAATGCTGTCGCGGTTATCCCACGCATTTTCAATCATGGTTTTTAAATCTGACATAGTGTCCTCTTATTCAATTTCGGCGTTGAGTTTTTTACGTAATGCCTGATGAATTTTTGCTTGCTCTTCATCAGTCAGCGCTTGATATTCGTTATTAGATACCACAAAGAAATCTTCTGCGCGCTCGCCTACCGTGGTAATGCGTGCGGCATGTATGTGGAGTAAGTAAGCTTGGAAAACCTCGGCTATTTTAGTTAATAGCCCGGGTATATCAACCGCTTGAATTTCTATTAAACTACGGTCCTTACGAGGGTGCGGGCGCAGTACAATTTTTGGTTTAATATTAAAGTCTTTAAAGCGTTGTGAGCGGCTCTTTTTAAAACGTATTTTTTTACGCGGATCATTCAATGCTTGCTCTAATCCGCGTTTAATAGATTGTGCACGGCTACTGGCAATTGGGTCGCCATTAACTTCTAAAATAACAAAGTTAAACAGTACGTAGCCATCTTTGGTGGTCAGTACTTGGGCGTGTTGAATTTGTGCTTTTTTAGAGCCAATAACACTGACTAATCGAGCAAATAGTCCACCTGAGTAAGGGCTGTATGCAAATACTTGAGTACCGCCATGCATTGCTTTATTCGAGACAATAACACTAGGTAGGCTCAAGTCAGTGCATTTTAGTAAATGCTCTGTATGCCACGAAATTTGTTGTTCACTAAAGGCGGTAAAGTAATTCGCTTTAAAACGACTCCAAGTTAAGTCAATTTGTTCCTCGTGATAATGCAAATTAATCAGGCGTTGCTTAGCTTGATGCTTCTTATCTCGAATTTGGTCGCGTTGATCCATTGGATTTTCAAGCCCAAGACGCAAAGCGCGTTGTGTATGTAAGTATAGCTCACGAAGTAGCGTGTTTTTCCAGTCATTCCATAAGTTGTCATTGGTAGCGCGTATATCGGCGACCGTTAAACAATAGAGGTAATCGAGCTGACGCTCTGTTTTTACTCGCGATGCGAAATCTTTTATTACATCTGGGTCGTTTATATCTTTACGCTGCGCCGTAACTGACATAAGTAAGTGATTGCTAACAAGCCAAGAAATTAACTTACCATCGGATGATGCAAAGCCATGCAATTTAGAAAAAGCAATGGCGTCAACAGCGCCCAGCTCAGAGTGATCCCCCCACGTCCCTTGGCAATGTCGTGGAAAATACCGGCTAAATACAGTAGCTCCGGTTTATCCATACGCGTGACAATTTCGCTACAAATTGGGAATTCGCTAATCCCGGTTTTATCAAAATACTGATAAATATTATTAATTAGCTTATGGGTGTGTTCATCAACCGTGTAGGCATGAAACAAATCAAACTGCATTTGGCCAAAAATATTTCGCCACTGCGGCAAATAAGCGGCAATCATGCCGTGTTTGTGCATCAGCGTAAAAGCACGTCCCATACCATTAGGATGCTTTATGATTCGTAGAAAAGCTTCTCGGCAGGCCGCGTAGTCTTGTAGGTCGCCCAATAAACGACGACGAACTTGGCGAATAGTGCGAATAGTGCTCGGGTATATATGGGTGATTTCTGGATGGTCAGCAATATGCTCAAACAATACAAAAAGTTGATCGCGCCTAAAGAATACTGATGGGCTTTTTACTCGAATTTGATGGCCAACGCGCTCAAAGTTGAGATCGAGTTCTTCAACGGTCGCTTGACTACTGTCTGGCGAAATACTTTGCTCAAAATACGAAAGCAACATCTGGTTGAGCTCTCGTACTCGGCTCATAATTCTGAATAAGCGTTTCATCATGCGCTCAACCGAAGCCTTACCATCGCTACCAAAGCCTAAAATTTCTGCAGCTTGGGGTTGGTGATCAAACAATAAACGGTTTTCTGAACGTTCTGCAGCTAAATGTAACGCAAAACGAATATTCCATAAATTTTCAAGACACTCTAACAGCTCTTGATATTCCTCGTGGGTCAGGTAGCCGTGATTAATTAGCTCTTGCAGAGTTTCGGCTCTAAAGTGCTTTTTAGCCACCCAAATAATAGTTTGCAGGTCGCGCAGACCCCCTGGGTTTTCTTTTATATTTGGTTCTAGATTATAGGCTGTGCCGTGGCACTTTCTGTGACGCAAATTTTGTTCTTGTATTTTTGCAACAAAAAATTCACCTGAGCCCCAAACCGGTGTTTCAATAATATGGTTTTTGAGTTTTTCAAACTCAATATGATTGCCAAAAATGAGACGGCTTTCTAATAAGCTGGTGGCAAAGGTAACGTCTTCACGTTTTTGCTCGATGGCTTGTTCAATAGTACGAACACTGTGGCCTATCTCGAGATTAAGATCCCACAACATAGTGACAAACTGACCGATTTTTTCGCAAATATCATCATTAGGCTGTTTCGTAACAAGTAATAAAAAGTCTATATCAGAGTAGGGGTGTAGCTCGCCACGACCATAACCACCTACTGCTATCAAAGCGAGATCTGGTTCGTGAGCTAAATCATAAACTTGGAAAAGTTTGATCAGCAGTCGGTCAATAAATTCTGCACGGGCATTAATTAATTTACCAACCGGTTGTTTTGAGAATTCATTATGCAACCATTTATAGAAATAGGCGGAGCAATCGCGGTAATCGCTTAATTGCTCAGCATCATTGAGCAACTTTTTTACTTTGTTAGGTAATGCCACTTAGGCTGGCTCCTATATATGGACTGCATTATAAGTTTGAGATTTATTTTTATAATATATTTGCTGTAAGGGCAATAAGTTATGTTAGCCCCTTACAGCAAACCACTTAAGCGATATACAGGCAAAACCTGTTACTACCGCGATTAAGCGCGCACTTAATTAGTGCTCGATAATTCTATCGATTGTATCATCTGATCGTAGTGTTAAAATTTCAACACCATTTTCAGTTACTAGTAAGGTGTGTTCCCATTGAGCGGATAAACTACGGTCTTTTGTTACCACAGTCCAGTCGTCTTTGAGTAATTTACATTGGCGTTTGCCCGCATTTACCATAGGCTCAATAGTTAAACACATACCTGCTTTTAATGTTTCGCCAGTGCCTGCTTTACCGTAATGCATTACCTGTGGTTCTTCATGGAACTCGCTACCGATACCATGGCCGCAGTATTCACGTACGATAGAGTAGTTAAAGCTCTCTGCATATTTTTGAATAGCGGCACCAATATCACCAAGGCGAACACCCGGTTTTACCATTTTAATGGCAAGGTAAAGACTTTCTTGAGTGACTTCTGCAAGACGTTTACCTTGGATATTAGGCGTGCCTACATGAAACATTTTTGATGTGTCACCATGGTAACCATCTTTGATAACAGTGATGTCAATATTAACACTATCACCATCTTTTAATGCTTTGTCATTCGGAATACCGTGACAAATTACATGATTTACTGAGGTACAAATTGATTTTGGAAAACCATGATAATTAAGAGGAGCAGGAACAGCATCTTGCACATTAACAATATAATCATGACAAATTGTATTTAGCTCATCGGTGGTGATACCTGGTACCACATGTGGTTCGATCATTTCTAGCACATCAGCAGCCAAACGGCCGGCTACACGCATTTTCTCGATTTCTTCAGGGGTCTTAATCACAGCGCTCATTGAGGCTCCAAAGTTGCGTTTTTAGATGATTATCGTCGCACAATTTTTGCACGAGACGTTGAGTATTTATTTTTAATATGGTATAAAGCGCGCCGTCTTTTTACAAATAAATTCTTAAATGATTTTTTGTATTTAAGGCAAACACAATTTTATTTTAACACACACACGTATCGTCACATACACTTGGGTGCATTTCAGTTTCATTTAACTGCGGTGTTGGTGCTATGGGATATGTGGAGGCCTAACCCTAAACAACTTAGAGGATTTACAAAATGGCAAACGTTTCAATGCGCGATATGCTTCAAGCTGGTGTTCACTTTGGTCACCAAGCACGTTACTGGAACCCTAAGATGAAGCCTTTCATCTTCGGCGCACGTAACCGTGTACATATCATCAATCTTGAGCAAACTGTACCAATGTTCAACACTGCACTTAAGTTTTTATCTGGTGCTGCTGCAAACAAAGGTAAAGTTCTTTTCGTTGGTACTAAGCGCGCAGCAAGCGAAGCAGTAAAAGAAGCTGCTTTACAAAGCGATCAATTCTTCGTTAACCACCGTTGGTTAGGCGGCATGTTGACTAACTGGAAAACAGTTCGTCAATCAATCAAGCGTCTTAAAGACCTTGAAGCTCAAAGCCAAGACGGTACTTTCGAGAAGTTAACTAAGAAAGAAGCGTTAATGCTTACTCGTGAAATGGACAAGCTTGAAAAGAGCCTTGGTGGTATTAAAAACATGGGTGGCCTTCCAGACGCTATCTTTGTAATCGATGCTGACCACGAGCACATTGCTATCCGTGAAGCTAACAACCTAGGTATCCCAGTTGTTGCAATCGTTGATACTAACTCTAACCCAGACGGTGTTGATTACATCGTACCTGGTAACGATGATGCTATCCGTGCAATCAACCTTTACACTAGTGCTGTTGCAGCTGCGATCACTGAAGGCCGTGAGAGTAACATCGTTGCTCAAGCTGAAAAAGATGACTTCGTAGAAGCTGAGTAATTAGCTGTCATCAAGTCTTCATCTTTTAAAGGTGAAGACTTGCTATTCTTGTGGAGCGGGTAACCCGCTTATCTAAACCTGATTTCAGATTTGAGGATTTACTAATGGCTGTAACTACTGCCCTAGTTAAAGAATTACGCGAGCGTACTGGCGCTGGCATGATGGATTGTAAAAAAGCGTTAACTGAGACTGATGGTGACATCGAGTTAGCGATTGAAAACATGCGTAAGAGCGGTGCTGCAAAGGCTGCTAAAAAAGCAGGTAACATTGCTGCTGAAGGTACTATCATCATCAAGCAAAACGCGGGTGTTGCAGTACTTGTAGAAGTTAACTGTCAAACTGACTTCGTTGCTAAAGATGCAAGCTTCCTAGCATTTGCTAACAAAGTTGCAGATGCTGCTATCGCTGACACTACATCTATCGAAGACTTACAAGCTAAGTTCGAAGAAGACCGTGTTGAGCTAGTAACTAAAATTGGTGAAAACATCAATGTACGTCGTCTTCAGTACATCACTGGTGAGCAACTAGTTGAGTACCGTCATGGCGAGCGTATTGGTGTTGTTGTTGCGGGTGTTGCTGATGAAGAAACACTTAAGCACGTTGCAATGCACGTTGCTGCTTCAAACCCAGATTACCTAACTCCAGATGACGTACCTGCTGATGTTGTTGAAAAAGAAAAGCAAGTACAAATCGACATCGCGATGAACGAAGGCAAGCCTGCTGAAATCGCTGAGAAAATGGTTGTTGGTCGTATGAAGAAATTTACTGGTGAGGTTTCTCTTACTGGTCAAGCTTTCATCATGGAACCGAAAAAATCTGTTGGCGAAATTCTTAAAGAGAAAAACGCAACAGTTACTGGCTTTGTACGTATGGAAGTTGGTGCAGGTATCGAGAAGAAAGAAGAAGATTTTGCTGCTGAAGTTGCTGCTCAAATTGCAGCTGCTAAAGGTCAGTAAGACATACTATTTGTGATGCAAAAGGAAAATACATGCAATTAAAGTACTATTTGCTTTTGCGTCACGCTTAGAAATTCTTTAAAATAACCGCGCTTTTATGTTTAACATAAGCGCGGTTATTTTTTATCCATAATTCAATAAAAGTTGGCCCCAAAACTATGACTATCAATCGCAAACCTATTTTTAGACGTGTTCTTCTCAAATTAAGTGGTGAAGCTTTAATGGGAGACGAAGGCTTCGGCATCGACCCAAAAGTTTTAGATCGTATGGCACAAGAAATTAAAGAGCTCGTAGAACTCGACGTAGAAGTGGGTTTGGTTATTGGTGGCGGTAACTTTTTACGCGGTGGCTCATTAGCCGAAGCGGGAATGAATCGTGTTGTTGGTGACCACATGGGGATGCTTGCAACCGTAATGAACGGCCTAGCTATGCGTGATGCGCTACACCGTGCGTTTGTAAATTGTCGCTTAATGTCAGCTATCCCATTAAATGGCGTATGTGATGCGTATAACTGGGCTGAAGCAATTAGCTTGTTAAAAACAGGTCGCGTTGTTATTTTTGCCGCTGGTACAGGTAACCCGTTCTTCACAACTGACTCTGCGGCGTGTTTACGCGGCATCGAGATTGAAGCTGATACGGTAATTAAAGCGACTAAAGTAGATGGTGTATTTAGTGATGATCCGGTGAAAAACCCTGAAGCGACACTTTACCGTCACTTAAGCTACAATGAAATTATTGATAAAGAATTAAAAGTAATGGATTTAGCGGCATTCACTCTTGCTCGCGACCATAATATGCCATTGAGCGTATTTAATATGAATAAATCAGGCGCATTAAAGCGCGTAATAATGGGTGAAGAAGAAGGAACCCTTATTTCTTCACAAGCCTCAGATGAAGTTAGTAACTAGATTAGGATTAAACCGTGATTAACGATATTCAAAAAGATGCGCAAGAGCGCATGCAAAAAAGTGTAGCAGCACTTGGTAGTCAATTATCTAAAATTCGTACTGGCCGTGCTCATCCTGCAATTTTAGACGGCATCATGGTGTCGTACTACGGCGCGCCAACGCCTCTAAACCAAGTTGCAAATGTAACTATTGAAGATTCACGTACACTGGCTATTGGTGTATTTGATAAATCTTTAGCTCAGGCAGTTGAGAAAGCGATTATGGCTTCTGACCTTGGTTTAAACCCAATGTCTGCAGGCACGGTTATTCGTGTACCACTTCCTCCATTAACTGAAGAGCGTCGTAAAGATTTAATTAAAATCGTGCGTGGCGAAGTAGAAGGCGGACGTGTTGCTATTCGTAATATTCGCCGTGATGCAAATGGCGATATTAAAAACTTATTAAAAGATAAAGACATCTCTGAAGACGAAGCACGTCAAGGTGAAGATGCAATTCAAAAAATCACTGATAAGTTCATTAAAGAAATGGACACACAACTAACAGCAAAAGAAGCTGAGTTGATGGAAATTTAATAACTGTTCTAGACCCAAGTAAACAGCTTTGGTTAGATATTTAAGTCGCTGCTTATCAGTCTTCGCACTTTATTTTAATAGTGTGATTTTAAAGGGTAACAGATTGTGACTGCTCTTTAGTGACGACTCAGTTGTCAGTAAATACAAGGTTGTTAGCTGTATAATTATTTGCTTAAAGTAGATTTATTATCACGGGTACAGGTTAAATTTATTAGTTTTGAAACGCCGTCTGGGGTATACTAGGCGGCGTTTTTTTATGGAATACACAAAATTTATGGTTCTAGACGCTGATACAATTTCACAGCAATGTTTGCCTAAACATGTTGCTATCATCATGGATGGGAACGGGCGTTGGGCACAAGCTAGAAATAGGCCTCGTGTATATGGGCATAAAAAGGGCGTGGATGCAGTTCGTCAATCTGTGCAGTTTTGTACTAAATTAGGGATACAATCGTTGACCTTATTTGCTTTTAGTAGTGAAAACTGGCGCCGCCCTGAAGACGAAGTAAATACATTAATGGAGCTTTTTTTATTTGTACTGAGTAAAGAAGTTAAAAAGCTGCATAAAAATAACGTAAAACTAACCATCATTGGAGATTTATCTCGATTCTCTGAAAGCTTGCGCGCGAAAGTACATACTGCACAAGAACTAACAGCGAATAATACCGGCCTGCACTTAAATGTAGCGGCAAATTACGGTGGTCGCTGGGATATGACCCATGCTGCTAAGCTGGTTGCTTTACAAGTAGCAAATGGGGAAATTGATCCCGCAGACATTACAGAAGAACATATTGCACAGCATATGAGTATGGCAGATCAGGCACAGCCTGATTTACTGATCCGTACTGGTGGCGATGTCAGAATTAGTAATTTTTTACTTTGGCAGGCAGCCTACGCTGAACTTTATTTTACCAATACACTTTGGCCTGACTTTAACGAAGCTGCTTTTGCAGAGGCCATTGCATGTTACGTTGCCAGAGAGCGACGTTTTGGTTGCACGGGCGAACAAATAAAACAATTACTCGCTCAAACCTAAAATAGATTAAGGGTCATCATTTTGTTAAAACAACGTATTTTAACCTCACTAGTGCTAGCGCCATTAGCACTGGCTTTGGTTTTTTACACCCCACTAACGTTATTTAGTTATTTTGCGGGTGCTATTGTATTAATGGGCGCATGGGAATGGTCTGCTTTTATGGGGCTATGCGATAAACTAAAGCGCGGTGCGTTTGTATTGTTAGTTGCAGTTTTACTAGGCTTACTTAATTTACATTGGCCGATAGAAACCCTATGGCAGAACGGCAAGCTTGTAGGTGATGCCAATTACTTATTTACCTTATCGTTTTCGTGGTGGCTGGTTGCAAGTTATTTAGTGTGGCGTTACCCCGCTATGGCTAAAGGCTGGAACGAAGGACTTGTAATGCGCGGTATTGCCGGTTTACTGACATTGGTACCACTGTGGCTTGCGCTTAATACGCTTCGCAGTGCGCAATATACAGAATCAACACACTATGGTTCTATGCTGATTTTAGTGGTACTGGGTATTGTATGGAGTGCCGATATTGGCGCTTACTTTACCGGTAAAAGTTTCGGTAAACATAAGTTAATGCCTAAAGTTAGTCCAAATAAAACCATAGAAGGCCTTGCTGGTGGCGTGGTTGCTGCGGTGTTATTTGTATTGGCTTTTTGTTTTTACACTAATGTTGATACTTCTGTATGGCCTATTTATGCGGTAATGACAGCATTTATTGCTTTGTTCTCTGCGGTAGGTGATTTACTCGAGAGTATGTTTAAGCGTGAAGCGGGTCTTAAAGATAGCGGCAGTTGCCTACCTGGACACGGCGGTATTTTAGACCGCATTGATAGCTTAACTGCAGCAGCGCCGATGTTTGTTATTTGCTTTGCTTGGACACTTAGTTTATGAGTGCAGTGCAACAACTGGTTATTTTGGGTGCGACGGGGTCGATAGGTCTTAGCACGTTAGATGTTGTTGCAAGAAATCAACAGCAGTTCAAGGTGTTCGCATTAGCCGCTGGGCAAAATGCAAAAAAAATGGCTGAGTTGTGTCTTGCTCATCAACCTCGTTATGCTGTTATGGCTTCAGAGCAAGCCGCTAAGCAGCTTTGTGAACTTTTAAAAGGCATGAGTAAAACACAAGTAATGCATGGCGAGAAAGCTATGAGTGAGCTTTGTGCGCATGTTGATGTTGATACTGTGATGTCAGCAATCGTTGGTGCGGCTGGATTACTACCCACCTTGAGCGCAGTCGAAGCGGGTAAAAAAGTGCTGCTGGCAAACAAAGAGTCATTGGTGATGTCGGGTCAGTTGTTTATTGATAAAGTGAAACAACACCAAGCAACTTTATTACCCATCGACAGCGAACATAATGCTATTTTTCAGTGTTTACCTAGTGCGTTACAAAACACCCAAGGACAAGCACGGCTTGAGCAGCATGGTGTTAGCAAAATTTTATTAACAGGCTCTGGAGGGCCGTTTTTAAACCGTGACATTAATACGCTTGCTAGTGTTAGCGTCAGTGAAGCGGTTGCTCACCCTAATTGGTCAATGGGACAAAAAATATCGGTAGATTCAGCCACGATGATGAACAAAGGTTTAGAGTTTATTGAGGCTAAATGGTTATTTAACTGTGATGCCAGCGACATTGATGTGGTGATCCACCCACAAAGTATTATTCACTCTATGGTGCAATACCAAGATGGCTCTATTTTAGCGCAAATGGGAAACCCCGATATGCGCACCCCAATAGCGCATGCGCTTGCTTTTCCACAGCGAATTGATGCGGGAGTTAAACCGCTAAACTTTTCTGATATTTGTGATTTTTCGTTCACCAAACCTGATTTCTCGCGCTACCCTAATTTAAAATTGGCAATTGCTGCGTGTGATGCGGGACAGGGCGCAACAACTACGGTGAATGCTGCCAATGAAATGGCTGTAAATGCATTTTTACAAGGTCAAATTAGTTTTACTGATATTTATAAAGTGAATGCGCAAACGTTAGAGACTGCAAAGTTTACTAATGTGCAAACTCTAGATGAAATTTTAGAGTGTGATCGTTTAGCACGCATAAGCGCAACGCAGTTTATAACAAAAGTGGTACATTAAAATGTTCGATTTTTTGGAATTTAGGCTCGTTTATACTTGCGCTCGGTATTTTAGTGACCGTTCACGAATATGGTCATTTTTGGGTAGCACGCAAGGCTGGCGTTAAGGTACTACGCTTTTCAATTGGTTTTGGTAAACCCCTATTAAAATGGCACGATAAATACAATACTGAGTATGTGATTGCGGCAATACCACTGGGTGGTTACGTAAAAATGTTAGACGAGCGTGTTGATGAAGTACCTGCCAATCAACGTCATTTATCGTTTAATGCTAAATCTGTTCAAGCGCGAATAGCCATTGTAGCAGCAGGGCCCATGGCGAATTTTTTATTCGCTATTTTTGCTTTAGCGGTCATGTATATGGTGGGTGTACAAACCATAAAACCGGTTGTAGGCAATGTTGTTGAAGGCAGCAGAGCAGAACAAGCGGGCATTTTGCCTACTCAGCAAATAATTAAAATTGGTGATGACGATATTAGTAATTGGCAAGATGCGACTTTCTCTTTGATGTCGCACTTGGGTGATAAAAGCGTTGCTATTACTTTACGTAACGAAAATTATCAACAAACAACGCAAACTCTTAACCTCGATGGCTGGAAGCTTGATCAGCAAGACGTACCGCCATTAAGTTCGTTGGGGATTGTGCCGTTTCGCCCTCAAGCAACACTCACCATCGCTGCAATTACCAAAGACTCTGCTGCTGAACAGGCAAATTTACAGGTTAACGACGTTATTTTGGCTGTAAACGGTGAAACAATGAGCAGTTGGCAGCAATTAGTTAATCTTATTACTCAATCGGCTAACAAATCCTTACAATTTAGTGTAAAAAGACAAGATAGTATAAAAACCATATTAGTTACCCCAAAGAGCCGAGTTGTTAGTAATGGTGTTGAACAAGGCTTTTTAGGTGTTGCTCCAGTTGTAGAGCAGTGGCCTGATGATTTTGTTGAGACTAGACATTATGGGCCACTAGATAGTATTGTGCTGGGCACAAAAGAGACATGGCGTTTAATTACGCTGAGTTTTGACATGATAGGTAACTTAATTACTGGTCAAGTGTCAGTGAAAAATTTAAGTGGGCCTGTCGGCATTGCAGTCGGTGCAGGCACAAGTGTTAGTTACGGATTAGTCGCATTTTTAAGCTTTTTAGCTTTGATCAGCGTTAATTTGGGAGTATTTAATTTACTTCCTCTGCCGGTGCTTGATGGTGGGCACTTAATGTATTACATAATTGAACTTTTTCGTAAAAAGCCGGTCTCTGAAAAGACACAAGAGTTTGGTTTTAAAGTGGGAGCCTTGCTACTCATTTTTCTAACATGTTTCGCTTTGTTCAATGATGTATCGCGCTTGTAGTTGTTTAAGCGTGGTAACGACAAATTAGAACACGATTGTAAAGCTCGTAACTATTTAGTTTTCGATGCTAAGCGGTAATACAGTTGTAAAGGATAAAGATAATAAAATGGCTATAAAAAAACATTTGGTAGTTTCAAGTTTATTGGGTGCAAGTTTTGCAGCCCTAGGCCAAAACTCCTTTATTGTTGAAGATTTAAAAGTTGAAGGATTGCAACGTGTCGCACTTGGTGCCGCATTAACGCATATTCCTATTAACGTGGGCGACAATGTTGATGAATACACAATTTCAAAAACAATTAAGTCACTTTATCGCTCAGGTCACTTTGACAATATAAAAGCGTTGCGTGATGGCAATAACGTAATTTTTAAAGTAACTGAACGTCCAACAATTAGCTTTATTGAATTTGAAGGCAATAAAGACATTAAAGATGAGCAGTTAAACCAGTCGCTTGATCAACAAGATATTCGTCAAGGCGAGCCGCTGGATAAAACGGTTATCGATAATATTGAAAAAGGTTTAGTTGAGTTTTTTCACAGTATTGGTAAATACAATGCAAAAGTGGACATTAGCATCACTAAGCTGCCACGTAATCGGGTTAAACTGAGACTCGAGTTTGATGAGGGCGATGCTGCCTCTATTCGTCAAATCAACTTAGTTGGTAATGAACTTTTTTCAAACGAAGAGTTATTACAGCTTGCTGAATCGCAACAAGATTTACCTTGGTGGCAGTTTATGGGTAGCGATCGCTATCAAAAACAAACCATTGAAGGCGATTTAGAAAAAATTCGTAGCTTTTATTTAGACCGTGGCTATTTACGCTTCAATATTGATTCGACTCAAGTGTCAGTCAGTCCTGAGCGTGAATCGGTTTATGTAACGGCAAATATTACCGAAGGCGTAAAATACAAGGTAAAAGGTTTTGATTTTATCGGTGATTTACTCGGCCGAGAAGAACTAATCAAAAGTGTTATCCCGCTTCGCACCGGAGAGCTTTATAACGGCTCAGTGGTAACTTCTTCAGAAGAGTTTATAAAAAGTTACTTAGCTCGTTTTGGATATGCTAACGCTGAAGTACGCACCATTCCAGAAATTGATGATGAAAACCAAGAGGTACAACTGACTTTATCGGTTGACCCTGGTAAACGTGTTTATGTACGTCGAATCATTGTAGGTGGTAACCAAAATACAGCTGATGAAGTACTGCGTCGTGAAATGACACAGCTTGAAGGGGCATGGTTATCTAACCAAAACTTAGAGCGTTCTAAATTGCAAATTCAACGCTTACCTTATATGGAATCGGTTGACTTTAATGTAGTGCCTGTTCCGGGTGTTGATGATCAAGTTGACGTTGACTTTACTGTTAAAGAGCAATCTGCAGGTAGTTTTAACGCCGGTCTTGCTTATGGTTCATACTTAGGTCTGCAATTTAATATTGGTGTAACCGAATCTAACTTTTTAGGTACGGGTAATCAAATTGGTTTTAACATTAATACCTCGCGTGGTTCTGAACGCGTTAGTGTGTCATACACAGACCCTTACTTTACGCCAGATGGTGTATCGCAAGGTAGCAGTATTTTTTATAGTAACTACGATGCTAGCCAGTTTAGCTTGATTGACTATAAGTCAAAGAGTTATGGTCTTGGAACTAACATTGGTTTTCCAATTGATGCTATAAACCGTATTAACTTTGGAGCTCGTTGGATAGAAGAAGAGCTATCTGATATTGCAGAATATGAGCAAACACGTGTTCTACGTGAAACTTTCCTAGACCCAGAGAACCCAGATGCGGGCTTTGAGTTTACCAAGTATGAGTTAAGTGTGGGTTGGTCGCGTGTAACGGTTAACCGTGGTTTATTCCCAACAGCAGGCTCAAGACAAACATTAAACCTGACAGCCACAACGCCGAACTCAGATTTAAAATACTTTAAGTTAAATTATGATTCACGTTTTTACTGGCCTATCTCAAACGATCATCGCTGGGTATTTTCGACCCGTGCGGCATTAGGTTATGGTAATGGCTATGGTTCTACCAACGGGTATGATCAGACGTTACCGTTCCAAGAATACTTCCGTATTACAGAAATGGAACTACGTGGCTTTGACAGAAATACTATTTTACCGCGTGCGGTATCAAGAGAGCCACTACCTATACCTGGTACGCCATCAGGTGATGGCACAACCACAGGCAATATTGGTGGCGCTCCAGAATTTGACGTGCTTTTCCCACAAGGTCGTATAGGTGGTAATGCGAAGGCCGTTGCAGGTATGGAGCTTATTGTTCCTACACCGTTCTTAGACGAAGAAAATACCAGTTCAGTACGTACCAGTTTCTTTGTTGATGCTGCCAACGTTTGGGATACCGAGTTTAACGTTGATCGTTATCAAAATTTGGGTATTGATGAGCGTGCAAAATTAGATGACTATTCAGACCCAATGCGCTTTAGGGTTGCAACCGGTTTATCTTTACAATGGATCTCACCTATGGGTCCTATGCTGATCAGCTTTGCGTATCCGTTGCAAAAAGAAGAAGATGACGATACCAAGACCATCAGTTTTAATATTAGTAACACTTTCTAAAGGAGTTTTTTGTGAAAAAATTATTCAAATCAACAGCCGTTGCCGTTTTAGCTACACTTATGATGGGTACATCAGTTAATGCTTTTGCTCATAAAGTAGGTATTGTAGATATGCAAGAAATCTACAAGCAGCTTCCACAAATGGCTAAAATCGAACAGTCTCTACAAACGGAATTTGCTGAGCGTCGTCAAGAGCTTGAAAAGTTACAAGGTGATATTCGCTTTGAAGCAGAAAAGTTTAAGCGTGAAAGCACCACAATGAGTCAAGAACAAAAAGACGCATTACGTGATAAAATTCAGGGTATGCAAAAAAACCTTGCTGAAAAGGGTCGCCCATTAGAGCAAGAAATTAAAGCACGTCAAAATCAGGAGTTGGCTAAAGTTCAGACTTTAATCATTGAAACTATCCAAGAGATTGCTAAAAAAGGCGACTTCGATGAAGTTAAAGTAAAAGACACAACTATTTACTTCAACCCTAAAGAAGTAACTGATCTTTCTGAAAAAGTAGTTACAGCTGTAAGTAAGAAATAATTAATCTATGCAAAATTATACGCTTTCGCAAATTGCGGAACTTCTAAGCGCCGAGCTTCAAGGTGATGGCGCTTTAGAAATTAAAAAAATAGCGACACTTGCAAATGCCCATTCTGGGCATATTGCATTTTTAGCGAACAAGAAATATCGCTCTCAGCTTGAGACAACAAAAGCCAGTGCAGTAATACTTAGCCCTGACGATGCGCCTTATTTTTCAGGCAATAAAATCATTGTTGCCAATCCCTATGTTACCTATGCCAAACTAGCTCAATTAATGGATACTACCCCGCGTAGCGCATCTCACGATGTGCATCCAAGTGCGGTTATACATGCCAATGCACAAGTGAGCAAAAGTGCAGCTATTGGTGCTAATGTTGTAATTGAAGCTGATGCTGTAATTGGTGATAACGTACAAATTGGTCCGAACAGTTTTATTGGTGAACGTGCTAAAATAGGTTCAGGCACCAAACTTTGGCCAAGTGTGAGCATTTATCATGATGTTGAGATTGGCGCAGACTGTCTATTGCAAGCAAACACAGTTATTGGTAGTGATGGCTTTGGTTATGCAAACGAACGCGGTCAGTGGCTTAAAATTCCACAATTAGGCTCTGTGATCATTGGCGATAAAGTAGAAATTGGCGCAAGTACCACCATAGATCGTGGTGCGCTCGATGATACTATTATCCACAGTAACGTTATTATTGATAACCAGTGCCAAATAGCACACAACGTCGAAGTTAACTCAGGCACCGCTATCGCCGGTTGTACTGTACTTGCAGGCAGTGTCACCATAGGTAAAAATTGCCAGATTGGCGGCATGAGCGCGATTAACGGTCACATGTCTGTGTGTGATGGTGTTATAATTACCGGCATGAGTATGGTGACCAAATCAATCACCGAACCAGGTATTTACTCATCTGGTATGCCTCATACGACTAACAAAGAGTGGCGAAAATCAATTGCTCATTTGCGCAACCTTTCAGACATGAAATCACGTCTAAAAGCGCTTGAAGCATTGAATAAGTCATGATCGTTGAACACTAAAAAGGATGCTATTTTGGCAAACGAATTAAATAGCCTTGATATTCAAGAAATTTTAAGTTTATTACCGCACCGTTACCCGATGCTACTAATTGATCGTGTAATCGATTTCACCCCAGGTGAATCGTTGCATGCAATTAAAAATGTATCGATTAATGAACCTATTTTCACTGGCCATTTCCCAAATCAGCCGATTTTTCCTGGTGTGCTAATATTAGAGTCAATGGCGCAAGCAACGGGTCTATTAGGGTTTAAAACGGTTGAAAATCGTAGCGAGAACGAACTTTACCTATTTGCAGCCGTAGACAATGCTCGTTTTAAGCAGCCGGTTGTGCCAGGTGATACCATGCATCTTCATGTTAAGTTTTTAAAAGAGCGTCGTAACATATGGAAATTTGCGGCTGAAGCTAAAGTTGACGGCAAAACAGTGTGTAGCGCCGAAATCATGTGTGCTAGAAGAGAGTTTTAATTGTGATCCATGCTACGGCAATAATCGAACCGGGTGCAAAACTTGGTAACAATGTGTCAGTTGGACCATACAGTTACATCGGTAATGATGTTGTTATTGGTGATGACTGTATAATTGAGTCTCACGTTGTTGTTAAAGGGCCTGCTACCATTGGCTCTGGTAACCATATTTTTCAGTTTGCTTCTGTAGGCGAAGCCTGCCAAGACAAAAAATATAACAACGAGCCAACCAGCTTAATTATTGGCGACAATAATGTTATTCGCGAGTGTGCGACTATTCACCGCGGCACAATCCAAGATGAGGGCGTCACTAAAATAGGCAGCAATAATCTATTTATGGCTTACACTCATGTTGCGCATGATGCTGTTGTTGGCGATAACGTTATTTTTGCAAATAATGCCAGTGTAGCGGGTCACGTTCATGTTGGTGATTGGGTGATTTTAGCGGGTAACTCCGGTGTGCATCAATTTTGTAAAATTGGTGCGCATGCATTTGTTGGTATGTATTCGGGGGTAAACAAAGACGTACCTCCATTTGTTACCACCATTGGTATGCCAGCAGGCCCTGCAGCAATCAATACTGAAGGCATGAAACGCCGTGGTTTTGAAAGTGATGAAATCATGGCAGTACGCCGCGCTTATAAAGCGTTTTACCGCAAGAGCTTAGGTGTTGATGAAGCGATTGAATTACTTGCTGAAGATGCTGCAAAGTTTCCAGCAGTGCAATTGATGATTGATTTCGTTAAAAGTTCTGAACGCGGTATTGTGCGTTAAAAAATAGCATTTTTAACAGATTTTAAAACCACCTTTGAGTAATCAAGGTGGTTTTTTATTAGCTGATTAATAATTCAGTCTCTACTCAGTATCGTCCTATTACACTCTCTCTACATTTTTCAATAAAGTATAAAGAATGAAACTTATAAAGTTAGTATTGCTTTCAGTACTGTCGGTGATTTTGGCCGCCTGTAGTACTGCGCCAAGTAATATAAATAATCAACAACGTGATGTTGCAGAGCAAGGTAAAGCATCATTTTATGCTGATAAATACCACGGCCGAACTACTGCCAGTGGCGAGCGATTTAGTCAACAAGCGGCAACAGCTGCTCACTTAAAACTCCCATTTGGTACACGAGTAAACGTTACTAATATTGCTAATAATAAGTCAGTGGTGGTCAGAATTAACGACAGGGGTCCTTATATTCGGGGGCGAATTATAGATTTATCAAAAGCTATGTTTGAAAAAATAGCCGACTCTAAAGTCGGCGTTATTGATGTAACGGTCACCGTTATTGATAATAAGTAATACTGCTAAGGACTAGGGTCTGTTGACCTTTGCGGATTAAAGTTTGTTCAAACTAGGGGCGGTTTAATCGCGGCGCGAGGTTTGTAACCTAGTGGGCTAAGTAAAAACCGAGCAACAAAGAGTAAATCGCCCCTAGGCAGAACCCTTCGGGCAGCGCCTGTTTGGCATTGATGCTGCGTTATCGCCTATTTATGGGGAATAACCACACCACATAGGCTCAGCCTTGCCTAAATACCAAACAGACTGCTGCAAATTTAACCTTGAAAGATCAACAGACCCTAAAAGCGGGTTGTTAACGCCACATAGTCAGGGTGTTCATTGAGCAATTGTTGATGTGAACCTTGAGCGATGATCTGTCCGCTGTCTAACCAGATGACACTATCCATTTGCGATAACAACGCTGGATCATGAGTAATTGTTAATACACTTGCATGCTCTTTTAGCTGTAAAACACTATTCATAACAGCTTGTTTAGAAATATTATCGAGCCCTTCAGTCGGTTCATCGAGTACTAAAATGGCGGGTTTTTGTAGCAGGGCCTGTGCCAAGGCGATACGTCTTGATTGACCTTGAGATACATTTCGCCCGCCGGTACCTAAACGGGTTTTTAGCCCTTGTTTTAGCTCAGAGAACCAACCACCAAGTTCTGCCTGTGTTAATGCTGCTATCATTTGTTGCGAGGTTGCATCGGGAGCTGCATAAGCAAGGTTTTCGCTTAATGTGCCATCAAAAATATGATGCTGCTGAGCTAAAATATTTAATGTCTTTGCACGACTCTCATTATTTAAATCATGCAGACTTATGATTTCTTTGCCGTTTTTTAAGTTTATTGTTCCTTGCTGCAGTGGCCATAAACTACTGAGCAAATTCACTAAGGTAGTTTTACCACTGCCGCTTCTACCAACAATAGCCACTTTATGCTTCGCGGGGAGCTCAAAACTCACATTATTTAATGCCTGCTTTTGGCCATAGTGATAGCTGACATTATTTAATGATAAAGCCCAGTGCTTATTTAATAGCTCAATATCTGTTGTAGATTCGGCATTTTTGCTAAGCGTTTTGTCTTCAAGAATAAAGAGTCGCTCAGCTGCTTTTAGTACATTAGGAAGCTCAATAAAGGCATTAGGCAGTAACAATACGCTCTCAAAACTGGCAAGCACAAACAGGCTCAACATCGCCAGCTCTACATTGACCATAGCACCGCTAAACACTAGCGGCACAATAGTAACAATGCTGGCAAGCATAGCCAATTGCACTATGAGTAAGCTCATACCATCAGCGTTGCCAAGAGCCTTATGACGAATAAATAATTGCTGATTATACTGCTCACTTAACTGATCACACTTAGTGAGTTGTTGGTGTCGAGCTTGGTAAATATTTAGCTCTCTAAGGCCCGTTAAGGTATCTGAAAGCTCAGCTCTTAATTGCGCACTGAATAAGGTTTCTTGGTGGCTATTTCTATCTAACTGCTTACTTAGTATTGCCGGTATAACCACCCCAATAACAACGATGCCAGTAAAGCAAATTAAGGCTACACTTGGGCTGTAAGCAGACATAAACAACATAATAATAGGCACAGTCAGTAAGGCTACTAACATTGGCAGTAACACATTTAAATAAAACTTATCTAGTGCGTCTACATCGTTTTGTAAGCGATTAACTAAATCGGCACTGCGGCTCATAGCCAAATCCAAGTTATTAAGTTTGCTGAGTGTAGCGAACATATTTACTCGTATTTCACTTAACAATAAAAAAGTGGCGTTATGAGTGACTAAGCGTTCAGCGTAACGTGAGGCGGTGCGCACAATCGCTAAAAAGCGAATGGTGCCAGCCGGGGTAAAGTAGTTCATATGGACGCCTGCAATTCCTGCGGCTGCCATAGAAGCTAAAAACCAGCCTGAAATAGCGAGTAAGCCTACATTAGCTAGCACCGTGAGTGACGCTAGAAACGTCCCTAAAAGCATCGCTTTATAATGAGGGCGGCACAATTTGAGTAAACGAATAAAATTAGCCATTAGTTACCCCTTGTTCTGCTGTTTGCAGTAGCTTTGCAAATTCGCCAGCTTGCTGGCTGAGCGTTTTAAAATCGCCGTGTTGAGCGATGCAGCCGTTTTCCATAACGATAAGTTGCTTGGCATTTTTTACCGTATTTAAGCGATGTGCAATGGTGATCACCAAGTGGTTTTTTGCATATTCAGCAATAGCGTTTTGAATGAGTTGCTCGGTTTGGCTATCTAAATGAGCGGTTGGCTCATCGAGCATTAAAATAGGGGCGTGTTTTAAAAATGCACGAGCTAAAGCGATACGCTGTTTTTGCCCGCCAGAGAGTCCTTCGCCTTGCTCACCTATTAAGGTATTAAAGCCATCGGGCAGCTCGTTAATAAATTCCAGCGCGCCTGCTTGCTTTGCAGCATGTTCAAGTGCTTCATGTGAAGCGCCAGGGTTACCGAGTTTTATATTGGCGGCTAGGGTATCGTAAAATAAGGTTGGCTTTTGTGGGATCCATGCAATGCTTTGTTGTAATTGACTTATATTCGCAGTCGTCAATGGTTGTTGGTCAATGGATATGTGTTGTATTACTTCTGGGTGAAAACCAAGCATGCAATCAAGTAGGGTGCTCTTACCTGAGCCACTAGCTCCGACAATGGCTACTAGTCCTGTGCTTGGCAGGGTTAAATTAATAGTCTTAATTCCCTCATTACTGTTAGGGTAATTAAAGTTGAGATCATGGATGCTGATAGTATTGTTAGCACCAATATTGATCTTTGTTTTGTGATTATTATCATTTGATGGCAATGGTGCGTTTAAAATGATCAGCATATCTGCGGCGGCACTAATTCCCTGTAGGCGCGCATGGTAATGGCTGCCTAATTGGCGAAGGGGTAAATAAAATTCAGGTGCTAGTAACAGCACTACAAAGCCAGTAGCAAAATCCAGAGTGCCAAAAAACAATCTAAAACCAATAATTACCGCTACCAGTGCCACACTTATTGTGGCTAAAAACTCCAGCGCAAAAGAGGATAAAAAAGCAATTTTTAACACGTTTAGCGTTGCGTGCCTAAAATCATCGGAAATACGCGCGATTTGTTTAAGCTCTTTGCGCGTGGCATTAAATAGTTTTAGTTGAGTAAGCCCTTGTACACGGTCAAAAAAATAGTTTCCTAATACTGCCAGTTGTTGCCAACGTTTTTGATTAAGCGCCTCGGCTTTGTGGCCAACTAGAATCATAAAAAAAGGAATAAGTGGTGCGGTTAATAAAAATATTAATCCTGCTTTGTAATCGGTCGGAAATATAACCACTAATATTGCAATAGGAATTAGCGCACTATAGGCAACACCGGGTAGGTATTTAGCATAGTAGTCATGCAGTGCCTCAACACCATTGTGCAGCGTATTGAGCGTAGCGCCTTGGCCATGTTGCTCTATATAACTTGGGCCGAGTTGTGTGAGTTTATCGAGTAAGGTTTGGCGAATAGCCGATTTAATTTTAAGTGAAGCAAATGCGCTCAAGCGCTCACTTAACGCTAAGAAAATGGCGCGCAGTAAAATAATACCCGCTAAAGGCCATAAATAGTGGGTCACTTGGGCTAAACTATGCCCTTCAAACATCACCTCATGAATGGTTTGCGCGAGTAAATAAGCACCTGCAATCATTAAAATCGCATTAACTGTTCCAAGTGCAATGTTTAGCTTTAACCACATTGCCGCCGGTTTACTCTGCTGTTTTAAAAAAGCGCGCAGGGGTTGTTGCTGCGCGCGATTTGGTCGGGGATTAGTCGTCATTGTGATTTGTATTATGCTCGTTTAATAAATCATGGGTGGCTTGTTCATCATCAGCAATGCTGTTTTTATTTTGATGAAATTCATACCACATCACGTTTATAACGCCTAAGGTACAAGCAAGCAGTACACCTAAAATCCACGCGAAATACCACATAATTTAGTCTCCTTAATAACTGCCGTGAGGGTTATTTTCAATTTCATCAACGGTCACTCTGCGCCACATTTTCACATAACACCAAGTGGTGTAGGCTAGAATGAGTGGCACAAATATAACCACAGCAATAAACATAACATTGAGTGTTCTGTGGCTCGATACCGCATCCCAAATTGTTAAGCTAATATCAGGGTTATTGCTTGAAGGCATAATAAACGGAAATAACGAAACGCCCGCAGTCATAATCACCCCAATTAACATCACACTGGTTGCTAATAATCCCAAAGCGGGCTTATTCAATTTAGAAAACAGCAGTGCACACAGTGCCATCGCAAATGCCAAAATAGGGAAGGTCATTGTCCATGGGCGTTCACTGTAGTTATTAAGCCATGCGCCTTGAGCAGTGGTAACTACTTTAGCCAGTGGATCTGCATGACCTTGGGTGTCACCCATAGAGGCAATTTGATAACCCGTTAGATTGGCAACCCACACACCAGCTGCCGCAAATAAAACTATAAAGGCAAGTAATGAGTAGCGACCGTATTGTCCTGAGCGCTCAGCAACTTGATCAGCTGTGCGCAGTTGTAACCACATGCCCGCATGTGCCACTAACATGGTAATACTAACCAAGCCGGCAATAAGCGCAAACGGATTAAGTAAGGCAAAAAACGATCCTTGGTAACTGACTCTTAATAAATTATCGATATGAAACGGCACGCCTAAAAACAAGTTACCAAACGCTACACCAAATACCAGCGCAGGTATGGCACTGCCGGCAAATAAGCCCCAATCCCAGTTATTACGCCAGCGTTTAGAGTCAACTTTAGAGCGATAATCAAAGCCTAGCGGTCTAAAGAATAATGCAAATAACACCAGCATCATGGCAAAGTAAAAACCAGAAAACGCTGCCGCATACACCATAGGCCATGCTGCAAATAAAGCGCCACCTGCGGTTATAAACCATACTTGGTTACCATCCCAATGGGCGCCAATAGTGTTAATAACGGTACGGCGTTCAGAATCTGTTTTGCCGACTAAGCGTAGCAACATAGCAACGCCCATATCCATACCATCGGTAATGGCAAAACCAATTAACAGCACACCAATAATTAACCACCAGAGCATTTTTAATGTTTCATAATCAAAAATCATGATAGTTCTCCTTTAGCAGCCGTGCTGTGATCAGGTAATTCAAAATGGTACTTACCGGTATGAAGGGAGCTTGGTCCTTGCTTAATAAATTTAATCATTAACCATGCTTCAACAATCGCCAGTCCAGTATAGAAAATAATAAAACCAGTTAAGCTAATTAAAATATCATTAACCGTCAGCGATGACGTTGCTAAAAAGGTCGGTAATACTTCAGAAATAGCCCATGGTTGACGGCCATATTCAGCCACAATCCAACCAAATTCAATAGCAATCCAAGGCAGAGGAATGCTCAATACCGCCGCCCATAACAACCAACGTTTTTGTTCAATAATACGATGGGCGTTGTAATAAAAAGAGAGAATAAACACGCCAAGCATAATTACACCACAGCCAACCATAATCCTGAATGACCAAAACATAGGGCCCACTTTAGGGAAGGAGTCTTTAACGGCTTGTTGTATTTGTGCCTCGCTGGCATCTACTACATTAGGGGTATAACGTTTAAGTAATAAGCCATAGCCTAAATCATCTTTCACGTTATCAAACTTTTCGATATTTGCAGGGGTATCGTCACCTGCGCGAAGTTTTTCTAGGTATTCATAAGCAATCATGCCATTTCGAATACGCTTTTCGTGTTTTTTCTCAAGATCTGAAATACCAATTACTTGCTCATCGAGTGAGCGCGTTGCAATAATACCTAATGCGTAAGGAATTTTTACCGCAGCATGAGTTACTTGCTCTTCAGAGTCAGGAATACCTAGCATGGTAAAAGCTGCGGGAGCTTCTTCGGTATGCCATTCAGCTTCAATGGTCGCGAGTTTTACTTTTTGTACTTCACCGACTTCGTAGCCAGATTCATCACCGAGTAAAATAACACATAAAATAGAGGCTAAACCAAAGCCTGATGCCACCGAGAACGAACGTTTAGCAAATGCCAAATCACGTCCTTTTAATATGTACCAGCTACTAATCCCAAGCACAAACATAGACGCCGCAACATAACCTGCAGACACTGTATGAATAAACTTAACTTGCGCTACAGGGTTAAATACCAACTCTGCAAAACTAGTCATTTCCATACGCATGGTTTGATAGTTAAACTCTGCCCCGACTGGGTTTTGCATCCACGCATTAGCAACTAAAATCCACAGCGCAGACATATTTGTACCCAGCGCCATTAAAAATGTTACCCCTAAATGCTGGCGTTTAGAGAGCCTGTCCCAACCTAAAAAGAACATCCCCACAAAGGTTGATTCTAAAAAGAAGGCCATTAAGCCTTCAATAGCTAGTGGTGCACCAAATACATCACCCACATAATGAGAGTAATACGACCAGTTAGTACCAAACTCAAATTCCATGGTGAGGCCGGTAGCCACACCAATAGCAAAGTTAATACCAAATAACTTGCCCCAAAACTTAGTCATATCACGATAAATCTCGCGACCGGTCATAACATAAACCGATTCCATAATAACTAAAATCCAGGTCATACCGATTGTTAACGGCACAAATAAAAAATGAAATAGAGCGGTGACAGCAAACTGTAATCGCGATAGATCCACAAAGGTTTCATCTATCATTTTTGGCTCCTTTGGTTGTGATGCAGTGACAGCACAAAGCAATTGTTAATGTTTTAATGAACTTTCAGTAATTTCTGAAAGTTTACGTCATTATTAGTGTTTGTACAATTTTTGTCAATATGTATATTAGAAAACTTTAATATACTATGACATTACATCAGTCTATAAAATACGCAATCATCAATTAAGAGTAAGCTAGAAAAAAGTGGTGCGTTTTAAGCGTTTAACCTGGCCTTAAAACACGGTAAACTAATCGGTATGAACGCCGGGTTTACTTGTGAAAAAATAGCAAATGAAAAAAGATAAAAAACAACTACGAATTGGTATTGTGGCAGGTGAACTGTCGGGCGATATTTTAGGTGAAGGGCTCATAAAAGCGCTTAAAGCGCATTTTCCTGATGCAATCATTGAAGGTATTGCAGGTCCTAAAATGCAAGCACAAGGCTGTAAAACGCTGTTTGATATGGATGAACTGTCGGTTATGGGGTTGGTTGAAGTCCTAGGGCGATTACCGCGTTTACTAAAAATCCGCAAGCAGTTAGTACAGCACTTTATTGATAATCCTCCTGATGTTTTTATAGGCATTGACGCGCCCGATTTTAATTTACGTGTAGAAAAACCGTTAAAAGATGCGGGTATTAAAACTGTGCAATACGTTAGCCCTTCGGTATGGGCGTGGCGTGAAAAACGCATTCACACTATAAGTGCAGCCACTAACTTAGTATTGGCTTTATTGCCTTTTGAAAAAGAATTTTACGACAAGCACCAAGTACCGTGTACTTTTGTAGGCCATACGTTAGCCGACGACATTGCACTTGAGCACGACGATAGCCAAGCCCGCAGCCAATTAGGCTTAAGTGCTAATGATAAGGTGTTAGCGTTATTACCCGGGAGCCGGGGCTCAGAAGTGGGCTTATTAAGTGAAACTTACATAAAAACAGCGGCGCAGTTACAAACGCAGAACCCAGCGCTTAAAGTCGTTGTGCCACTGGTGAATGAAAAGCGTAAAGCGCAGTTTATTGCTATTTTAAATGCCACAGCGCCCTCACTTAATGTTAACTTACTAGACGGCCAATCAAATTTAGCCATGCAAGCCGCTGATGCCATATTACTGGCATCAGGTACGGCAACGCTTGAGGGCATGTTATATAAAAAACCAATGGTGGTTGGTTATAAAATTAAACCCATGAGTTATTGGATTTTTAAAACCTTATTTACCTTTAATATTAAATATTTTTCGTTACCTAATTTATTAGCAGACGAAGAATTAGTGCCAGAGTTTTTGCAAAGCGAGTGTAATGTCGCTAATTTAACCGCAGCACTTACCCCTATGCTAAATAGTGACAATAAAGAATTAAAAGCCCGCTTTTTAGCCATACATGAAAAAATTAGATTAGATGCAAGTAAACAAGCTGCAAACGCAGTGGCGGAGTTAATAAATGCAAATTGAACGACCTAATGTAACCCTAATTGCCGGTGTAGATGAAGTGGGTCGTGGACCGCTGGTGGGCGACGTGGTTACTGCCGCTGTTATTTTAAATCCCGCTAAGCCAATCGCAGGCCTTGCCGATTCTAAAAAATTAACGGATAAAAAACGCCAGTTATTAGCCACTGAAATAAAAGAAAAAGCACTGTGTTACGCCATTGGTCGTTGTAGCCCAAGCGAAATAGATGAGCTAAATATATTACAAGCCACTATGCTTGCCATGAGCCGCGCGGTGGAAGCACTTAGCACAGTGCCTGAATTTGTGTTTGTAGATGGAAACCGCCTGCCTAAATTAGCTATGCCCGCCCAAGCGGTGGTGAAAGGCGATAGCTTGGTAGCTGAAATATCAGCCGCGTCTATTTTAGCAAAAGTGGCCCGTGATGATGAAATGATTGAACTTGATGCGCGCTATCCACAGTATGGGTTTGCAGGGCATAAAGGGTATCCGACTAAAGCACACTTTGCAGCGCTTGAGCAATACGGCGCTATAGATGAGCATCGTAAGAGCTTTAAACCGGTGCAGCGTGTGCTTTCGGGTAAGGAGTAATTATGTCAGCTCCTGATTTTGTTCACTTACGAGTGCACTCAGACTTTTCGATGGTTGATGGTTTGGCAAAAACCAAACCAATTGTTGCTAAAGCACAAGAGCTTGAAATGCCAGCGCTGGCAATTACCGATCAAATGAACTTTTGTGGTTTAGTGCGTTTTTATGGCGCAGCGCATAACGCAGGTATCAAGCCACTTGTTGGCGCTGACTTTTGGGTACGTAGTCCTGAGTTTCCTGATGAGCCAAGCCGGATAACGTTATTAGCTAAAGATAACACTGGCTATAAAAATATTACTTTATTGATTTCTAAAGCTTACCAACGTGGTCATGTGTTTCATCGCCCAGTAATTGACCGTGAATGGTTAGTTGATTTAAAAGAGGGGCTGATCATACTCTCGGGTGCTAAGGATGGCGATTTAGGAAAAGCATTAATAAAAGGCAACCCCGCTATTGTTGAGTCGGTGGTAAGCTTTTATAAGCAGCACTTTAGCGATCATTATTATATTGAGCTTATTCGCACCAACCGTGCTCAAGAAGAAAATTATTTGCACATGGCAGTGGAGCTTGCAGCCACAGAGCAACTGCCTGTAGTGGCTACCAATGAAGTGGTTTTTTTAAAGCCAGAAAATTTTGAAGCCCATGAAATTCGGGTGGCTATTTTTGATGGTTATACCCTAGATGATAAACGCCGACCTAAGCGTTTTTCACAAGAGCAATACCTGAAAACGCCAGAACAAATGGCAGAGCTATTTAGTGATATTCCAGAGGCGTTACAAAACACCGTAGAAATCGCAAAACGCTGTAATGTAACCGTTCAACTAGGTGAGTATTTCCTACCAGATTACCCCACAGGCTCACTAAAAATTGATGAGTTTTTGGTTAAAGTCTCACAAGATGGCCTTGAAGAACGACTGCAGTTTTTATTCCCTGATGAACAAGAACGCCAAGAAAAACGCGGCGAATACGATGAGCGTTTAAAAATTGAGCTCGATGTAATTAACCAAATGGGATTCCCAGGCTACTTCTTGATCGTAATGGAATTTATTCAATGGAGTAAAGATAATAATATTCCTGTAGGTCCTGGGCGTGGTTCAGGTGCGGGCTCTTTAGTAGCTTATGCGCTTAAGATTACCGACCTTGATCCACTAGAGTTCGATTTACTATTCGAGCGCTTCTTGAATCCAGAACGTGTTTCTATGCCCGACTTTGACGTCGATTTTTGTATGGATAGACGTGATGAAGTAATTGATCATGTATCGGCTTTATATGGCCGTGATGCGGTATCGCAAATTATTACCTTTGGTACTATGGCGGCTAAAGCGGTTATACGCGATGTAGGCCGTGTACTTGGTCATCCGTATGGATTTGTTGATCGTATTTCTAAGCTTATTCCGGGCGATCCGGGAATGACCTTGGCTAAAGCGTTTGAAGTTGAACCCCGTTTGCAAGAAGCCTACGACGGCGATGAAGAAGTTAAAGACTTAATCGACATGTGTCGTATTCTTGAGGGTTGTACCCGTAATGCCGGTAAACACGCCGGGGGCGTTGTAATATCGCCGACCACGATTACCGACTTTGCTGCGCTTTATTGTGATGATGAAGGCAAGTTTCCGGTTACTCAGTTTGATAAAAACGATGTAGAAACCGCCGGTTTGGTTAAGTTTGACTTTTTAGGCTTACGTACGCTGACCATCTTGCAGTGGGCAGTGGATATGACCAATGAACGCTTAAAGCGTGAAGGCAAACAGCCGGTTGATATCAACACCATTCCACTGGATGATAAAAAAAGTATAGAACTACTGCTGCGCGCTGAAACCACCGCCGTATTCCAGCTAGAATCACGCGGCATGAAAGACCTAGTTCGCCGATTAAAGCCCGATTGCTTCGAAGATATGATAGCCCTTGTTGCTTTGTTCCGTCCAGGTCCACTGCAATCAGGCATGGTAGATAACTTCATCGACCGAAAGCTCGGCAGAGAAGAAATCTCATATCCCGATGCGCAGTATCAACACGAAAGTTTAAAGCCTATTCTTGAGCCGACTTACGGCATTATTTTGTATCAAGAACAAGTTATGCAAATAGCGCAGGTGCTGGCCGGTTATACACTGGGCGGCGCCGATATGTTACGTCGTGCCATGGGTAAGAAAAAGCCCGAAGAAATGGCAAAACAGCGCTCAACCTTTGAAGAGGGTGCGCGTAATAATGGCATTGATGGCGAGCTTGCGATAAAGATATTCGACTTGGTTGAAAAGTTCGCGGGTTATGGTTTTAACAAATCTCACTCAGCAGCTTATGCATTGGTATCGTATCAAACGCTGTGGATGAAAACCCATTATCCGGCCGAGTTTATGGCTGCGGTAATGTCGGCCGATATGGATAACACCGACAAAATAGTAACGCTGGTGGATGAATGTGAAAACATGAAACTCACTTTGTTACCGCCCGATGTAAACGCTGGTGAATACAAGTTTACTGTTAATCTTCAAGGTGAAGTTGTTTACGGTATAGGAGCAATTAAAGGCGTGGGTGAAGCCCCCGTTGATGCCATTTTAGAAGCGCGGGCGAAAGGCGGCCCATTTAAAGACCTATTTGATTTTTGTGCGCGTGTTGATTTAAAGCGCTTGAATAAACGTGTCACCGAAAAATTAATTTATGCAGGTGCATTAGATCAGCTAGGACCAGAAAAAAACCAACCAGGGCGAGCAACGCTGCTGGCAAGTTTAAAAGATGCAATGCGCGCAGCCGATCAGCACAACAAAGCTGAGCTATTAGGGCAAAGTGATTTGTTTGGGTTGCTGGCCACAGAGCCTGACGAAGTAGAACAAGCATTTATTAAAGCCACACCGCTTACAGATAATCAGTGGCTTGATGGTGAAAAAGATACCTTAGGCCTTTATTTAACCGGTCACCCTATAAATCAGTATCGACGGGAGCTTGGGCATTACACCTCAGGTCGACTCATTGATTTGCAACCTACTAACCGTGATGTAGTCTCAACTGGGGCAGGTTTGGTGATTGCCGCGAGAACCTTAATTAATAAAAAAGGAAATCGTTGGGGCTTAATAACTTTAGATGACAAAAGCGCCCGAATTGATGTACGCTTGTTTCCAGAACAGTTTGAAATGTACCAAGATATGTTGCAAATCAATAATATTTTGGTGATATCCGGACAGGTCAGCTTTGATAACTTCTCTGGTGGTATTACAATGACCGCCAGAGAAATAAACACCATTGCTCAGGCGCGTGAAAAGCGTATAAAAGCGATTAAGATGACGCTGAATATGGTGCAGATCGAGGCTGGTTTCTTCGATAAATTACAAAAAGTACTCGAACCATACAAAATGGGAACGTGTCCGATCAAGGTATATTATCAACGCCCCGATGCGTTGGTGCAATTAACCCTAGGGATCGAATGGTGTGTTACGCCAAGTGACGACTTAATTCATAAGTTATCGCTGATGGCAGCGCAAAATGTAGAACTAGAATTTAACTAATTAGGTAGTTTAGAGCATGAGCCTCAATTATCTTGATTTTGAGCTTCCAATCGCAGAATTAGAAGCAAAAATTGAAGAATTACAAAATGTAAGCCGCGCTGGCGAATTAGACCTTGGATTAGAAGAGGAAGTCAGCAAACTTAAAGAAAAGAGCGCACAAATGAAGGAGAAAATTTTCTCTGAACTTGGCGCTTGGCAAGTATCACAGCTAGCACGTCATCCGCTGCGTCCTTATACTCGAGATTACATCGAGCGTATTTTTACAGAATTTGACGAGTTCGCGGGTGATCGTACGTTTGCTAACGACCCTGCAATTTTAGGCGGCGTTGCCCGTTTAGATGGTGAACCTGTTATGGTGATCGGTCAGCAAAAAGGCCGTGGTACTGCTGAAAAAATTAAACGTAATTTTGGCATGCCAAAACCAGAGGGTTACCGTAAAGCATTGCGCCTAATGGAAATGGCTGAGCGTTTTAAAATGCCAATTATGACCTTTATCGACACCCCAGGTGCATATCCAGGTGTTGGCGCAGAAGAACGTGGTCAGTCTGAAGCAATTGCACGTAACCTAAAAGTAATGGCCGCACTTAAAGTACCAACAATTTGTACTGTTATTGGTGAAGGTGGTTCAGGTGGTGCGTTAGCGATAGGTGTAGGCGACAGGGTAAACATGCTGCAATACAGCACTTACTCAGTTATTTCACCAGAAGGCTGTGCCTCTATTTTATGGAAAAGTGCTGATAAAGCACCACTTGCAGCAGAAGCAATGGGTGTAACAGCTGAGCGCGTTAAAGAGCTAGATTTAATTAATAATCTAGTTGATGAGCCGTTGGGCGGTGCACACCGTAACTATGATGCCATGGCACGTAACTTAAAAGTTCGCCTTAAACGCGATTTAGCAGACTTACAAGCGTTATCGCTTGAAGAGATGCTGGATCAACGTTACAAGCGTTTAATGTCGTTTGGTTATTGCTAAACATAGCTAAACATAGCTAAATAGAGAAAAAAGCCGCCTATGCGGCTTTTTTTGTTTTAAAATGCCTTAACGTAGAGCCTTTATTATCAGGGCTATTAGTAATTTACTCATTGGGTATATTAATGCACACATCACAAATTTATTTGCAGGTACAACAAGCCCTTAATCAGTATATAGAAAACGGGCAATTCACATTTACTGTGGCCTTATCTGGTGGCGTAGATTCGGTGGTGTTATTACACATAATGCATGGGTTAAAACAGCAGTACCCGCAATTAAATTTAAGCGCAATTTATGTAAATCATGGTTTAAGTGAAAACGCATTTCATTGGCAGCAATTTTGTCATGCACGTTGTCAGCAGCTAGCAATTAACTTTAAAGCGGCGCAAGTCACGGTAAAGCAACAGTCGCGAACCAGTATTGAAGCACAAGCCCGCAAAGTGCGTTATCAAGCACTTGATGAGTTAAGCCCCAGTGGTAGTGTCGTTTTGCTAGGCCAGCATTTAAACGACCAAATAGAGACATTTTTACTTCGTTTAAAGCGCGGCTCAGGCTTAAAAGGTCTTGGCGCTATGCAGCAAACTCGCGTGCTTGAAAGTGGCCGTGAGTGCTATAGGCCATTATTGGCGGTAAAACGCAGCGAGATAGAAGCGTTTGCCCAGCAATTTAATATTAGCCATATTACCGATGAATCCAACGCCAATGAGCACTTTGATCGTAACTTTTTGCGCCAACAAATAGTGCCTAAGTTGGCAGAGCGTTTTACTGGATTTGAGCAGTGTACAGCACGAAGTATTGAATTATTACAGCAGCAGCAAGCACTACTGGATGAGTATACCCAGCAAGATCTCGCTCAGTGCATTAATCAACATCAAGCGCTTGAATTACATAAGCTGTCTGGTTACAGCGCTGGCCGCATTGCTAATGTATTACGCGTGTGGCTGGCATTATTTAGCCACTCTATGCCCTCACAAAAGCAATTAACACAAATAATGAGCCAAACCATTCATGCACAAGCTGATGCACAAATAAAAATTGAGCTAAGCGATGGGCAAATACGTCGCCATCAAGGTTTACTTTATTTTGTGCAACCAAAGCCATTAGCCGTTAATATTGAGCAGGTAATAAGTAATGAGCTGGTTTTGAGTGACGGAAAAATATTATCATGTCAGCAAGGAGTGGGTATACGAGCCCCTAAAACTGATGAACAAGTTAGTGTGCGCTTTAACTGCAATAGTGCGCGTATTAAACCACTCAAAAAACCAGGTAGTAATACACTTAAACATTGGTTTAAAGATGCAAAAGTAGCGCCTTGGCTCCGTGCTGATATTCCATTAATTTTTTACAACGATGAGCTAGTGCAAGTGGTTGGTTATTTTGTTAGTGATAACCATAAAGATGAACATGGTGTAATTTGGGAGTATAAATTATGAGTCAACAACCTCATGTTGGACTGTCGCTTATTAATAAGGCGCCCACTGGAATATTAATTACGCTATTGATCGCGGTTTTAGCGAATGTATTTTTAACCCTAAATATAATTACCCTCGGCTACGCTGTGTTGGGCGGGATGGTATGTGCCGCCATTTTACTTGCCTATTGGTTAGGTAAAGGGGGGATATTTTTCATTCTAGGGGTGAGTATGCCTTTACTGTTAGTGCTTTTTACACCTCTTGCGACAATTGCCGCACTACTTAATTTACTCAGTGGCTTCTTTTTTGGCTTTTGCGTCATGTTGCTAATTTACAAATACTTTATACTAAAAAAGTAGCGTAAAAAAGCCCAGCGGGGGAGGCTGGGCTTTTCTAATATTTTGCTCTTTTATTGCTTAGTAAGCTTTTGCGCAGTTTCGCCCAGATGCCTTTGCTTTATATAAGCCCTTATCCGCACGAGAAAATATCTCGTTTTGGCAATCATCGCTGTTAGTTAGGGTAAAACCAATACTGGTTGTTACATTGTACTTAGACATAATCGGTGAGTTTCTTACTAAACGCATAATACGTTCAGCGATCACTTTATTAGTGGTAAAAGCGGGGTCTTCAATTAGTATTGAAAACTCATCGCCACCAAAACGAAATACCGAATCTGTGCCTCTAATACTACTAGATAAAACCGAAGCAAATTCTATTAAAACGTCATCGCCAATTTTATGACCATAGTTATCATTCACTTGTTTAAAGTTATCTAAATCAAGCAGCATCAAACTAAATGGATGGCCGTTACGTCTATGATTTTCAAGCTTTTGTTGTAACATGTCATTAAATTGACTTCGGTTGTTTAACCCCGTTAAAGAGTCTTTAGTTGCTAGCTTTAATACACGGCTGTACATTATGGCATTTCGCAGTGGGTATATTAATACGCTGTGAAAGTGCTGCAACTTTTTCAATAGCCGCACTAAGCGGATATTTGGTGTAATAAGTGAGTGTGCCTAAATGCTCATTTTCCACTTTTAGATCAAATGAGTAGGCTGGGTTTTCAACATCACTATTAGGTGTTTTCACATCAATATGAGCTGATTGGAAGTGCACCCCAGAAAAATTAAGCAGTTGTTTTGCAAAGCTTGCAAATGTACCTAAAATATCTTCCAGCACTAGGCTGGTTTGTAGTTTGGCCGCCAGCTCATGCAGTGCTGTTGGTGTATTGCTATTGTATTGCTCCGCTGAGAACGGCAAAAATTCACCGCGTCCAGAGATACGTTGTGTCAAAATATGAACGTTTTCCACTATTTATTCCCCCTATAGTATTACTTTTAATAAATAAGCAGATTGCGTGCCATATTTTTATTCTGGCTGAAAGTTATGCGGTTGCTATAGTTAAGTCACACTCCATAGATTGTTTTAAGGTTTGCGTTGCAAAGTATTAATGCTCAGATTTTTGGACTTTTAGTCGCTGCGGTTTTATTTGTATGGCTATTTAAGCGCATAGGGCTTCCCCCTGTGTTGGCATACTTGGCTGTGGGTTTATTCGCGGGTGGTCATGGTGTCGGCTGGATGACACAAAGCCATGAAATAGACTTTATTGCAGAGCTAGGTATTGTATTTTTGCTATTTAGCTTAGGTTTGGAGTTTTCAGTATCGCGCCTAATGGCAATGCGTAACATTGTATTTGGTTTAGGGTCGTTGCAAGTATTTGTTAGTAGTATTCTGCTGATTGTGATTCTGTACTTATTAAATTTTAATTTATTAACCAGTTTTACAATGGGCATTATTATTATGCTTTCCTCTACTGCGGTAGTTGCTAAATTATTAAAAGAGAGCGGCGATTTAAATAAACGCCGAGGGCAATTGGCAATTGGGGTTTTATTATTTCAAGATATTGCCGTTGTGCCATTACTGATTATTTTGCCTTTGCTTGCCAGCAATGACTCAAATGGTATTGGTTGGGCTTTGTTATTCGCACTTTCTAAAGGGGCGTTTGTATGCCTTTTGTTATGGGCTATTGGAAAATGGGTTTTACCTAAAGTTTTTAATGAGGTGGCATTAGCAAAAAGTGATGAACTATTTGTGTTAACGACTCTATTAGTTGCTTTGTTTGCGGGTTTACTTACTTATTCATTTGGCTTATCAATGGCATTAGGGGCATTTTTAGCGGGTATGATGCTTGGTGAAAGCCATTATCGCCATCAGCTAGAAGCGGATATTCGCCCGTTTCGTGATATTTTAATGGGGCTATTTTTTGTCACTGTAGGTATGCAATTAGACATAAGTTTTGTTGTTAATCATGCAGGTATTATTGTTGTTGCCTTACTAGGAATTCTAATATTAAAAATCGCCGTAGTGACCGTATCATCTTTATTTATGGGGGAGAGAAAACAGGACGCATTAGCCTGCGCTATTATGTTGTGGCAAATGGGGGAGTTTGGTTTTGTGTTAATAGCACTCGCAGCACAGCATGACTTACTGAGTGTGGAGCAAGTATCATTTTTAATTGCCATGGGCGTCATTTCTATGGCACTTACCCCGTATTTAATCGATAGAACTCCCTTTATTTTAAAGCGACTAGGTATGTTAGAGCGCGCTAAGTTTGCCTATGAAGACGAGCCACAAAGCAGTACGCTTTATAATAATCATGTCGTTATATGTGGATTTTCTCGGGTAGGGCAAACTATTGCCCGCTTTTTATCGCCAGAGGCTATTGATTATGTGGCCATTGAAAGCGATCCCATACTAGTGCAAGAAGGAAAAGCGGCGGGTGAACCGTTATTGTTTGGCCACGTTGAGCAAAAAGATATTTTAAAGTGCGCAGGGGTAGAGCGAGCACGCTTAGTGATTATTACCTTTACGGAATTTCAGCAAACTCAAATAGTGATTGATGCCATAAAGCAGGTTGCTCCTGGGGTAAAAATACTCATAAGAACCCGTGATGACAGTCAACTAGAGCGTTTAAAAGATTTAGGCGTCACTGAGGTTGTTCCTGAGGCATTAGAGGCAAGCTTAATGCTGGTCTCACATGTGTTGTCTATGTCGGGTGTACCAATGAGCCGAATAATTCGCCGCGTCAGTAGTGAGAGGCGTAACCGCTATAAGCTATTGCAAAGCTTTTTTGCAGGCGAAAACATCGAAAGCGATACCAATTTGCCCGAACGCTTAGAGTACTTACATGTCATTGCCTTGCCGGATAAAGCATTTGCGGTAAACAAGGCTATTAGTGAGCTTAATTTAGCTAAAAGAAAGGTGCTAATTAAGGCGCTTCGACGTGAAGGCGAGGAGATAGAGATGCCACAAGAGCATACCATATTATACGCAAATGATATTCTAGTGTTGCAAGGTAAACCTAGGCGAGTAGAGCATGTTGAACATTACTTACTCGATGGCATTGAGTAGGAGTGGCTTCTTAGTCTAGCTCTAAAAACTTTCTCATCTCGGGTAGTTGCTTCATGCCATCTTCGTATCCGATTTGAATTAAGTGCTGGGTGTAGCGTTTTTCAAATAATAAGTAACTGGTTAAACTCGACTGAGAACGTTTTTTTACCCCGATCATACGCAGTAACACTTTAATTGCCCAAGGCATATCATCATAGTATTGCGCTGCAATTGCATTAAAGTTTTGCGAAGGGTTAATGATAAAGCTGTCTATTTGTTTTAACTCTTGATGCTTTTGCCTATCGGGTAATAACCCCAATGTACGGTTTACTCTATCTAAGCGCTCTAAATCAGACTGCATGGTGTCGGTAAATACACTGTCGAGTAAGTGACCTGCTACCGCAGAAAGCCCCGGAAAATGCGCAGAGTAACCTGGAGGATGAGGTTCTTTGGGTTGCTCAACACCAATAATAAATATTTTGTTTGCGCCTAAGTGAATAGACGGGCTTAAAGGTGAAAGTTGATGTATTGAACCATCACCAAAATAGTGGTTATAAATATTTACACTCGGAAACACCATAGGAATAGCACTTGAGGCCATTAAATGCTCAACATTGATACGCGTAGCGCGACCTTCGCGCTTTGCTCGTTGCCAAGAATGCTGCGTATTTGACTGAAAAAAAGCAACTGAATCACCAGTAGTATAACTAGATGCTGTAATTGACAGCGCCTCTAAATAGTCACGATGTAAGTTACGTTCAATTCGATGTAAATCAAGAATATCGTTTAATAGCTTTCGAAGTGGCCGATTATTTAACAAACTCGCTGGTGGATGGTTTATATGCTCAGACTGAAAACTAGTTAAAATATTACGAGTAATATGGCCAAACACACTCAGAAAGTCACTTTTGTATACCATAGAGGTGGAAAAGTTTTTCCATACTGTTTCTAGCTTTCTAACGGCTAAATGCATACATGAAGCGTAACACGCTAACGCCGCAGAATTAATTGCGCCAGCAGAGGTTCCATTTATCACTCTAAAGGGCAGTGGGGCAGTTCTGGGCATACTTTGCGCTAATGCTTTTAACACGCCCACTTGGTAAGCCGCTCGGGCACCACCACCGGTAAGTAATAAAGCCACTTTTGGTTTACTAGGATCGACTTGCTTAATTTTCATATTACGTATTTAAACTGTTCACTGTCTTTACTTTATTTATTCACTGTAAGTCTTTAAGCTAGAAGAATCAAAGGATACATTAGCTACATTAATAAATATTAGTGTAAGTTATGAATTAAATCTGTTTAGAGTACTCTAAACAGTATCGCATTTTTATATTTATGGAGTTCGTATGTCAGATAAACCATCAGGATCAGACGTTCAAAAACGTCCGCCGAATAACAACCTTATCTTTGCAGGGGTTATTTTATTAATCATCATTATTGCCGCTGCGTTTGTTTTATTAAAGCCAACTGAAGCTCCAAAAACAGTTATGCAGGTTGAAGAACCAGTAAAAGAGCAACCTATTATGGAGCTAAAACCTGAAAACGACCCTGTGGTAGGTGCGCCCACTGTTAAGCCAGAAAAACCTGCGGAATTAGATGTTCCAACTCAGCGCCCAGAAGTTGAGCCTGAAGCTGAAGTTGTGCCTTTACCTACGCTAAACGATAGCGACCCAGTGGTCATCGCAAAATTAGATGAATATTTGGGTGATGTTGCTATGAGCTTAATATTAAATGATGATGTTATTCGTCGTGGCGTAGTGTTTGTCGATAATTTAGCAAAAGGTAAAGTGGCTACCAAGCATACCCCAGTTGCAAAATTAGAAGAGGGTTTTAGTGTAAACGAAGGGGATATTTTAACAATTGATCCTAATAGTTATGAACGCTATACCCCGTATGTAAAAGTACTCACAAGTATGAGTGCAGCTCAAGCTGTGCGTTTATATGATGAGTATAAACCGTTGATCAACAGCGCGTACACTGAAATTGGGTATGGTGATGATGAGTTTACTCAAACACTTGAAGATGCCATTGACCTGTTACTTGATACTCCTGAGCCAAAAGGTAGCTTACCATTATTGCGTGATTCAGTGACCTATCAGTATGCGTTTTCTGAATGGGAGCAATTACCCGCTGCGCAAAAGCAACTTTTACGCATGGGCCCAGAGAACATGAAAAAAGTAAAAGCGGCACTACGTAACATAAAAGCTGAGTTAGAGAGCAATTAATAATCGCTTTCACACTTAAATAGACCGCGATTGTATATGAAGTATGCAATCGCACTTTCTTTTTTGATTACCCCTTGAATAACAGAGCAAAAGTAGAGATAATCTCAATCGCGCCAACCAAGGCCCTCAATGGTAGTCTTATTGGTCCTCTCGCAACACTAGCAGGCGAACCTGGTCAGGCCCGGAAGGGAGCAGCCACAGTTTGTGACGTGTGTGCCGAGATGTGGCTGGTAAGACTGCCACCCAAATTCCTCATTTGGGTGCTCACAATCCTTCAAATAATAATTCATGTAATTTAAGCGATTTTACTTAAAATCTTATATCAGAATAACTCTTTTCAATTAATGTTTTTACAAAGCAAATCCAACCGACAGCGTTTTATTTCTTATACAAATACTGAAAGTATAAATTTCATAGAAATTAATGTTAATAATTATGTTTTTTGCTACAAATCAAACATTTGAAGGCACGGTTTCTTCATTAAAGACCTTTCAAAAATTGCATAACAGAATGGCACTTACTAATTCAAGAAATAAAATATATAAGCTCAATTTTATAAATACATTATGTGGCGAGAAAATAAAAAATCATAAGATGCCAGCCAGAGTTATGATGCGTAAAAATGCTAATTGGGATAGTAAATCATGAAGTTGTTCTCGTTAAAGCCTGAAATATATTGGGGTTATGTACGAATAAATTTTAACAGCTCCTTTAGTGGTTGGTTTTTAACAATCCTTCTTACATAAAAATTAAATAATAAATTTGTAGTAGTCCACATATCAGTTTGAAAAGAGGATTTTGATTTTATCCAATAGCCGTTCTGAGGCTCTCGCATTTGCTAAAAGTTATATTCTTTTTGTGTAGGGACAATTGATACCAATGACAAATATAAATTATTGCTGACCTTTTATATTAAAAGGTACAACTCAGTTGAATATATGTCATTATTGAATAACGACCATTTAATAATGGAAATTTTAGCCAATAAAGGATTGATGAATGGCTCTTTTACGAATTTTTTCACTGTTATTTTTGTTATATCTATCTCAGGATGCATCGGTGCAGGTATTGTGTACTCTCATGATGAAGAGGAAAGTGTTTCTTTAACAAAATCTGAAGTAAAAAAACAATTTGGTGAACCTTTAAAAGTAAAATCTGATCAAAAGAAAGAAGTTTGGTATTACGAAGCCACAGACGAAAAGATCAATGGGTTTTTTATTGGGCTTGGTATCCCATTACCGCTATTTATATCTCTAGATGAAAAACTTATAGTTGAGTTTGATGGCGAAACAGCGACGAAATTAATATATAAGAATTCACAGCAAAAAACGGTTGGCGCATATTGCAAGTTTGTACCAGCTCTGCACCATGGTCCAGATACTTGGTCTTGCTATTCGGGTACAAAAACTGGGGGAATCTAAGTTATACCTTTAGTTTATACCAGCTATATTATAAATCAAAAAAATTACTAATCTCAGAACCGGATTGGTTGGTTTTGCTCAGTTCTTACAATTATCTCCTAAATACATTGAGCCGAACTTCGGCAAAGAGCGATAACCGGTCACTAGGAAGTTAAACTCATTCCTGCTTTAATGAGTTGGCTGCTAATTTGTCCGATAACATTATTAACCGCCGTTTAGTTGTAAAATAAGAAGTTTAATCCCTTGCTATATTAGTTACTAATTTACAAAAGTAATTATTGGTGAAATTATCAGGGTATGTAATATACGCCACTTTGGTGTGTTATAAACCACTAAACTGGTGTTCAATAAGCTGTTAGTGCCCAACCCCGGAACCGGATGCAATCATGTTTTTTAGTGAAGAAGAAAGAAAAACAGTAAGGGAGTGCAAGTTAGAATGGCACTGCCATGAAGTTACAATCTCTCAGAATGAGTTGGATGATGGTTATGAACTCAAAGGTTATGGAATTATAAAAAGTCATGAAAACGGTAGGCTTTACTTAGATTTCATATGTTTAGAATCTAACAAAAGAGTAGATTTCAGAACGCCAATACCTGTAGATTCGCTAGATCCAAAACAGACTATTACGATGACCGCAATATCAATAGGTGGTATTTGTGTTATGTCCAAAGGCTTAAGAATAAATACGGACTTTCAACGCTTATTAAGACCAGACCCTTCTTTCTATCGTATCGGCCTGTCTAGTATTGAAATCGAGGAAAGATCAGACACTTCAGATACCGATAATAAATTTTTGCTATTAGAATTTAACGAAAAGTGTAGAGCGCCGACAAATAAACTTAATAAGATAGAATCGACTTTAGGCACATCTTCCTCCTCATGGAATCAAACAGTTCTTAATTATTAGGGGGCGAGATAAATATTATATACCATGAGGGGTTCACTGAAGTATACGCGAATGGATCCGAATATGATTTGGAGGTATTACGGGATGCAGTTGTATTCTATTTGGGATTTTCTTCTGGGAAATATATTCAACCATATTTCGAGTACAGAAATGACTCTAAATCCAAAGTTACAGTCATAAATAGTATTGATAAGAAAAAATCATACGATAGTATACCTGCACCGATTAGCGACTTGGTTCTTGATCAAAACAGTAAACGATTGGACCAGGATCATTTCGATCTATTTTATAAAATATACGAAATTATTGAAAGCAATCCTAGAGCGTTTGAAAGTATATACTCTCAATGGAAACGCGTTTGGCATTCGTTTTTGTCCTCTGAGTTCAGCGTTACAATGTTAACTATCTCCGTAGCAGTAGAAGGTGTTTTAAATGATATTTTTATTCCTGCGATAGTAGATGACCTTAAAGATCAAGAGCTTGAGGAAGAGAAAAAGCGAATATCTCTTTTAGTTGATGGATTAGCTGATATTTCTGCAGAGCATATTGAATCCATACGAAAGTTTATTGCTAGGTGGGGTAATGTACACCCTAAAAAAGTGTTGGACCACCTTGAAAGTGTTAAGGTAATTGAAAAAAGACAAATAAAAAATTGGGTAGATTTGAGAAACTCTTCAGCACACCCCAAATTGATGAAGCAAGATGAAGGTCGAAGGCGCAAAGATATTAACCGAACAATAATTTGTCTTGGTCTCTTTTATCGTCTTGTCCTCAATGTATTTGCATATAAAGGTGCTCAATATGCTTTCGAAGAACCTAAGGATGGCAAGTTAGTAACTTATGAATATATAAATGTTCTGCACTAACAAATTGCTGCACGCAGAAAAATCACTCGCTATGCTTCTAATTTTCCGATGAGCAAAGCGTTATCAATGTCTGCAATTAGCACATCGCAGCCAACGAAACTAGTCATTATTCTTGTGGGGTTGGTTTTAAAGAGCTCGTATATTGTAACTTTATGTCGTTATACGCTTCAAAATTATGCCAACTTACACTTCACTTGCTACGCTGTAGCTCAGTAAAAGCGTATGTTCTTATGCCAACTTACACTTCAAACAACATTTGGGTGTATTAAAATTCCATTTATTTACTTTCTAATATTTTATTTTTATTATTCCTACGCTAATTCTTGCGCTTACGCACTGAGCTGATTTTTTGCCTTTATAGACAATAGCTAGTGGGTAAGTAATAATTAAAACTTGTAATTATACATACGCCGCAAGAGTTCAATAAGCTATTAAGGGTCAATATGACATTTCAGAGGAATAAATGGGCGCTGGCAATATTACTTGGGCTTATTGGGGGGGCACTAACCTTCTACCCCTGTATTTTTTTGATAGTTCTGAATTTTTATTTGGTCAGACGTTTGTAATACTTAGCCTAGTGTTTGCTGGGCTTCGTTATTCTCTCCTTAGCTTAGCGATTGTAACTGGTTTTTTATTTTATCGCTGGGGACATAGCTGGAACAGTGTTGTTTATGTGCTTGAGTTGTTTTGGCTTTATGCCTTTTGTTTAAAGCGCTCCAAGCCAATACTTCCTTTAGGTGCTGTGTTTTGGTTTTTAGTTGGCTTACCACTGGTCTGGGTGTTGGGTCACTTTGTTATAGGCCTGCCTTGGCTCACAATTGTTGTGGCTGCCTCAAAATACTTAATAAATGCCATGATTGCGTTGGCTTTGGTCGACTTAGCCAGTCTGTTTGTTCCTCATGCCAGTCGAGTCTATCAAGGGCAACCTCTTGCACGTATTTTAAGTTATATTGTTAGCGTTATCATTGTTTTAGTGGTGTTGATCACCAGTGTTTCTTTGGTTAATCAGCATTATTCGCGCTTAGAATACGAAGTGAATACGCAACTCAAAGAACAGTCTCAATCAATTAGCACTCAGCTCAATGATTATTTACAGTTTCATAAAAATGCGGTTGTAATGACCAGTAATGCAATTAGCGTCGGTGGACAAATTCAGCCTCAGTTAGAGCAGTTGATGGCTTTATATCCAGGTTTTTTAACTAGCCTTTATGCCAGTCCAAAGGGTCTTGTTAAAAACAGCATGCCGAGCGAGCTACTAAGTGGACTAACTAAAGAGCAGCGTTATGTTAATGATCGCTCTTATTTTTCTCAAGCTCAGCAGTACCCACTCGGTTATAGCAGTGGTGTATTTCGAGGAAGGGGATTAGGGAATCAACCGATCGTAGCACTTTCCGCTCCTATTTATAGAGATGATGAATTTTATGGTGTTGTTGAGGGCTCGCTCCAGCTAGACCGACTAGAGCGATTTATTCCGGACTTATTTGAATATAAAGGGCAGTTAGTAATTTTAGATGCCAACAAAAAAGTAGTATTTAGTTCATTAAATCAGTTTGCTGCATTGAGTGACTTTAACCTGCAAGCTTTTAAAGCTCAGCGTCAACCTAACAGCCAACTATTTCGCTCCGCTGATAATGAAATGTATCACACCAGTCAGTTTATTGATGACAAAAATGGTTGGCAGGTTATTTCTTTTTATAATCGAAAGTACATAACCATAGTGGTCGTAGGTACATGGTTACCAACCATGCTACTAGGCTTAATTTCGATGGTATTGGTTGTGCTGTTTATTTATAAATTTACTCACTTACTTACCAAGCCAATTAGAGAGCTGACTAATTTAATTCAAGATTTTAGCAAAACCAAAAAGCAGGTATTCAATACGGAATCTAGTTGGTATGAAGTACTGCAATTGCAGTATCAATTTGACATGTTGGGCAGTGCGTTACAGCATTCAATTGGCAATTTAGAAGCATCTAATATAGAAAATGAAGAACTCAATAAGCAGCTTAGCCAATTTAATCAGCAATTAGAAAATAAAGTCGCAGAGCAAACCACTGAATTAACACAAGCGGTAAAACTCGCCAATGAGGCAAATATTGCTAAATCACAATTTTTAGCAAACATGAGTCATGAACTTCGAACACCTATGAATGGCATATTAGGTATGGGAGAGGTTTTGCTTCGAGATCAGTCCTTGAGTACCGAACAAAAGGAATTGTTAATCACACAGCAAAAAAGTGCCAAAAACTTGCTTAATATTCTTAACGATATTTTAGATTTTTCTAAAATTGAAGCAAATGCCATGGAGCTAAATATTAGGCCCACGCAGCTAACTCCATTTATCGAAAATATACGCTCTTTATTTTCCTCGATTGTTGCTGCCAAAGAGGTAGAATTTACGGTTGTTCAAACTAATAATTTGCCACAGTGTATTAGTATTGATGAATTACGCTTAAATCAGGTGATCATAAATTTACTCTCTAATGCGTATAAATTTACGCAGCAAGGCTTTGTAAATTTATCGTTTGATTATCACGATAATAAGCTTCAAGTTAGCGTTGAAGACAGTGGTATTGGTATTGCGAAGGCACAGCAATCACTGTTATTTAGCGAATTTACTCAAGCTGATGTGGGCGTTGCTCGTAAATATGGAGGAACAGGGCTCGGGTTGGCTATTTCTCAAAAGCTGATAAAAATGATGGACGGTGAAATTCAGTTACATAGCGAAGAGGGTAAAGGTAGTACATTTACGTTTAGCATTAGTGCACCAAAATCAGCAGATGCCCCATCAACGTTACCTAAAAAAACAGCTATGCAACCAAACCTGTTGGGTAAGCACATACTGTTAGTTGAAGATAATGCGATTAACCGACATGTTATTTCAAAAATGTTGGAGCCGACTGAAGCGGTGATAGTTATGGCCGAAGATGGTGTTAAGGCTCTTGATGTATTAAAAGAGCAATCGTTTGATTTGATTTTAATGGATTGCCAAATGCCTAATATGGATGGCTATGAATGTACACGCACAATTAGAGTTATGGAAGTTAAAACAGGTTTGCGAGTGCCTATAGTAGCGATTACGGCTAATGCCTATGAAGAAGATAAACAGCGATGTTTAATAGCAGGTATGGATGACTTTATCGCCAAACCAATTAATAGTGATGATTTATACACTGTGATTGGTAACATTCTCAGCTGATAATAGTTCAACAGGCAAAAGCTTACACCGTGCCAGAGAGTATCCGCTTGCCAAATGGTTAAATGTATCTAATTAGTTTTATGAGCAGAAAAATAAGATAATAGAATGGGGGATTAGCCTGAGTAAACTAATGGAAAGTCGGCGCTACTCAGGCTATATAATTACATTGACTCTAATTTCATGCCGCGCGTTTCTTTGATGTATTTGATTACAAAAAATACGCTAATAAATGCCGAAAGGGTGTAAAAGCCATAAGCACCTGCTAAACCGATACTGTCGAGCATAATCGGGAAGGTCATAGTAATAGCAAAGTTAGCTATCCATTGTGCGCTAGCTGCAACAGCAAGAGCTGCTCCGCGAATACGGTTATTAAACATTTCACCAAGTAGTACCCATACAATAGGGCCCCAGCTTAAGCCAAAAAATACCACAAATAAATTAGCCATTATTAATGCAAAGGTACCCATATTTTCGCTAAGTGCTAACTTGCCCGCTTCATCAAGGCCTGCACTTCCAAAGGTGTAGGTAAGTGCACTTAAACTAATAAACATACCTATGCTACCTACCAATAATAGTGGCTTACGGCCTACTTTATCGACTAAGGCAATAGCTATAAAGGTAGATAAAATATTGGTGGTGCCTGCAAGTACATTAATAAACAGTGATTGTGATTCATCAAAACCAGCGGCTTGCCATAGCTCTGAGCCGTAATAAAATACCACGTTAATACCAACAAATTGTTGGAAAACTGATAAAGCCACACCCACCCAAACAATAGGATGTACTTTTTTACTGCCATCAATAAATAAGTCGCGAATACTTGGTTTTTTATCACTTTGCAGAGACTGTTTCACGTCATTGATTTGCGTATCAGCATCGTCATTTGAGATTTTATTAAATACAGTTTTAGCGTGTTTAAGTTTACCTTGTGCGACTAGGTAACGCGGTGACTCAGGAATAAAAAGTACGCCAATTAAAAATAAGCCTGCAGGAACAAGTTCAGCCCAAAACATCCAGCGCCATGCGGCTAAATCTAACATTAAAATACCTTCTGCACCGCCAGCAGCGTTAGCAATTAGATAGTTACTTAAAAAGGCTGCAAATAAGCCAAGAACAATAGCGAGTTGTTGTAATGTCGCTAAACGGCCACGTAAACTTGCTGGTGCTACTTCTGCAATATAAGCAGGTGCTAAAACAGAGGCTGCACCTATGCCTAATCCGCCAAATAAGCGGTAAAAAATAAACTCAGCGGAACTGTCGGCAACCCCAGAGCCAAAAGCGCTAACTGCAAATATAATAGCAGTGACAATCATAATAGCGCGACGGCCAAATTTGTCAGCTAATGGGCCAGCGGCTAATGCCCCCAGCGCACAACCTAATAATACAGATGCAACATTAAAACCAGTTGCAACACTGCTTGAATTAAATGTATTACCTAATGCCGATACGGTGCCGTTTATAACGCCCGAATCGAAACCAAATAAAAAGCCACCAATAGCGGCAACGGCCGATATAAAAATAACATATAAAAGCGAGCACTTCGTCTGTGCGCTATGCTCACCTTTAGTTGTATGCTGTGTCGTCATGTTGTTCAATCCTAATTTTTATTATGTGTAATGTAGTTAAAGTAGCACTAAATTTGCTGGCAACCTTAGCACAGAGTGATCACGCTAAAAAAGATATTTCAATAGTAATACGTATGCATAAAAATTTATTGGGTTGATAAAAATAACGAGATACTAGATACTGTTTTTATATACAGTGTGGGCGGTTTTATGAAAAAAGAGTTACCAGCGAAATATTATTTGGCACATTTTAGAGAGCTATTAACGTTTGTGAGCGAGAAATGCATGCATTTACTCGAGCAAAAGCATATTTCATTTATTAGTAAAATAAATACGCTCGACGAGCAGAGCCAGTGTATGTTGGCGCGCATTTATTCTCGTAAGCCTTATTTAGTTCAAACCCAATCATTAAACTACGAAGAAATTAGCTCGCCATACCAAGCACTTTTTAAATTAAAAGCGGCAAAGTTAATTGTAGAACCCTCTAATAAAGATCATAGGCAACTACTAAGTCACCTAACAAAACCGGCGCTAATCGAGCTGTTAGAAAAGCAAGAACAACCGCCATTATTTAAAAAAAGTGCAGCTAAAAGTAACTTAGTTGAAGTAGCCATCTCATTCTTTGAATCTAAGCCAGAGTGCCTTGTGCATTTATATAACCAGTACGTGATAAATAATAGAGAAGAGTATTACGAGTATTTTGAGTTTTTATATATTGGCAGACTCAGTGCTGGCGATATTAATCATCAAAATCGATTTGTACTGCGAGATTTAGGCGTAACACCTGTTAGGCAAGAGCATAGTGAAAGCTTGTCGCGCTTTGATTCAATAGAGGAAGCGCAGTCTAACTATGCATTAAACCGTTTGCGACTAACGCTTAAAAATACAAAAGATGACAATGAAAGAGAGGGACTAGCAAAGTGGTTAATGAATGAAGTAGCGGTAGGGGTTATTGCACAAGAGTTAAAAAACAAGTTACTGGTTATGCTTTATAAGCAACTAAAAACAACTAACCCAACACTTGCGTTTGATGTACTTAATGCCTGCGAAGACGATGCACAAGCCTTAGAAATTCAAATAAGGGAGCAATATCGACAGGGCAATAAGCAATGGGTAAAAGCACATCTTGAGCAAATTATAGAAAACCCGCTTACCGATGAGTTACTGTACTTTGCAGATGACTTTTTAATGCGTAAATTTAACAAGCAAACCCGTTCGCGGCTCAGTGAAATGTTAGCCAGTACACGCTGCATTATAGAAGTTGATGAACTTTACCGTGGCGATGTTGAGTTAGGTGTGAGCGATCACTACACTCGTCAAGGCAAACAGGTTTTTTATACTGAAAATACTTTGTGGCAAAGCTTATTTGCGCTGGTTTTTTGGCAAGAGCTGTTTATTGAAACCCCAACACCACCTTGTAACGAATTTGATATTTTCCCGCAAGCGTTAAAAACAGACACATTTTATTTAAATCAATCCTCACAAATAGAAGCGCGGCTAGCTGCGTGTAATAGTGCCCAGAAATTGCTGCGTTTAGTGTGTAACCATGCCGCAAGATATTATGAGCAACCAAATGGCTTATTTAGATGGCACCCAGATGTATTAAAGCCAGTAGAGATGCTTATATTAAAGAGCCCAATAACCGTTTTACTTCAGCATTTAAAAAACATGGCAAAGAACTACCGACAGCTAAAAGATGGTTACCCCGATTTAATGATTGTTGATAATAATGCCGTTCATTTTGAAGAGGTTAAAGCGCCAGGAGATAAGCTTAAAAGAAACCAGCTAGTGAGTATCGATAATTTAAAAAGCTGTGGCTTTATCGTAAATATTGCAGCGGTAAACTGGTATGTAGATCCTAAGCGGATTTATAGTGTGGTAGATATTGAAACAACAGGGGGCCTAAAAGGGGGGAACCGAATTACCGAAATTGGTGTTGTTAAAATACAGCAAGGCAACATTATTGATACATGGACTACGCTGATAAACCCAGAGCGGCCTATCCCTCGTTTTATTACTAAACTAACCGGTATCAACGACGCCATGGTAAGTGATGCGCCTATATTTAGCGACATTGCTTCGACTTTATTAGATAAGCTTTCGGGTAGTATTTTTGTCGCTCACAATGTTAATTTTGATTATGGCTTTATTAAAAAAGAGCTTGAGGGGCTGGGAATCAACTTTAAAATGCCAAAACTATGTACCGTTGTTGAATCACGTAAAGCATTTAAGGGATTAAAGTCGTACTCACTGGGGAATTTATCTGCACACTTTAATTTAGATTTAACTAACCATCACCGTGCATTAGATGATGCTAAAGCGGCCGCGCAGTTATTGTTACTGGTACAACAATCTACAAATAGGGTTTGCGTTTAGGAAGTAAAAAGCGCTAAGTGCGCTTTGTTACTTTATTTTCAAAGTCACTTTTTACGATATCGAGCGCTTTTAATACTTCTTCTGGCTCTACATCATGCTGCTCTAATATCATAATTAAATCAACAGCCAGTTTCACGTGTGTAGGAGCTTCTTCTAGTGGGTTACTCATGGAGCGCTTTCTTTTTAGCTATTTGATCAATCGCAAAATTAATGGCAACTTCTACGCGTTGCTGCATATCTAAACGATCTGTTTGAGTCAAATAAAACGCCATATCTACATCGTAACGAATATAGCGGGGGGTAATTGATTGAGAACGGTGCAGCAAAAGTCAGCCATTACATCGTCGTTGTAACGTTCATTAAGTTTACGTTTTTCTATTTCTTCTAAAACGAGTTTTTCGTAAAAATTGTGTATGTCGTCATCTAATCGCATATTCCTGTCACTCTTTTTTATTGTCTGTAATGAGTCTATACCAAGGATTGTTATAAATCGAGAGCCGCTTTAAATAGTTGCTTATGGACACTAGGGTCTGTTGACCTTTGCGGATTAATATTTGTTCAAACTAGGGGCAATTTAATCGCGGCGCGAGGTTTGTAACCTAGTGGGCTAAGTAAAAACCGAGCAACAAAGAGTTAATTGCCCCTAGGCAGAACCCTTCGGGCAGCGCCTGTTTGGCATTAATGCTGCGTTATCGCCTATTTATGGGGAATAACCACACCACATAAGCTCTGCCTTGCCTAAATACCAAACAGACTGCGGCAAATTTAACCTTGAAAGGTCAACAGACCCTAATTAAATTGTTGATGTTGCGTTGATAACCGCCACCTAAAGCGCACATCAGCGGTATGTTTCGCTGCTTACAAAAATTAAGAACGGTAAAGTCGCGCTCATATATACCAGCTAAGGAAACATCAAATAAGCCGAGTTCGTCTTTGGTGTAAATATCGGCGCCCGCATTATATAAAATAATATCGGGCTGGTGGAGGCGAACACATAACTCAAGAGCTTGCTCTAGTGTTGTTAAATACTCTGCATCTGTGGTGTTTGCAGGTAAGCCAAAGTCATAGTTTGAGAGCTGTTTTTGCCGAGGAAAGTTTTGTTCACAGTGAATTGAGCAACTAATTATCTGCTCGTGCTGTTGGGTTATTTGCGCGGTACCGTCACCTTGATGCACGTCACAATCAAATATTAATACAGTGTCGGCTTTCTCCGTTGCAATAAGATGCGCTGCCGCAATGGCTAAATCATTAAAAATACAAAAGCCACTGCCGTAATTGCTGTAAGCATGGTGATAGCCGCCACTTAAATTAGCCGCTAAACCACTTTCAAGTGCTGTTTCAGCGGCTTGAATACTGGCACCAACAGAGTAAAGAGTTCGCTCAACAAGTTTATAAGAGTGAGGAAATCCCATTTTTTTAACCGCTTTGTCAGTTAACGACCCGTTTAAAAAGTCAGCAATATAATCTGAGCTATGGCATAAGCTTAACTGCGCTTTAGTTGCTGGCGAAGGCGATATAAATTGGGTGTAGCCTAAACGCTCTATTTCATGTTTAAGCTGCTGATACTTTTTAATTGGAAATCGATGGCGCTCAGGGAGCGCTAAAGCAGAGTAGAGAGGGTGATAAAAAAGCTGCATTAGCGTAGCTGTTGTTTTTCTACTTGTTGAATTTTGTCTTCGGTGGCAGAAATCGCTTTTCTACAACGGCCGAGTCGTGCATGAGTAGTTAAAATTTCTTGGTTAAGCTTTTGTGCTTGCGCAGGCGATGCTTTTTCCATTTGTAGTTTACGCTCTTCAATCATCAGTACTAGGCGACGTTCAAATTCATGGTTTTGTTTAAGCTCATCATATAACTCATGGGATGATTGCATGATTTTTTGCACCGCTTGTTTATAAACAGGCTGTTTAGCACGAGGCTTATAATGACTTTTATTTTCTTTCACCCAAATAGGGGTCGATTTAATAACATTAAATACCGCTTGTACCTGACTGGCAATACGCTCAAGTGCATAGGTGTATGCATGACGGTGTTCGCTCGGTGGTAAGCTAGCTATTTCATCTTCTATTTCTACTACGTAGTCGGCTAAGTTCATACTTTTGGTGCTAAACACGGCTCTGTCAAATAGGCTCGGCTGTGCCTGCATATACCGGTTTTTAGAAAAGAGCTTTGCTTTGTCAAATTGCTCTGCCTGTTGCTTAAGCGTGGCAACTTGTTGGCGTAGTTTATCTAAAGCGGCAGGTTGCATGTTAAAAGTATGCCTCGTAAATTAGTTTTAATGCTAAAAGTATAACCATAGTATTAAATACTGGACGAATAAATTTACTGCCAAAACGAATCGCTGAATGTGCGCCAAACCATGCACCAAGCATGATAAAGAAGCCCATTGTAATTCCCAGTAAAAAGTTAACATGGCCAAGTGCAACAAAGGTGATCAGCGAGATAAAGTTAGAAACAAAATTCATTGAACGCGCCAAACCACAATTAAGTAGCAAACTCATTTTATAAAGCATACCGTTTGAGGCAGTCCAAAAAGTTCCCGTTCCAGGCCCAGCTAAACCATCAAAAAAACCTAGGCTTAATCCTTGTAGCCACTGTTTTAGTTTTATGGTTGGGGTTAACTTAGGCAGGTCGTCACTTCGTGTGGTACTTAAATTACCAAACAAGCTGTAGCAAGCCACTAAAATAATAATAATAGGTAAGAGCTTATTTAAAAACTCAATGCTTAAATGATCAACAATGAGTGTGCCTAACAAAGCACCTATGGCGGTAGCCATAATAGAAGCAAACCAAAATCGTGGGTTAAATAACTGTTTTTTATAATAGGTGATACTGGCAGTTAACGAGCCAAAACTGGCGGCCAATTTATTTGTGCCGAGCGTCAAGTGAGGAGGCAATCCCGCCGTTAACAGTGCCGGTACAGTAAGTAATCCACCGCCGCCAGCAATAGCATCAATAAAGCCCGCTAAAAGTGCAACGCCACATAAAATAGCCCAAGTTGTTGGGTCGAGTGCAAGTTCAAACATCAGTAATCTATTTGTCTTTTAAAAGGTGGTAAGGTGTCAAGCATGGCTTTGCCATATCGTTTGGTGATTAAGCGTCTATCTAAAATAGTTATTGTGCCAATATCACTTTCTTTGCGCAGCAGTCTACCACAGCTTTGTACCAATTTCTTTGCTGCGTCTGGCACGGTTATCGATAAAAACGGATTACCGCCTTTACTTTGCACAAACTCCGCTTGTGCTTCTTCGATAGGCGAGGTGGGCACCGCAAATGGAATTTTTGTAATAATTAGGTTTTCTAAATATTTACCAGGTAAATCAAGTCCTTCAGAAAGGCTTTGGGTGCCAAATAAAATACTGCCTTTGCCTTCATCAATATTTTTAGTGTGTAATTTGAGTAAAGCTTCTCGTGACATTTCACCTTGTACTAATAAGTTAAATCCTTTTTTTCTAAGAAACTTACTTACATGGTCCATTTGCCAGTAAGAGGCAAATAACACTAAGTTAGCTTTTTTAGTGTTTAGATATTCGGGTAATGTTTTAGCAATATGATCGCTAAATTCTTTATCTGTTGGCTCTATGCTTGACGTCGGAATACGCAGAGTGGCTTGTTTAGGGTAGTCAAACGGGGAGGGGACTTTTATAAACTTTACCCCTTCTTCTTTAGCAAGACCGCTTTCATAAGCAAAGTGATCAAATGAGCCTAGTGCGCTCAAGGTAGCTGAACATAACACGGCTCCAGCACATTCGCTCCACAGCTTATCTTTTAAATAGTAACCGACCTCAATGGGGCAGTCGCTAAGCAAGTGATCATGATGGCTTTTATATTCAAGTCGTTTTATCCAACGCGCATGCGGCGTGCCTTCGCCTTTAGTAGCGTAACTAAACCATAATTTATTAAGTTGTTCTAAGCGATTTATGTATTGCCCACTTTCAGCCAGAATGGGGTCGGCAACATAAGGTTTAATATCACCGTCGCTTACATCTTGTGTGAGGGTGTCGTGCATTTTATTCAAACACCGTAATGCATCAAGCGTGGCTTCGCTAATGTCTTTTGCCTTAGCGTGTAGCGATTTAGGAATTTCACCATGTTCAAAGCGATAGGTATCGTCTTTTGAATATTCAAAATCGGCGTTGTCTAGAATATCGCGCACTACTTTTAAATCTTTGTTAGCATCGTTAACGCTATCGCATAACTTAAAGTTTTGCCCAATACCTTTTTGCCCAACTAACACTTTGGCCATTTTGCCACTAAATTTAGTGAGTTTGTCGAGCCAATCTATCGTGCCTTTTATTGTAGCTGCAGCAGATGAAAAATCGCGGGTAATATGCGCAAGGTGATGCGCTTCATCGATTACATAAATAGTATTGTCGGGCTCAGGTAAAATTTTTCCGCCCCCTAAATCTAAATCAGCTAACAGTAACGAATGGTTTATAACCAATACATCCATTTGCATTAACTGCTGGCGGGCGAGTTGAAAAGGACATGTTTGGTGTGCTTTCATCTGGCGTTGGCAGGCATGTTTATCGCAGGCGATTAGTCCCCATACCCTATCAGGAATGGTATCAGCCCAGCTGTCTCTATCGCCTTGCCATTTTTTATTGACATAGGCATCGTAAAGTTGCTTTAAGCACTTAGTTTCCATGTCACTTAATGGCGATGTAAGGGTAGGCATAAACTCCATTTGAGTTTGGCTATCGCTGTTTAGCGCATTATGAAGTTTGTGTGCACAAATATAACGTTGGCGGCCTTTTACTAAATCAAATTTAAAATCGAGCCCTGAGTGTTTTTTAAAAAATGGTAGCTCTTTAGCGATTAATTGCTCTTGCAGAGCTACAGTAGCCGTAGAAATAACTAGTTTCTTTTTTTGTGCTAATGCCAGTGGTAGAGCGCCTAGACAGTAAGCTAATGACTTACCGGTGCCTGTGCCTGCTTCAATAACACAAATACGTTGTTTTTTATGATATTCACCGGCTAATGTTTTTGCTATTTCAGCAACTAAATAGTTTTGACTACTACGAGGGCGGTAATCGGTTAGGTTATTTGCAACATGCTGGTGTACTTGTCTAATTGTTTTTTTAAGTGAGCTCGATAGCATGTGATGATTAACCTAAAATATGTATATAATTACAGTGTATATATTAAGTGGGATCGAACATTGACACAAGCAATCTATCAGGGCTTTATTTTATCAAGGCAACAATACACTGCTAAAAATGCACAAGGTATTACTTTGTGCTATTGGCTAAGCTCTGAGCAGGGCCCGATAAAAGTGACGATTGAAAACCAGCAAGCGCTGTTTTTCATCCCATTGACAGAGCAAGATACTGCAAGTGCTTTACTGACTCAGGCAAATATAAAAACGCAGTTTAAAAATGTTGAGCTTTGTCACTTTAGTGGTAGCGAATGTGTGGCCTGTTACTTTAACGATATAAAAAGTTTATACACTGCACGAGCTCTTTTAGAGCAAGTAATGCCAATTTATGAAGCCGATGTGCGCCACAGTGACCGCTTTTTAATGGAGCGCTTTATTAAAGGGGGCGTATGGGTAACCGGTAACGCCAAAGCTCAAAACGGCTTTATTGAAATTAGTGATGCAAAGCTAAAAGCAAACAACGAGTATACGCCAACGCTTAAGTCTGTTTCTTTGGATATAGAATGCAATGCCGATGGCGTGCTATTTAGTGTTGCACTGGTGGGAAATAGCTTAGATTGTGTACTGATGATAGGTGAGCCACAGCAGCAGAACGACTCTATATTTGAAATAGACTGGTGCTTCGACGAAATTAACCTGCTCACCAAGCTGCAGCAGTACATTATAAATAATGACCCCGATGTTATTGTTGGTTGGAATGTTATTGATTTTGATTTTAGTTTATTGCAAGAACGCGCTGAGGCGTTAGGACTTACCCTGAGTTTTGGCCGAGATAATCAACCTTTATATATTAATAAAGGTCATTACACTCGATTAACGCTTCCAGGGCGGTGCGTCATTGATGGCATTGATACCTTGAAGAATGCCACTTATCGATTTGACAGCTTTTCGTTAGCCAGTGTTGCAGAGCGGGTGCTTAACGAATCTAAATTAATAAAAACCGATAACCGATTAACAGAAATTGTTCGTCAATTTAATGAAGATAAGCTTTCTTTAGCGGCTTATAATCGTCAAGACTGCATTTTGGTTAATCAGATTTTCGAAAAACTAAAGTTATTTGAATTTGCCATAGTCAGAACTCAAATCACCGGGCTAGAACTTGAGCGCATGGGTGGCTCGGTTGCCGCATTTACAAACTTATATTTACCGCTGTTACATCGCAGTGGTTATGTTGCTCCCAACTTAGGCGATCATGGGCTATCTTTTGAAAGCCCTGGTGGCTATGTGATGGAGTCGACTCCAGGGCTTTTTAAAAACGTATTGGTACTTGATTTTAAAAGCTTATATCCGTCAATTATGCGTACGTTTTGTATTGACCCGCTAGGTTTAATCGCAGGGTTGAAGGAACCAGAGCAAGCGGTTGAAGGATTTAATCAGGCATTATTTTCAAGAACGCAACACCACCTGCCAAAATTAATCGAACACCTGACACAAACTCGTCAAAAGGCAAAAGACACTAATCAACCTATGCTCTCGCAAGCGATTAAAATTATTATGAATAGCTTATATGGCGTACTGGGCTCTAAAGGCTGTCGGTTTTACGACCCGCGCTTGTCTAGTTCTATCACTTTACGTGGCCATGAAATAATGCAAACAACTCGTAAATGGATAGAAGCGCAAGGCTTTGAGGTGATATATGGTGATACCGACTCTACGTTTGTAAAACTCAGTGAAGATACAAGTCCTGAGCAATGCAACGAGATTGGCAGCCAACTTGTTCGACATATAAACGAAAAGTGGCAGGTCGACTTGAGGCAGCGTTATGACTTACAAAGCTATTTAGAAATTGAATTTGAAACCCATTACAGTCCGTTTTTTATGCCAACTATACGAGGTAAAAAAACAGGTTCTAAAAAACGTTATGTTGGTCAAGTAACCAAAAAAAATGAAAAAAAGTTGGTCTTTAAAGGTATGGAAACCGTTCGCAGTGATTGGACTGAGTTTGCGCAGGAGTTCCAAACTCAGTTGTTTGAAACTCTTTTCTCTAGCCACTTCGAAATACAGCAACTGCACAATATAATAAACAGCTACACGCAAAAATTATACAGCGGTGACCTTGACCACAAGCTCGTTTATAGAAAGCGTTTAGGGCAGCATCTGAGCGATTATATTAAAAATATCCCACCTCACGTTCAAGCAGTTAAAAAACACAAAGCGAGCCATCCTGAGTTTGAAATAAAACGCGGGCAAGTAATCGAATATGTTTACGCAATAACTGGCGCCGAACTTTATACAGGTAAAAACACCCTTAATTACCCCCTATACATTCAAAGACAGCTTGAACCCGTAGCGCAAATGATATTAAGCGCTTTAAACACATCAACTGAATCTACTCAAGCTACATTATTTTAACTTAGCTATGAGCAAAATAGGTGCTTTGTAGGTTTTTTTTCGATTATTAGTTCCTATTTCGCATAAAAATTGTAAATTTTAAAGTTAACATTTGTGATCATGATTACAAAATTGTTTTAAATCACTACAAAATAAAAATCTAATATAAATTAATAATTATCATTTAAATCAGGTGTTTATCTTTTTGTTTTTAGGTTGTTTCTAAATCAAATCCAAAAAAAGCTTAAAAAGCGAACCAAATAAACTTAAAAATGATAACGAGAAGTCACTTAAAGTGTTTTTAAGGTTAATTTAATGTTGACCGTGTTGTGATCAAAGTATTATCATCTAGGGCATGATCACAATTTAATTAACAAAAGTGGTCAAAAATAAAAAAACAAATAGTATTCTAGGGAGAATCAAATGTTAAATAACAAAGTTTCAAAAGCAGTTCGTTTAGCGATCGCTTTTGGTGCAGCTTCTACTGCTGCTTTCTCAGCAAGCTCAATTGCTGCAGAAGAGGGTGCAGAACAAGTTGAAAGAATTCAAGTAACCGGTTCACGTTTAACAAGAACTGATCTTGAAGGTGTTGCTCCAATCACTACCATTTCTGGCGAGTCTATGGGTGATATGGGTATCAGTAATGTTGGTGAATTCATTCAGTCAAACCCTGTAATGTCGGGCTCACCAGCTACTACAAGTACAAACAACGGCGGTAACGGTGGTGTATTCGTAGAGCTTCGTGGTCTAGGTTCGTCAAGAACACTTGTACTAATTAATGGTCGCAAACCTGTTTCAAGTGATTTCCAAAACATCCCGTCTGCAATGATCGAAAGAATCGAAATTCTTAAAGATGGCGCGTCTGTAACTTACGGTTCAGCTGCTATGGCAGGTGTTGTTAACGTTATCACTAAAAAGCAATTTACAGGTATTGAACTAAAAGCTAATACTTCTTGGTACGACGATTTCAGCGCAGGCAAGCAAGAAAACTTTGAAATTGTAGCTGGTAAAGAATTTGACTCAGGTCATATTACTGTTGGTTTTGATTACTCTCAACAAGACCCAATCTATCAAGGCGATGTAAAGGGTGTAGATTTCTTCCAATACCCTTGGTACGTAGGTTCTACAGATCAAGCTAAAAGCTTTTATGAAAATGGCCTAATCACTCCACAAGATGATCCAGATAATGCAAACGTAATTATTTTAGGTTCAGGCTCTGTTCCATGTGGTAACTTCTACCTTAGAAATCAACCAGGTAGTTTCACAAATGGTAATTGTCCAACAGGTGCTGATGGTAAACCTGCAGCAGGTGACATGAGACCTTTCGTTGGTGGTGGTGCGAATAACGATACATATAACTACGCTCCAGTTAACCTAATGCAAACACCTTATGAAGTAGTAAACTTCTTTGTTGACACGTCATTTGAAGTTTTTGACGGCGTAACCCTATATACAGAAACTCGTATCAACAAACGTGAATCTCGTCAAGAGCTTGCCGCTGTTCCTTACGATACTCGTTTTGATCCAGGATACTTAGTACCTGACTCTGCTGGTAACATGGTAAATGGTGTTTCTGCAGATAACTACTACAACCCATTTGGCGAAGATGTAATTCGTTCACGTCGTCGTATGCTTGAAGGCGGTCGTTCATTTGAGCAAGATTATGTTCGCTTCCAAAACGTGATCGGTCTTACTGGTGATATTAATGATTCTTGGACCTATGACGCTTACTACAACTATGGCGCTAATAGCTTAAATGATACTGATTTTGGTCAGTTATATGGTCCTAACTTATCAAATGCAATGGGTCCTTCATTTAAAGACGCTGACGGTAACATCGTATGTGGTACAGAAGCTAACCCAATTGCTGGTTGTGTATCGCTAAATGTATTTGGTGGTCCAGGTACTGTGACTCAAGAAATGCTTGATTATGTTACGGCTCCTCTTGGTGATTCTTATAACGATTCATTCCACCAAGTTCGCATAGACGTGTCAGGTGAGTTATTTGAACTACCTGCAGGTTATGTAGGCAGCGCGTTCGGACTCGAGTATTACGAGACAGAATTTGAAGATGTAACTGACTCAGGTAAATTCTTTGACGAAGTGACAGGTAATACTGGTCAACCACTTACAGGTCTTGGCAGACATTACACTGCAGCAACAGCTGAATTCTTAATCCCGTTAATTGCAGACATGGGTGTTGAAACTCTTGATCTTACAGTAGGCGGTCGTTACGATGACTTCAGTACAACAGGTACTAGCTTTACTTGGAATGCCAAGTTAGAGTCGCGCGTTTTTGATGGTTTGAAATTCCGTGCTAACTACTCAGAAGTATACCGTGAACCTACATTAGATGATCTATATTCTCCTGCTGCGGATTCTTTTGAAACAGCATCTGATCCATGTGGCGCTGCTCGATACGGTGATTTATCAGCTGCAGGTCAAGCATTATGTGGCACTCAAGGTGTACCAACAGGTGGTCACTCAAGCACTGACTCTCAAATTCGTACTCGCGTAGGTGGTAACACAGAGCTACAAGCTGAAACAGGTGAAACAATCACTGTTGGTTTCGTATGGGCTCCAAACTTTATCGATAACCTTGGTATCACAGTTGATTACTGGGATATCAACATCGATGGTAAAATCGATTCTTTAGATACTACAGACATCATGAATGGTTGTTACACAGGTCTTCTAGAAGAGCAGTGTGCTAAAATCACTCGTGCGGCAGATGGTACTATCGACAAAGTTGATAGCCGTACAACTAACCTTGCTGGTATGACAGCTAAAGGTATAGACGTAGATGTAAACTACAGCTATGAGCTACCTAAAGGTATGTTACGCCTTAACCTTGCTTGGACTCATTTCTTAGAAAGAGGTGAAGAAAACTTCAACGCAGAAACAGCAACGTTTAATCTTGAAGATTTAGCTGGTCGTTTTGAAAATGATACGTCTTACTTTGAAGACAAAGTATTATTTAATGCAACTTACATGTTAGATGACTTAAGAGTTGTTTACGCAGCTAACTACCTTTCAAGCCTAGAATATGCTGACCTTTCTTTCTTCAATGCTGCAGGTGAGCTTGAGGGAATGAAAGCTACTATAGACTCACAGGTTTACCATGACTTGTCAGGTCAATACACTTTCAGCACTGATACTACAGTACAGTTTGGTGTTCGTAACTTAACTAATGAGTTACCTCCTTTCATCGAAACTGCATCTAATGGTAGCACTGATGAAAGTAACTACAGACTTTATGGTCGTCAGTTCTTTGCTGGTATTTCTCAAAAGTTCTAATGTTACTTTTCAGGACTTATTAAACTAATAATTAGTTCTAAGTTAAAAGTTAAACGGCCCCAGATACTGGGGCCGTTTTTTATTTTTAAAGGAAATATAATTAAAACTTTTTAAATATTTATAAATGGCTATTAAAAAGTGGTTTGTTTGTTAAAATTTAACTACATAAACTAAGTTAATATCTAAATGACCTACACCCTTAGACCCTATCAGAGCGAAGCGGTTGAACGCACCGTTTTACACTTTAGAAAAACTAACGAACCTGCTGTTATTGTTTTACCTACAGGTGCTGGTAAAAGTTTGGTGATAGCTGAACTTGCGCGTATTGCTAAACAAAAAATATTGGTGTTGGCGCACGTAAAAGAATTAGTGGAGCAAAATGCTCAAAAATATAAAAGCTTTGGTCTTGAGGCGAGTATATTTTCCGCAGGTCTCAAAGAGAAATCGTTAACCCACCAAGTTACCTTTGCCAGCGTGCAGTCGTTATCGCGTAATCTAAATAAACTTAATGAGCACTACTCATTACTTATTATTGATGAGTGTCACAGAGTAAATGGCGAAAAGAAAAGCCAATACGGAAAAGTTATTGATGCACTTAAATCTCACAACTCTGAATTAAAAGTGTTAGGTTTAACCGCGACGCCTTACCGACTAGGGTTAGGCTGGATTTATCAGCATCATTACCATGGCTTTGTGCGTGGCAATAAGGAAAGCCCATTCAAACGCTGTATTTTTGAATTACCTTTGCGCTATATGATTAAGCATAACTACTTAACTCCCCCTAAAGAGGTTGATGCTGCAATTAGTCATTATGATTTTTCATCTTTAAGTAGCAATGCATTTGGGCAATATAGCAATGAGGATATGAATGCGCTGTTAATAAAATCGACCCGTGCAACTCAAACAATTTTACAGCAAGTTATTCAATATAGTGAGAACCGCCATGGCGTGATGATATTTGCAGCTACGGTTATGCATGCACAAGAGATAATGACTTATTTACCCGAGGATCAAAGTGCGCTGATCACCGGAGATACTCCTAATAGCGAACGCGATAAAATAATTAAACAATTCAAAGCTAAAAAATTGAAGTATTTAGTGAATATATCGGTTCTTACTACCGGCTTTGATGCACCCCATGTAGATTTTATTGCTATTTTACGCCCCACAGAGTCGGTAAGTTTATACCAGCAAATTGTCGGTAGAGGTTTAAGGTTGGCTGAGGGTAAAGATGATTGTTTAGTGATTGACTATGCGGGCAATGGCTTTGATTTATTTTATCCAGAGGTGGGTGATAAAAAAGGCGATAGCGATAATGAACCCGTGCAAGTGCTGTGTCCCGGATGTGGCTTTGCCAATATATTTTGGGGTAAAACAGACGCTGATGGCAAAGTAGTTGAGCACTTTGGTAGGCGCTGCCAAGGCTTATTAGAAGATGATAATGGGGGAAGCGAGCAATGCGATTATCGTTTTCGTTTTAAAGAGTGCGAGCAGTGCGGTGCACAAAATGATATTGCTGCTCGAAAATGTCATGACTGTGGCGGTGTGATGGCCGATCCTGATGATAAACTCCGTAATGCGTTAAACCTTAAAGATGCATTAGTCCTTCGTTGTAGTGGCTTGAGTGTGACTAAACTTAAAGAGCAATTGTTAAAAGTTACTTATTTTGATGAAGACGGAGCCAGTTGTGATGAAGTTTTTGATTTAGCAAACAAAGGATCACTGTATTATTTTAATAAGCAATTTGGTAAGCGTGTAGGACAGGGACAGTCTCCAGTTGAATTTATCAGTGCAGATCAAGCTATAAAAGCCCAGTTTGATTTAATACCACCAGATTTTGTGATTGCTCGAAAAAGTAAAAAATATGGCTGGAAAGTAGCAGACAAACTTTTTGATTATAAAGGCAGCTTTAGAAAAGCAAACCAGCTAAGCCGATAGGCTAAGCTGGATATCTCATTCGTTATGAAATTATGCTTCTTCTGCGTCTAATCCCCAACCATCGCCATAACCATTTAAGCTATTAGCGATACTTTCAATATATTGTTCTGCTTGGCCTAAAAGTGCATGCTCTGGAACCATCTGTACATGGGCAATTACTTCCCAAACACCGGTATCTTTACATTTCTCAACATCAGCAGTTTGCACTAATGCATCGTTTACAATCTCAGTTGCAAATTTTTCGGCATCAGCCTGTTGTTCAAATAAAATGTAAAAATCAATTTGTTGCATTTTACTTAAATCTACACCGGCGGCGGAAATTTCAGCAAGAAGCTGGCCATTATCATCATCAGGAAATTGCATTTAAAACTCATAAAATTAGTGTTTACTCATTAGTGCTATTGTAACCAAAATAAATCATTAAAGCGCAAGAATTTTTAGTTAACCTCAAAGCGATTTAAAGGGTTCGTATAGAGCCAGTTAATATTTTAGACACTGATAATGATTAAGTTAATGTTAGGCTCATTATCGCTATGCTATTATTCTGTCGTTAGTGTGTTGTTTTTTATGGGTACATAGTAAGGATGATTACTTGTTCAATCAGTTTTTAAAATCCGTTATTTGTTTTTGCTTATTTGTGAGCTTTTTCGCTATTGCAGCTGACAATACAATTGAAGATTATGAAATAAAAGGAATTAGTGGAGAGTTAGAAAACAACGTTGCTCTTTATTTAAAACCCTTAGTGGGTGAAAAATCAACACGCTCACTGCGTCGTTACGCTAAAACGCAAGTTAAGGATAGCTTAAAGGCATTAGGGTATTACAGTCCAAATGTGACTATTGAATTTAATAAAGATGAGCGAGAGCTTGTTGCCACTATTGAGCGCGGCTCTGCAACTCGTATAGAGGCGCTTAATATTAGCGTTAACGGGGAAGCTAAACACGACCCATCAATTCTGCAAGTAATTGAAAGCATAGGGTTAAAGCAAGGCGATATTTTAAATCATGGAGTATATAGCGCAGCCTATAAAAGAATTGAATCAGTTCTGTTAGAACATGGCTACTTTGATGCTAAATGGCCAGCACGAAAATTTGAAGTGTCATTAAAAAAACATAGCGCCGTTATTACCTTTACCATTGAAAGTGGTTTACGTTATCGCTTTGGCGATGTGTTAATTACCAATCAAAGCCCCGCAGAAAAATACATTCGCTCTTTAGCCCCATTTAAAATAAGTGAGCACTATAAAGCATCTAAGATTGCTGACTATAACCTAGATTTATCGAGTACTCCTTATTTTACTAGCGTGCGTGTTTACGCTGATATTTCAGCTAGAAAAAATAGCCAAGTACCTATAAAAGTCGACGCATTACATAAGCCCGCTAATAGCTATGAAATTGGTGGCGGGTTTAATACCGAGCTCGGTCCAAAGGTACGGTTTAAGTGGAGTAAACCATGGATCACGGAGCAGGGACACTACCTAGAAAGTAATCTTAATGTTGCAAAAAAACAACAAGATATTTCTATGGCGTATACCATTCCGGTTAATGATCCTAATGATGATTTATGGCGCTTATCAGCAGGTTATAAACTTGAGGATGAATTAGCCGACGATATTTACAGTGAAATTTTAACCGCGCAGTTGCAAAGGCAATGGCTCACCGAGCAAAAATGGATTAGAACTGCGTTTATCAGACGCGAGCAAGAAACCTATCGGATTGGCGACGGGGTAGAGCGCACCACAGAAATGTTATTACCAGGTATCAGTTATGCCCGAAAACAATCGAAGGGTGGCACCACCCCTTATTCGGGCGAGCAATGGTCTATATCGGCAGAGTTTGGGCTTGATAGTGTGCTCTCTAGTACCAATATTGTTAGGGTTCAATTACAGCATGCATGGTTGCGCACTTACCTTAATAAGCACCTTGTGTTTTTAAAAGCAAACTTAGGTGCCATGTTAGTTGACGACATTAACAATGTTCCATATTCATTAAGATTTTATGCTGGTGGCGATCAAAGTGTGCGTGGCTTTGCTTATCAATCAATCTCACCAGAAAATGACAATGGCGATCGCATCGGTGGTAAATATTTAATTGTGACGACGGCTGAATATAATTACCAATTTGCCAAAAACTGGCGAGCAGCGTTGTTCGTGGATGGAGGGACTGCAACCAATGATTTTTCTGAGCAATTTGAAGTTGGTGCAGGGTTTGGTTTTCGTTATTTAACGCCTATAGGACCAATAAGAATAGATCATGCATGGGGGCTCACTAAAGAAAGTAAAAGCACTCGTTTAAGTATTACCATAGGGCCTGAAATTTAATGTCTGTATTTAAAAAAGTCACGGCAGCACTTAGTACCTTAATTGTTACTGTATTAGTGACATTGTTTTGTGTTGTTTTTACAGCTCCAGGTAATCAGCTAATTGCTTATAGCGCTAATAAGTTAGTTGACGGCTTAAAAATTGAAATAAAAAATGGGCGTTTTTTATATAATGATCCGTTTAATTTGCGTTTTGAGCGTGACGGTTTATTACTTAATGCCGAGCAGCTTAAACTAGATTTATTTTGGTGGCACTGCGATGGTGTGTGTATTGATAACTTAAGTGCTCGGTCTATAAAACTAAATTTACCAGCATCCCCATCTAATTCCCCTGATACACCTAGCGAACCGCTGGAACAAATCAGTTTGCCATTTAATATTGCACTTAAGCGTTTAGCGGTCACTGAGTTTGTGTTAAATCATCCAAGTGCAAACGTAGATGTTAATAATCTGGAGCTTGCTGCAAAAGCACAAGGTGCTGATATTCAAATTAAAAGCGTGAATATTCCGAGTGTTTTAATCGCGTTAAAAGAGCAGTCTGGGGCAAATACAGCCAGTTCGTCCCCAATTACTGAGTTACCAGCACTCCCTAATATCGCATTTATGTCGCCACTCAATATTTATCTAGAACAGTTTAATATTGTGCAGTTCACGGTAAAGCAGGGCGAACAGCAAAATATAATAAATAATATTGCGCTACAAATGAAGCTAATAGGTTCTGAGATTAACGTTGCCTCATTGTCTGCAAATTATCAGCAGTGGCAGCTTAATACAGCACTAAACGCAAAGCTTAAAGGCCGCTTACCAATTAATGGCGATATTAGTCTAAAAGGGCATGGTTATGATGCCAACATGCAAATAGGCGGAGACTTAGAAAAGCTCAATGTAGATATAAAAAGCAGTGAATCATTTCCTTTTCAACTTGCTGCTACGGCTAATCTCAAACAACCAAATTATCCATTTAGTATCAATGGCGGTGCAGAGCAGTGGATTATCGACACAGCAAGTAAAGAGTTAAAGATAACCGGCGTAAAGTTAACCGCGCAAGGCAATGCCAACGATTACCAATTATCGTTATTTGGGAATAGTCAGTTAGGTGCGTATCCAAGTGTGAATTTTAACAGTCAAATTAATGGCTCACTGAGCGAAGCAAACTTAAAAAAATTAGCCCTTAAGGCGAATGATAGTCAGGCTACTATCCAAGCGAATATCGAATGGCAAAATGGGGTTAGTGCTAACTTTAGCGGCGCGCTATCGAGTTTAAAAGCGCAATACCTCACTGACACACTTACCAGTGATATTTCAGGGCAGTTTAATGGGGCATTTGTTACCAGTTCAAATAGCTGGAAATTAAGTATGGATGACACCCAATTAAGCGGGTTACTAAATGATGTACCGCTTAATTTTGCTGCTCAATTTAACTTAAATGATGAACTTAAAGCCACTGTAAATAAATTTAACCTTAGCAGCGGCACAAACAGGTTAACCTTAACAGGCGAAGTTGATCAGCAATGGCAGATTAATGGGGCTATTGCGCTGCAAAGTAATGATGATGCAAAGCTTCCGTTTATTGCTAATGGTAAAGCCGATTTAAGTATAAGAGGCGAGCGGTTGACGCCTGCAGTTGATTTAGTGTTAAAGCTAGAGCAGTTTATTTATGACGAAATTAATATTAATAAGTTGGCGTTAAAAGCACAGTTAGACACCGCTACCGATTGGCAAACAGATATCAGCGTTAGTCTTGATTCAGCGCGTGTTATGCATCATCAAATTAATAAAGTGGAAATAGTCGGCAGTGGTGATAAAACCGATCATCAACTGAGTGCATCTATTGATGCTGATGCTGGGGCAGCCTCGTTTGAACTAAATGGCAAACTCGCTAACGCGATTTGGCAAGGTGAACTCAGTAATATTAGCGTAAGTGATAAAACGCTTAGCTTTGAAAATGCTAAAGATATAGCTGTAACTATAGATTCGAAAACGGGCGACTTTGATGTGAGTGCGCATTGTTGGCAATCGAGTAATAGTAAGTTATGTATTGATAGATTAAATCAAACCCGCAAATTAGGTCAGCTTAACGTAAAACTGGCCAATCTTGCATTGCGAGAGCTAAAACATTGGTTACCAGAGAATGTAATAACACGTGGTGATATAGCGGGAGACTTTGCTGCTAATTGGCAAGCAGGCACACTTAAAACTCTACGCGCTAATTTAAATTCATCAGGGCTTAACGCGGTACTTATTAACGAAGAAGATCGATTTAAGCTACCTATAGAAACGCTAAACATAAGCGCTTTTTCTGATGCTAAGGTTGGTCAAATAGAAGCTAACATAGAATCGAGTGTTTTGGGTAAAGTAACGACTAAAGTTGATATTGATGATATTCAAAATAAGCAAACGCTTAACGGTAATATTCAAATTGATAAAATTTTATTGTCTGATATACAGCCATTTTTAAATACGTTCGAGCAGCTTAATGGCGCCATTCGTGGGCAAGTTGCATTAGCAGGCACACTTAAAGACCCTTTGTTAGAGGGAAATTTAAACATAGAGAATATCAACCTAGAAGGTGAACAACTGCCTGTTGCCCTTAAAAACTCGAACATTAATGTGGCGTTTAATAAGTCCACCGCCACCATTGAGGGAGATTTAAATGACCCTCAAGGCGGACAGGTAAAATTAACGGGGAATGTTGATTGGCAAGGTGAACAACCAGCTGTAAATATGAATGTAGTCGGCAGTGAGTTTTTTGTAAGAGCGCAACAAGGCGTTGTGTTTAAAGTGTCGCCTGAGTTAAAAATAAGTTTAGCTGACAATGCACTTAAGCTGGTAGGTGATGTTGTGGTGCCTTATGGTCGAATAGAAATTGAAGAGCTGCCAGAGGGGGCTGTACAGGTTAGTGATGATGAAATAATTTTAGATCAAACTACGCAAAATACTAAAAAAGCGCCATTTAACTACGATATTGATTTAAAAGTAACAGTTAAAAATGATGTCAGAGTAGCCTCATTTGGACTTGAGTCTAAAGTAGTGGGTGATATGGATATAAAAATGAGCCAAGATTCACCCATTATTGCCATTGGTGAGCTTAACTTAATTGAAGGGACTTACTTGGCATTTGGTCAAGACTTAATAATTAGAACCGGGAAAATTGGTTTTAGTGGCGCAATAGATAAGCCTCATTTAAATATTAAAGCTATTCGCAACCCAAATAATACTGCCGACGGTGTGATTGCCGGTGTTACTTTAACTGGCAGTGTTGAGCAACCAAATTTAAAAGTATTTTCAGAGCCGGGCATGGACCAAGCACAAGCCCTAGCGTATTTGCTTAATGGTCAACCATTAGGGGAGGGCGACAGTTCAACGGATGCAATGTTAACTCAATTACTACTTTCTCAAGGAGTGAGCCGAAGCGAAAGCTTAGTGTCTAAAGTCGGTGAATCGTTTGGCTTGTCAGATGTGAGCTTAAGCTCTAAAGGTAGTGGCGAGCAAACAAAGGTTGAAATATCAGGTTATCTCGCCCCTAGTTTGCAGGTTAAATATAGCGTGGGGGTATTTGAGTCGCTCAGCGAAGTGGCGGTGCGTTATCAGCTAATGTCGAAGTTATATATAGAAATAACCAGTGGCCTGTATCAAAATGTCGACATATTGTATAAATTCAATTGGGATTAACCTTTATTTACCAATACCAATACCAATAATAAAAAGGAAAAGGTATGAAAAAATTCGTAATCACTATTATAGCGTCGGCTTTGCTCGGCGGATGTGTCCAGCAAAGCACTTTGCCATCAACGCCAGTTAAAAGCCTAACCAGTAGTGAGATTATTGCTGCTACAACAGATGAGCAATGGCGATGGGTTGATCCTGAGAATATTTTAAAACTAACCCTACCTACCGGTGCTGCGTATATTGAGCTCAATCCAGCGCTTGCGCCAAAACACAGTGCTAATATTAAAAAATTGGCACGACAGGGCTTTTATCAGGGCACTCATATTTATCGTTTTGTGGAAGGGTTTGTTGCTCAAGGTGGTGATAGCACGGGTAAAAAGTTAACTAAAACCAAAAATAGCACAGTACCTGCCGAGTTTTATTTAACCACCAACGAGCCGCTTATGATCACTGAAATGGGTGGAGATGGTTATGCACCAATAACCGGGTTTTTAAATGGTTTTGCGGTAGCTCAAAATGAAACGCGTGATCAAACATGGCAAATTCATTGCCATGGTGTATTTGCTATGGCACGCGACAACAATATAAATAGTGCCAGCTCAGAGTTTTTCGTCACCATAGGGCAAGGTCCGCGTTATTTAGATAAAAATATTACCGTATTTGGGCGAGTACTGACAGGTATGGCGCATTTTCACCAGTTAGCGCGCACACCTAAAAGTGGTAGCGAGTTTAACCCTATTACAGACTTACAAGTATTAGCCGACGTTAGCAGCGATAACAGCCGATTTCAAGTAATGAAAACAGACTCAGATGCATTTAAACAGTTAATCTCAGCACGAGGTAGCCGTAGCGAGGAATGGTTTGCGTATAGCCATAATTACATTGATGTGTGTGGAATGCCTGTGCCAACTAAGCAACTTAACGATTAAAAAAGGAGCCTGAGGCTCCTTTTTTGTTTAGCTTATTGACGGTTTATTTTTACCGCAAAAGGGGTATCGTTATGATGCGTTGAGCGATATGGATTAATATCAAGGCCGCCACGACGCGTATAGCGCGCATAAACGTCAAGCTCTTTAATATTCAATTGAGTGGTTAAGTCGCTATAAATACGCTCCACACATTGCTCATGGAACTCATTATGGGTCCTGAACGAAATTAAATAGCGTAATAATGACTCACGACACACTTGCTCACCAGTATAACGAATAATAATGCTGGCCCAATCCGGCTGTGAAGTAATTAAACAGTTCGATTTAAGCAGGTGACTATGCAAGGTTTCGCTAACCACTTTATCGCTTTGTGATTTTAGAGAATGTGCATCAATATGGTAGTTATCTATTTCAATATCTAACTCATCAATACACTCACCTGGAAGCGGTGTGCAAGGAATACAATTATAATCATCAGCGCTGTATAAGGTTACCTTTACCGGGCTGTTTACCGCATTTGATAAGTCGTCAATTAAATGTTGCTTAACAATGTCAATACTTCCAAAGCGACTTTGGTTAAAGCTGTTCAGATAAAGCTTAAACGACTTTGACTCTATAATGTGACTACTTTGGCATTCGAAAGTAAATATAGCCACCGCAACTTGTGGTTTGCCTTTGGTATTTAACCAAGATAGTTCGTAACCGGTCCAAATATCTTGGCCTTTGAATGGTAATGCGGCTTCATCAATACTCAACGCGTCGCGATTAAGCTTGCGAGCAATAGGAAAAAGCAAGCTGGGCGTGTATTGATCTACATACTCAGTAGATTGACCAAGTACGCTGCCTTTAAGATCGGGAGAATTGCTGTAATCTGTCATGTTTGCTCTTAAATAGTTACAATGGGGACATTATATCTAAATTAAATGAGTTTCACAGTATGTCTGTTGCAATGCAATTAGCCCAACTTCACCAACGCTTTAGTGAAAAAACTATCAAAAATACACAAAAGCAGCCACTCATCGCCCACGATGAGCAATGGCCAAGTCCTTGTGAAATAGGCACAGCCGATGAGCACGGTATGATTCAATGGCAAGCGATAGTGAGAGAGCCTGCAGGTTCTTTGGCAGATCTCGCTAACGCATTAGAGCTTGAATTTCCTGATGAACTTAACCAGTTTTATGGGCATATGTTTGCTGGCAGTATTTTAGCCAGCGTTGATGGTCATCAAGTGGAACTATTACAAGCGTGGAATGAGGATGATTTTGACTTACTGCAACAAAATATCACGGGTCATGTTTTAATGAAGCGAAAGCTAAAGCAAGCGCCAAGTGTTTTTATTGGTTTAACTGATCAAGATGATTTACTTGTTACGGTATTAGTGGAAACAGGTGAGGTGTGCCTAGAGTATGTAGGTAAAAAGCCACATCATGTACTCGCCAAAAACCTCAGTGAATTTATAGCGTCGTTGGCAGTATAATTATAAGGTAATTTTAAGGTGTGATGTTTTAGACATAGCACCTTAAGTATGGGATTTATTGAAAATCCCATGAAATATTAGACACTAAACCACACGGCTCACACCTAAAATCAAATAAACCAAACCACGGCTCAGGTAATTTCCATTCACCTTGGCAACTTGGGCATTTACGCTTAAGCTCCGAGGCTTTATCGACCCCACCTACACGATATAAGTAATAGTAAACAGGCTTTTTAGTTAAAAAGCTGATGCGTTTGCTTATATCTTTACCTCGGCGATACAAATCACTTTGTGTGCTGGCTATTTCCTCTAATGCAGGAAATTCACAGCGAGTTGCGCCATTAATTTGAATTTGATCACACGCTTGCCAGTCTTCTTGCCATTTAATCAGGGTTTTATAATCGCCATTGGCAATTGCTGGAATATTGAATAGCGGAACGGGTAAAAAGTCATCGCCACAATACAGCGGGCTGCAGGTGTGCACATACGTAGTATATAAAATATAGCTTGAGGGCTCTTTACAACCATCGGCACCGTTTGAGTGAATGTCTTGACCTATTATTTTCACCTTTGGTGCTAACAAGCCTGCATCATGGAGCTTTTCAACACTGTGCTTTACAAATGCGCTGTTGTTAAGAGGGTGCATAGCGTCCTCGGTCGGACACATAACGCGAGTGATAAAATAGCCATCTTTTAACACCGTTGGAAATTCTTCTCCAATGATTTGGCCATTAAAGCGTAATGCATTTACCAAGCGATTTATTGCTTGCTCGGCTTGCTCCAAGGTGGTGTCTTGGTAGCAGTCAAATGTTAAATCAACAACAAACATTTATAGTCTCAAATTATTTTGGCGCGAGCAGTGTAAGTAATTGATCTAACTTTTGCTCAATTCTATCTAATTGAGAGTTGTTTTGATCTTCATTACTGGCACTTTGCTTTGGGGGTTTCATTAAATTATAAATTGAATCAGGATTATTCTTATATTGACTCACCGCAGCAATAATAACCGGCATTGGGGTCGGTGTTGTTAAACGACTTTTAGTTAGTGCAACAGTGGGAACTTTGCCTTCATCAAGAAGGACTTTAATAGCTTCAAATACAGCAGCATTCATTCAATTATAACTCTTTTATAAAGTAAGCTCGCAACATTGACGCTGCGAGCGGGTATGGTATCAATAAAGTGGCTAAGGCACATTAAAATGCGCATTAAATTAGGGCCTGTTGACCTTTCAAGGTTAAATTTGCAGCAGTCTGTTTGGTATTTAGGCAAGGCAGAGCCTATGTGGTGTGGTTATTCCCGATAAATAGGCGATAACGCAACATCAATGCCAAACAGGCGCTGCCCGAAGGGTTCTGCCTAGGGGCGATTTACTCTTTGTTGCTCGGTTTTTACTTAGCCCACTAGGTTACAAACCTCGCGCCGCGATAAAACCGCCCCTAGTTTGAACAAATTTTAATCCGCAAAGATCAACAGGCCCTAATTATTTTTGACGAAGACGTACGTCTAGTTCATCAATTACTTCACTCCAATCGCCATCAACCGCTAGCGATTCGGCAATAAAATGTTGTTGGGCTTCATCCCAAAAGGGAGCATCTTGCAACAAGGTTGTATCGGCAATGGAGTGCGAGGCAATAAATGCATCTATTTGCGCATCCGAATCCGGCAGTCCTAGTTGGGCGAACAAGGTATTAATAGTATGTTTTGTTGTATCCATAATAATGCTCCTAAATGAATTAATATGTATTAACTCTAGGGGGAAATGGTATATCTAGCCAGTTTAACCCTTACTGAATCTATGCTTTATTTACTCAATAGTAAGTCGCTAAAGCATGATCTGACTCAATGCAATGGATGAGCGTACTAACTAAAATGTAAATTCGCTTATTTGTCTCACTTAGGTATATAGTTATATAAGCATTTGGTCATCGTTGTAGTTCAAAATTAATCCCTTATGCGTTACTTGGCGTAACGATGGGGGTGTAAAATAACAAAGGAAATAAAATGACAGCCACAGCAGAATCGACAGACGCCTTTAGTGTTCAGCATATTGCACCAGAGGATATAAGCACAGCAGCCAGCCTGATATATCAGGCATACCAAAACGATCCTATTTTACAAACTCTGCTAGGGTATAACGAAGATAACCCGCTCGATTATGAAAAAAAGCTACGTGCACTTATTCGTGAAGAGCTCAGTAGCTTTTGGCAAGAGAAGCAGCCTTTAATTGGCCTTTACCGTAATGATAAATTAAAAGCGGTTGCCTGTGTGTTTGAGTCAAATAGCCAATTACAAGCTGAGCGTTATTGGCATTGGCGATTAAAGCTGATGCTAAGTGCAGGTTATTTACAAACGAATCAATTAATTGAAAAAGAAAAAACCATTCGTGACGCCTTAAAGCCGCAAGGGAATTATTACTTTTTAGCGTTTATTGCGGTTGATCCACACTTTCACGGGCAAGGGTTTGGTCGCACTTTACTTAAAGGTTTAGATGGCTTAATACACGATAATCCTGAGTCTTCTGGTATAGCGGTATTTGTGACTCGTGACGAGCATACGAAATTTTTTAAATCGCAAGGATTTGAGCACTTTAAACAACTTTCATTTAACCAAGTTAAGGGTGAATTACTATTTAAAGTTGCTAATGCTCAATAAAGGTAGTTGTTCATAATGGCGTATCTGTAAGCCTATGTTCCAAATCGGGCACACCAGTGTGAGATATATCCTACATTAGTGTGCTCTTTGTCAGTTTAAATCCATTATTTATCCGTTTATAATCATCAAGCTTCTGTTATTTATAGCTATTTTTGTTTTTTCAATTTTGTGACATTAAATTTTTTAGTTTTCCTCACTATTATACCCAGCCGTTTGGTTTAAACTTTACTTTGTCAAGACGACATAGCTCAATGACTGAGCTAATGCCATGGATATGGAATTAGGCAGCATAGTAGTGACTAGCAGGAAGCGCAAAGGACAAGTTAACACGGATGCAAGGATGAAACAGGAAGTACATGAAGTACTAAAATAGCTAGGAGCTATTTAAAGGATACCAAGGATGATGCGATAGGATATTGCAGGAGCGTTAGTTTACGCAGGACGGCCAAGACGGCAAGAGGATATTGCAGGATGCAATGGAGGGCTAACAGGGTAGTTTGCTCGTTCAGTGGATGATAAACAAGGATCAGGTAAAGGATACCTTACAGGATGTTGGCAATTAGGGCGTAACTGAGGTTACGCCTTGGTTTTTTGTATTACAAAAATTATATCTTATGTGGTGGCACAACCACACTTTTTAGCTTTTCATCTTCCATGATTAACACTCCCTGATAAGCATTTTCACCATCGCTTGAAAATTCAAAAATAAATTCGCTTTTCATGCCCGGTTTACCACTTTTTAAAATGCCAAACCGACGCTTGCTACAAGCCACACTCATTAGTTGTACCTGCAATTGCTCACTTTGGCGTTTGGCATGGACGTTCGCAGCTTCGGCTATTTTACGATTTAGCCAAAAAAATAAATTACAGCCCCAATAAGTATGAACGTCCATAAACTAGCCATTTAAGAGAATAACCTTCCAATTGCGCGAGCTAACGTCTCGCTTCTGTTTTCTTTACGTAGTAATGCTAATAAATGTGGGCGAATAGTTGGAATTGCAACTAAATCTGCAAAAATGCTGGGAAATAACTCAGCTATTTTCTCATGGTGCGCACAGTTATCCATAAATACATGCAAACGCTGTGGCTCTTCTAATTGTTTAAAGCAGCGACCTGCAATAGTTAATAAAATGTCTGAGTCTTGCCCAAGCGTAGATTCTAAAGCGCAGTCAACCAGTTGTGCGCTAAGCCCAGTTGCTTGCCCTGATGATATGGCGCGAAGCGCGGCAGAAGCCGTAACCACATCATTATTGTTAAGAGCGGTTTGTCCATAACTTAACATTAACTCACTTAACGTGGGTGGTATTTCGATGTGTTCAAGCATTGCGCTTAATGGTTGTAATACTTCAACAGGTAAATTAGGCCACGCAGCGTGTAAGTGTTTTAAGTTATCAGCACTGTTGAGGCGATAAGCAAAATCAGCAATGCCTTGTAGTGCCATACTTTGCCAATTATCAAAACCAATCTGGCCACTAAAATAAAGCTGGGCATGCTCATAATACTGTGAGGCTGGTTGTTTTAATAACACTTTAACTTGTGCATTAAACGCCGCTAATTTATTAGCATTAGGAGTAAATACGTACGGGTTATTATCGAGTTTGCCATCGGCTTGCTCGCCGGTTATTTCTGTTCCTAGTGCTTGAATTACCATGTCTGCAAAGTGGTCGCGGCTGGCACTAACGAGTTTACTTTGTTCATCAAGAGGGAATTTTAAAAACCACACATAGGGTTCTTTGCTAGCTTTACTGTCCCAAAATTGAATCGCTAGCCATGCATGGCCTGCTAATGGGTAAGGGTAAGGAACTTGCGCTTGTTCAACAGCTAAAAATTGTTGTTTATCAAGCTTGGTGATATGCCTGCCAATGTCAAAAGCACGCCATTGAGTTCCTGCACCGTCTAAAAGCTGGCCTAATGTGGCTATATGTTCACTCATGAATTTCCAACTGTTTTTACTACAAAATTACGCTAATTATACGCCATAGCGACTGTTGAGGGAACAGGGTATAATTGTGCAATATACAAAGTAAAGGGTGATTATGACTGAGCAAACCCAACTCTATTTAACACAATTAACGGCGCTACTTAAAAAGCATCAGCTTTGGCAAAATGAACCGATTGATCCTGCATTGTTGCATTCAAGCGTGCCTTTTTGCCATGATACGCTTACATTTGAACAGTGGTTACAGTTTGTATTTATAGAAAAAATTCAGCAGATTATTACAATGAAACAAACGTTGCCACGTAATTTTGCAATTGCTCCTATGGCGCAAATGACACTCATTGATAAATCCGGAAGCGAAGAGATTATTTCTTTGTTGACGCAAATAGATTCATTGCTAGGAGAGTCTGATGACCGAACGTCCAGCGCCAGTTGAATACGGTGAACTAAATATCCTCTATCAAGATGAAAACTATGTAGCGATTGATAAACCATCGGGCTTGCTCGTTCATCGCTCCTTTTTAGATAAACATGAAACTCAATTTGCAATGCAAATGCTACGCGATCAACTCGGTCAGCATGTGTTTCCTGTGCACCGTCTTGATAGGCCGACATCGGGTGTGTTGCTGTTTGCTCTAAGCTCAGAAGCCGCGCGTGATATGAATCAGTTGTTTATTGAGGGTACGATCTCAAAGCGTTATTTAGCTTTAGTACGCGGATTTGCGCCTGAATCTATTTTTTTAGATAAACCGTTAAAAGAAGAACTAGACAAAATCGCTGATAAATTTGCCGATCAGGATAAAGATGCTCAAGAAGCACAAACTCAGTTTAACTGTTTGCACCAAGCTGCGTTGCCTATTCCCATAGGAAAATACCCAACGGTTAGGTATTCTTTGGTAGAGTGTTTTCCTAAAACAGGGCGTAAACATCAAATTCGTCGCCATTTAAAACATTTGTCGTTACCAATAATTGGCGACGTTAACCATGGTGATAACCAGCACAATCAGTTTTTTAGAGAACACTTTTCTCTTAGGCGATTAATGTTATTTGCTACAGAGCTTAGCTTTGTACATCCTTATAGTAACGAATCGATAATAATTAAAGCGCCACTAGGTGATGCAATGTTGAGTATTTGCAAACAGTTAGGGTGGCCAAGTGAAGAAAAGGATTATTAATGGCACATATTAGTATTTTTGTAGGCAGCGTGTACGGTGGTGCTGAACGTTTAAGTGAGCAAATAAGCGATACTATAGAGCAAACTGGCCATCAGGTAAGCGTATTTGCAGAGCCAAGTTTAGAAGATCTAAAAAATGCGACGCATATTTTAATAGTTACTTCAACAACAGGACAAGGCGATATACCCGCTAACTTGGCAGAGCTTTATAATCAGCTTAACAGTACGTTTCCAATGTTAACCAATAAAACATTTGGCATTGTAGCCATGGGTGACAGAAGCTACGGTGATACGTTTTGCGCAGCAGGGCGTAGCTTTGATGAACTATTACGTGACTTACAAGCTAAACCTGTGGGTAACCGACTAGAAATTGATGCCTGTGAAGACTTTGAGCCTTGGCCTGTCACCGAGCCTTGGTTACAAACTTGGCTTGGTAAATTACCCTCTTAAATGCGCAGACTCTAAATGAAAAAACATAAACTGAGTTTAATTGTGCTTGCAGGTGGCTTAGGTAGTCGCTTTGGTGGCAATAAACAAATTGCAGAGATTCCAGGGCTAAATTGCACTATTATGGAGCTGAGTATTATTGATGCGCATGCTGCAGGCGTGACGCAGGTGGTGCTGATAATAAACCAAGCGGTACGCAGTGAAATAGAGCGTACTATTTTGCCACGCTTGCCTAGTGATCTTGATGTGGTACTGGTGGAGCAACACATTGAGCAGGTTCCCGAACAGTTTAAAGCAACACTTGCCCAACGGAAAAAACCCTGGGGCACAGGTCATGCTCTGTTGTGTGCCAAAGCCCACATTAATAACCCCGCTATTGTGATCACTGCCGATGACTATTATGGCAAATCTTCGTTTGTATTACTGAGTGAGCACTTTAAAAGAAGCGCTGAATGGGCAATGGTAGGGTATCCGATTATTGATACTCTTTCTGAGCACGGTGGTGTTAATCGTGGGGTATGTAATATTGCGGATGGAAAGCTTGTTGCCGTAACCGAGTATTTGAATATTCAACAACAGTCTGAGCATACTTTTGGCGATAACCCACAGGGTTTACGTGAGAAAATTAGCCCCAACTCCCTAGGCTCGATGAGTTTTTGGGGGATCACTCCCTGCTTTTTTGACTATTTGCAACAAGGCTTTGAAACGTTTTTACAGCAATATAACGTGAATACTCAGCAAGAATACTACTTACCTGATCAAATCCAGAAAGCTATTAATGTAAAAGCACAGCCTGTATTTGTATACACTGCAAAAGAGCCTTGGTTTGGTGTTACCTATAAATCAGAACTGACAAGCATTGCGGCTACTTTGTGCGCATTACGTCAAGCGTAGCTATTAAATTATTATCGCCTTGGGCGAAAAGAGTGAAGTAGAAAATGAATACAGTTCCTATAGAAATTTATTTATCTGAGAGTTTTGGCCTTGACGAGAAGCATGCGAGCATAAAACCTATTGGCAGTGGGCACATAAATACTACCATGTTATTAAGTACTTCGAAGCGGTCACTGGTTGTTCAAAAGCTCAATACGGTGGTGTTTCCAAAACCACATTTACTTGTTGATAATGCAAGATTAATAGAGCAACACTTAAGTAAAAAACAACAAGTAGGTGAATTCAACCTAACAATAGTTCGCCATGTAGCGACGACTCAAAATAACTATTTAGTTAACAATAATGATGATACTTGGCGAGCTCTTGAGTTTATTGGGGGCAGTTACAGTGAAGATGTGGTTAATACTGCTAGCCAGGCGCAAACAGCAGCTAATGCATTTGGTCAATTTGCGCAAGCGCTACAAGACTTTGATGCTAACAAATTACATGCGGTTATTCCCAATTTTCATAACTTGGCCATGCGTGCAGAAGTATTCAAGCAAGTTGTTAGCACCGATCCTCATAAACGTTTGGCTAATTGTCAGGATGAAGTTGATTTTTGCCTGTCGCAGCTTTCACTTATTGATGAGCTTAATGCCATCGAAGGAAAATTGCCTATTCGTGTGTGCCATAACGATACAAAAATAAACAACATGCTATTTTGCTTAGACTCTAGTAATGCAAAAGCGGTGATAGATTTAGACACCTGTATGCCTGGTTATTGGCTTAATGATTTTGGCGATATGGTTAGAACATTCTGCTCTGCAGAGCAAGAAGATTCAACGGCGCTTGAAAAGGTAGGTGTTCGTGAAGATATTTTTGCAGCGATTGTTAAAGGCTATGTTGAGCCACTAAAGGGGGTATTAACGCCCGCCGAGAAACAAAGCTTTTGGTTAGGTGCTAAAGTAATGCCCTTTATGATTGGCTTACGCTTTTTAACTGATTATATAGATGGTGATAATTACTTTAGCGTTAAGCATAAGAGACACAACTTAGATCGCGCAAAAAACCAATTTGCCTTATACAAGGATATAGTAAGTAAGCAGCAGGTCTTAAAGGAGATTTTGACTCAGGTATAAACCCAATTAATTATATTGCTCAAAGCGTTATAACTAAAACTTTGAGCAATATAAATTGAGGTTAAACATTGAAAGTATGTGTTAACTTCCAACATCTCAATTTTTTACTTATTAAGCATCCGCTAGTTTTACACGGATTTTGCTTTTGTCTACTGTGGTTTGATTAAGCGCTTTAATTGCGCCTTTAACTTCAATGTCATTAGGCATTTCTACAAAGGCAAAGCCTTTAGATTGGCCTGTTTCTTTATCGAGTACCAAGTTACAGGTGGTCACTTTACCGTGAGCCGTAAATAACGTACGAAGTTCATGCTCAGTAGTGGCACGTGATAAGTTACGAACTAATAATTTCATATATAACCTAAATAATGGGTTCAAGCATAATTATCTCAAGTAACCTTGCTTTAACCTAACGTTATTTTATAAACAGTAAAAATAACCGCTAAAAAAACAAAAAACCGCCTAATGGCGGTTTTTTATATTGCGAGAGGTTACTTTACTTCTTTACCTGCAGCTTGCTGATCAGCGTGATAGCTTGAACGTACAAACGGGCCTGAAGCGGCGTGTGTAAAGCCAATTTCATCAGCATATTCTTTTAATGCGTCAAATTCAGCTGGTGGCACGTAACGCTTAACGGGTAAGTGATGCTTAGACGGTTGTAGGTATTGTCCTACAGTAAGCATATCGACGTTATGAGCACGTAAATCGCGAAGTACTTCCTCGATTTCGCTAATTTCTTCACCAAGTCCAACCATTAAGCCTGATTTTGTTTTAACCTCAGGATGGGCTTCTTTAAAGCGACGTAATAATTCAAGAGACCATTTATAGTCAGCACCTGGGCGCGCAAGTTTGTATAAACGTGGCGCCGTTTCTAGGTTATGATTAAATACATCTGGCGGCGTTTCAATTAAAATTTCTAACGCTCTGTCCATACGGCCACGAAAATCGGGCACTAAAATCTCAATGGTAATTTCTGGGTTATGTTTGCGAATTTCGCGGATACAATCAGCAAAGTGCTGAGCACCACCGTCACGTAAATCATCACGGTCTACAGAAGTAATAACCACATAGCTTAACTTCATGTCTTTAATGGTAAGTGCCAGCTTTTCAGGCTCAGCGGCATCAGGTTTTAATGGGCGACCATGAGCAACGTCACAAAATGGACAACGACGTGTACAAATAGCTCCTAAAATCATAAAGGTCGCCGTACCGTGGTTAAAACACTCCGATAGGTTAGGGCACGAGGCCTCTTCACACACTGAATGTAAGCCATGCTTACGCATTGCTTGTTTTATGCCGTCAATCCGCTCGGTTGACTTAGGTAAGCGAATTTTAAGCCACTCTGGCTTACGAAGCATTTCGGTTTTTTCTGTTGGTAAAACTTTAACGGGGATCAACGCCATTTTTTCTGCGTCGCGTAGTTTTACACCTGGTTCCATTTTGACTGGTTTATTCATTCGTTTTCAAACCCTTCAGTATGCTTAACCTGTGTTGCATTAAGCTTTTTGATCATGTGTTTTACCAGCCCCTGACCTGCTGCTTCAAGGTTTTGAGGGCCATTTAATTCTTTAGTTTGCACCATATTCATGCCCGCATAACCGCATGGGTTGATGCGTAAAAATGGACTTAGGTCCATGTTAACATTTAATGCTAAGCCATGAAATGAGCAGCCACGACGAACTCGTAAACCTAAAGAGGCAATTTTGCTGTCGTTAACGTAAACACCAGGGGCATCCGCTTTCGCGTATGCGTTAATACCATACTCTGCAAGGGATTCAATGATGCACTCTTCAAGCCAAGTAACTAGCTCTCGCACCCCAATTTTTAAACGACGTAAATTAAATAATACATACATCATTTGCTGACCTGGGCCGTGGTAAGTTACCTGTCCACCGCGGTCAACTTTAATCACTTCAATGTCACCTGGCGATAATAAATGCTCATCTTTACCGGCTTGACCTTGAGTAAATACACTTTCGTGTTCTACCAGCCAAATTTCATCTGCGCTGTTTTCATCGCGGGTGTCGGTAAAATCTTGCATTTTTTGCCATATTGGCTTGTAACGTTGGCGCCCAAGTTGGCGTACGATTAAGGTGTTTTCGTTCACAATCAATCTCAGCTATGGCTTAAAGCATATGGCGTACGTCATCGATGTTGCTGATCACGTTATAAATTTCTTCGATATGAGTTCCACTGGTTACTGTGGCCACTAAAGTGACTGACTCATAGTTACCTTTACTGCTCGGTTTTACTTTTGGTGCATAATCACCCGGAGCGATAGGTTGTAACTTTTCTAAAATTTGATCAGTTAAGTTTACGTTTGCAAGGCCCATTATTTTAAATGTAAACGGGCAAGGGTACTCTAAGTACTCATCAAATTTAGTGTTTTTAACAGGTTCAACCACGACGGGAACTCCTCAAACAAAAGTGTTGGCTTAACTTATACGTTAAGCTTTAAACTGACAGGCTAATGACAATCTTGAAATGATGTTATTTTTGACCTAAGCCAACGATAGTCATTAAATACGATTGGTATATATGGGGCGCATTCTAGCACTTTTCAAGCAAAAAAAACGCCTCACAAAGGAGGCGTTCATATTACTTTACTGATGCTTACATTATTTGTAAGCGTAAGTAGTCATATATTTTACTAAAGAAGCTACCTTCTTGTATTTCTTCAAGTGTAACTAGCGGATATTGTGCAATATCTTCGCCTTCAAGTTGTAAAAACAGTGTGCCCACTTTAGTGCCTTTAGCTAAAGGTGCTTCAAGCGTATCGTCAAGCTCAAAGTTTGCTTTCAGGTTTTTATGTTGGCCACGAGGAATCGTAATAGGGGTGTCTTCTAAAATACCTAAAGAGACATTCTCTTTATTACCCATCCAAATGCGTTGCTCTGCAAAACTATCGCCCGCTTTGTAAGGCGTAATTGTTTCAAAAAAGCGGAAGCCGTAGTTAAGTAGTTTTTTACTCTCAACTTTACGTGCGCGCTCACTCGAAGTACCCATAACAACCGCAATTAAACGCATGTCGTTTTTTGTCGCCGAGGTGACTAAGCTGTAACCGGCATCAGACGTGTGACCTGTTTTGATACCATCAACATCTAAACTTTCATCCCATAACAACGAGTTACGGTTATATTGTTTTATGCCATTAAAGGTAAAAGATTTTTCTTTATAAAGAGCGTATTCATCTGGCACATCTTTAATAAGGGCAGCGCCTAATGTGGCCATGTCGCGTGGGGTAGTGTAATGCGCATCCGTATCAAGGCCGTGGCTATTAACAAAATGAGTATTCGTCATGCCTATTTTTTCGGCATGAGCGTTCATTAAGTCTGCAAACGCACTTTCGCTGCCAGCAATATGCTCAGCCATAGCAACACAGGCATCATTACCCGATTGCACAATAATGCCGTGATTAAGATCATCTACGCTAACTTGCTTACCTACTTCAATAAACATTTTTGATGATTCAGGAAAGTTTTTTGCCCATGCTTTTTCGCTGATAGTCACCATATCGGTAGGTGCTATATTACCTGCATTAATTTCTGTACCAATTACGTAACTAGTCATCATTTTAGTTAAGCTAGCAGGGGCAAGTTTTGTATCGGCTTCACCTTCTGCAATCACTTTACCTGTGGTGAAATCCACCAAAAAGTAACCTTTAGCATTAACTTGAGGAGGGGCTGGAATAATTTGTGCGGTGGCTGAAAAGACGGCGGCAGAACAGACTAAGCCGCAAACACCAGTAAGAATTTTATGTTTAATAGATTTCATCATACTCATTAATGGTTAAAGTTAAAAATATGCATTCTCCCTATTCTAAAGGGCTTACTGAGTGTAAAGCAAGAACGCGTTCTGAAATTGATTTTGTTTTAATGTTTCTAATACTTGTTGCGCGTGTTGGGCATTTTTTATCGGCCCTAAGTGCAATCTATAAATAGCGTCTTTTTCGACGATATTTGTTGGTAATTTATACTGCTCTCGTAGTGTGTGTGCCAATGCTTCTATGTTGGCTAAGGTACTGCCGGCTGCTACTTGAACATAGGTTTTTCGTGCATGGGTATCTGCGAGGGTAATCGCTTCAAGCTTAACCTTTGCTGTACCGTACTTATGATAACCAAGTTTATAGGCAGCAGCATAGGAAAGATCAATGATTCTATCATCATGAAAGGGCCCACGATCATTAACCCGTACTATAACAGATTGGCCATTGGCTGTATTTGTTACGCGTACAAAACTCGGTAATGGTAAGGTTTTATGGGCTGCCGTCATAGCAAACATATCGTAAACTTCGCCGTTAGAGGTATGATAACCATGAAACTTTCGGCCATACCATGAAGCAATTCCCGTTTCTGAATAACCCGTTTCATCGAGCATAGGGGTATAACGTTTGCCTAATACTTCGTAAGGGCGTGTGGTGCTTGCGCTTTTTATTACTTGAGTGACAATAGCATCTTGCATTTCTAATTCGGTCGGTGCCCGCAGTGGTGCGGCATCATGACGCATACTATAACGGCTATTTGAACTGCTGCACGCACTCAAAAAAAGGCTAAAGAGTACAATGATTATAAGTTGTTTATAAAGGCGCATTATTTTAAGAGCATCCTTTTATCTGTGGCAATCGACATAATAATGCCAAATGCAGCCATTAAGGTAACCATTGAGGTGCCACCATAGCTAATCAATGGTAATGGCACACCTACAACGGGTAACAAGCCCGAAACCATGCCAATGTTTACAAAAATATAAACGAAAAATGTCAGAATGAGTGAGCCCGCGAGTAACTTGCCAAAGGCATCTTGGGCATTAACGGCAATATAAAGTCCGCGACCAATAATGAATAGGTATAGGCTCAGTAAAACACACACACCGAACAGGCCAAACTCCTCACTCAGTACTGAAAAAATAAAATCAGTATGTCTTTCAGGTAAAAATTCTAGTTGTGATTGTGTGCCTTGCAACCAGCCTTTGCCTTCTATACCGCCTGAACCAATCGCTATTTTTGATTGGATTATATGATAGCCAGAACCAAGCGGATCGCTCTCTGGATCTAAAAAGGTCAGCACTCTCTGTTTTTGATAATCGTGCATACCATAGTGCCAAAAAGGCCATGCCGCTAAGGCAACAACAGAGCTTAAGAAGCCAATTAAACGCCAACTCAAGCCAGATAAAAACAACACAAATACACCCGAACTGGCAATCAAAATTGAGGTGCCCAAATCAGGCTGTTTTTTAATAAGTAGGGTAGGTAGCATAACAATGGCAAAACCAATCACTAAATGCAGCGCTCGAGGGGGTAAATGATTACGGCCAATATACCAAGCCACCATCATAGGAACCGCTAATTTCATCAGCTCTGAGGGTTGAAAGCGGGTGATGCCTAAATCTAACCAGCGTTGCGCACCTTTGGAGCTCACACCAAATAGGAATACTCCAACCAGCATGAGTAGTCCTAAGCAATACATAGGGATGACTAAGCGTTTTAAAGTTGCTGGGGGGATTTGTGCTAACACAAACATACCAATAATAGCACCAGCCATACGGGTACCGTGGCGCATCATCATTGCAGAATCTTGGCCAGAGGCACTGTAAACAATCGTGATGCTGCCTGCCATCATTAGTAATAAAGCAATAAAAAGCGGCAAATCAATATGCAAGCGCAGCCAAATAGAACGCTTATCATGTAAAGCCGTCATGGAACTTTACTCCCTGATGATTGAATGGGGTTAGCAGCAAAATAGTAATCCATTAATTGGCGCGCAATTGGGGCGCCTACTGAGCTGCCGCCTCCGGTATTTTCTACCACAATAGAGACAACGATTTGAGGGTTATCGTATGGGGCAAAACCGACGTAAATGGCGTTATCACGCTGGCGCTCTTTAAGTGCATCGGCGTCGTAGCGCTCGCCTTGTGCAATACTGACTACTTGGGCGGTACCGGTTTTACCTGCTGGGTCGTAGGTAGCCCCTTTAAACGCACGGTGTGCTGTACCGGTGGTCTTTTTAACCGTGTTATGCATAGCATCAATAGCAATTCGCCAGTTATCCTCGTTATTAAGAACAACAGGTGGCTTTTCTTCATTATTGAGCTGAGTAATTTGATCTTCTTTTTTAGCCACTTGCACTAAATGAGGTGGATGATTTATCCCTCTGTTAACTAAAATATTTGTCGCATTCGCTATTTGAATCGGGGTGGCAGTCCAATAACCTTGGCCAATACCAACAGAAATAGTATCGCCACGCCACCATGACTCTTTAAAACGATCTTCTTTCCACTCTTTTGAGGGTAAAATAGCGGTTGCTTCTTCATGTATATCAATACCTGAGAGTTCACCAAAGCCAAAACGCGCCATAAAGTTACTTATTTTAGTGATCCCCATACGGTATGCTGCATCATAAAAATAAGTATCGCATGACTCTTCTATGGCTTTGTAAACATCAACATGGCCATGGCCCCAGCGTCGCCAATCGCGCCATCTATGCTCTACGTTTGGTATTTGAAAAAAACCGGGATCCCACATGGTGGTGGTTTCTTGCACTACATTTTCTTCTAATGCCAAAATAGCCATGTGTGGTTTAATAGTCGAAGCTGGTGCATAGCGCCCTTGAGTCGTGCGATTGATCAGTGGACGATCAGGATTAAGTAGGGCTTTGTAGTCTTTACTGCTAATACCGTGAACAAATAAATTTGGGTCATAACTAGGGTTTGAATAAAGCGCTAAGACGCCACCATCTTTCGCATCCATGACCACAATAGCGCCGCGCATATCTTTAAGTGTATGTTGGGCTATTTGTTGTAAACCAATATCGAGAGTAAGTACTAGATCATCCCCCGGCAGTGGTGGATCCATGCTTAAGGTACGAATGATACGGCCACGGTTATTTACCTCAACTCGCTGTGAGCCAACTTGGCCATGTAGTAACGGCTCGTAATACTTTTCGATACCTAGCTTGCCAATATCATGAGTCGCTCTGTAATTGGTGGCTTCACCTTGTTGTTCAAGTTTGTTTAGTTCTTTTCTATTGAGCTTTGCAACATAGCCTAAGGCATGAGTTAAGGTGTCGCCAAAAGGGTAGTATCTCGCTAGACGCGCTTCAATACTAAACCCTGGGAATTTATGTTGGTTTACTGAAAACATCGCTACTTCGTTTTCGTTCAAGCGAGCTTTAAGAACTTGGCTTTTAAAGCGGCGAGTATGCTTTATATCATCAAGGAAATCTGCTTGTTGTTGCTCGGTGATTTCAATAATTTTACTGACGGATTTTACAGAGGCTATTAAATCGTCAACTTCTTCGGGGATCACTTCAAGGTTATAAACGGGCTTATTTTCAGCTAGTAAAACACCGTTTCGGTCGTAAATTAAACCTCGATTAGGTGCAATAGGAATTACTTTAATACGATTGTCGTTAGAGCGGGTTTGATAATCTTGGTGATCGTCAACTTGAATGGTGTACAAGTTAGACAATAATATGGCTACTAGGGCTAATATAAATATAAAACCCACAAATGCACGCCGAGCAAATAAATTAGCTTCTGCTGAGTGGTCGCGAATTGTGGGTCTTCGTTTTAGCATGGCAAGAAACTACTCGCGATGATAAGGGTGGTTGTTATTTAAGCTCCAGCCCCTGTAAAGGCTTTCAGCAACAATAATGCGTACTAAAGGATGCGGGAGCGTTAAATTAGACAACGACCACTTTTGCTCAGAGGCAGCAATACACTCGGGAGCTAAGCCTTCTGGACCGCCAATCAGTAAACTGACATCGCGGCCGTCAAGTTGCCACTTTTCCATGTTTTTTGCTAGCTGGTGAGTATCCAGTGGTTTACCAGTTACTTCTAGTGTGACAATACGATTACCTTTGGGTATGACGGCTAAGGTTTTTTCACCTTCGATGTGTAAAATACGCTTTATATCTGCGTTTTTGCCACGTTTACCTGCAGGTATTTCGATTAGTTCCAGTGCCATATCTTTGGGAAAGCGGCGCTGATATTCTGCAAAACCTGTTTCTACCCATGCTGGCATTTTTGTACCAACAGCAATCATTTGTATTTTCACGACGTTACTTCCAAGCGTTGTCTAAAATAGGGAGCTGTTAGCCCCAAAGCTTTTCTAGATCGTAATAGCTACGTGCTTGATCTTGCATAACGTGAACAATCACATCACCTAAATCAACTAATGCCCATTCGCCATCACTTTGGCCTTCGTAGCCTAATGGCTCTTCACCAGCGTGACGAGCTTCTTTTGCTAAGTTATCAGCAATTGACAATACATGACGTCTTGATGTGCCTGAACATACAATCATGTAATCGGTTACGTCTGAAGTGCCAGTTACGTCAAGTTGAATCACATCACGTGCTTTCATATCGTCAATTTTGTCTAGTGCAAAAGCGAGTAGTTGTTTCGAATCCAAGGTTTTGTCTCAATTTAAAATTTAATAGCGGTTATTTTAACACGCCGAGGGGTTTATACCAATCACTCTTGATAAAGCTGGTGCTGCTCAATATAGTGACTCACGGTGTCGGGTAATAGTTCACTCTTTTTAATACTTTTTTTAAGAGCTTGACGGATATTGCTGGATGCGGCATCCAGTTGCTTACCTTCTAAAAAGTAAAGGTGTCCGCCATTTTTTTCGTTCAGTAAGGAAATATTTTTGGTCACAGCCTGTTGTTTGTAGTTTTTAAGTTCACCTTGTACATCACAGTTTTGACCTGGGCGTTGATACACCACTACATGGCATAGACTCGTTATCGTTTGCCACTTATACCATTTATCAAGGTTGTTGAATGAATCCATACCAATTAAAAATAAAATAGGGGTATCGGGATTTTCTGCTCTTAGTTCTTGCAAGCTTAATAAAGAATACGACGGACCGCTACGTTTTAGTTCTCGTAAATCAAGCTTAAACTTTGGGTAAGCTGTAATTGCTGCTTTAAGCATAGCAATACGATGCTTGGTGCTGATCCCCGGTGCCGCTTTGTGCGTGGGTATTGCACAGGGCATAAAATAAAGTGAGTGTAATTCAAAAGTAGCCACACATTGCTGCGCCATATTAAGGTGCCCCAAATGAACGGGGTCAAAAGTGCCACCAAAAATTGCAATCATGGTATTTTTCCTTTACTGACAGTTAGTATGACACGGCAGTGGAATATCGAGGGGTTGGCAGAACTTAATGCAAATATGCGCCAATGCTTGGTAAGGGGCAATCAATACGCCTTGCTTGTAGCTTGCATCAAATAATGCCAGTTCACTGCTAATATTCTCTAGGGTATGAATGTTTAGCCTTTTAATGGCTGTTTGTACTGGCGCTTGTTGATTTTTCCATATCGCTTTTTGCTTAAACAGGGTCGCTAATGTCTCACCCTGCAGTAACCCTTGTTGTACACCTATTAAGGTATTTAAATCTTTATTGATGGCCCATAAAATACTCACTACTTCAGTGTTATCACTGGCAAGCTTATTTAATACTTTTATTGCTTGTGTAGTATGGCCGTTTAACAGGGCGTCACTTAAATCAAAAATATCGAATTTAGATTGGTTTAGTAGCCCTTGCATTACCAGTTGCTGGGTAATGAGAGCGTCACCATGTATTAGCGACAGCTTTTCAAGCTCTTGGAAACAAGCCAGTAAATTGCCTTCAGTGGCACTAATTAAACTGAGCTTAGCCTCGTTTTGTAAATTAAGTGACAAGCGTTGGCACTGTTCATCAAGCCAACGTTTTAAGTGATTACCATTAAGCGGATAGCAAGGTACAAATAACCCTTGCTTATCGAGTGCTTTAAACCACGCACCGCGTTGCACATCTTGGCTTGCTTTGGCGCCTTTAACAATTAAAATGGTGTCAGGGTTTTCAAGCTCAACGACCTTTTTAAAGGTGTTTGCGCCGGGTGTACCAGGTTTTTGCTGGTTTAAATCAAGCTCAATAATCGTACGCGCACTAAACAACGACATACTTTGGTATTGCGCTATGATTTCCTGCCAATCAAAGCCTTGGGCTAAAGTGAATTTAATTACTTCATCAAAGCCTTGCGCTTTTGCGCTGTCGCGAATGAGCTGTACACATTGCGCTTCTTGAAAAGGCTCTTCACCAAAAACCAAATAAAAAGGTTTTAACCCCTTTTTTAATTCGCTAGGCAGCTGATTTGCATAACAACGCATTATAGTTGCGACAACTCTCTAACAATTCGACGACTCGCTTGCTGGCGAATTTCGCTGATCAGCAGTTCAAGCTCTTTTGCTTTAGCTAGTGCGTTGTCAGGGTCATCTTGGTAATTACGGTAAAGCTCAAAACGTTTTTCAATGGCTGCTTGCTTTGGGCGTTTTACAACATAACTTACACTGTATGCCAGTTCATATTCAGCTACTTGTCCGTTTTGAAACAACGACAAGGTTTGGCGCTCTAGCTGCTCTTTAAATAAATAAAGTTGCGCTGATTGTTTACTCGCAGGGACTAAAGTGACATCGCTCATAGCAAGTTCTGTTTGCAAATAGCTAAACAACGCTGATTTTTGATCATCACCCACCAAGGTTAGCTGTTTTAAATCATCGGGTAGGCTTGATGCTTTTTTAAGGTGAAAGCCACAGCTCGATAACAAAAAACAGACTAGCACTAAGGCTAGTCCGTTTTTAATGGCATTTAAAGCAGCCATATTAGTTAGCTACCACGTTAAGTAATTTACCGGCTACATAAATTACTTTGCGTATTGTTGCACCATCAGTAAATTTAGTGACGTTAGATTCTGCAAACGCGAGTGCTTCTACTTGCTCTTGCGTTGCATCAGCTGCAACCGTTAGTTTTGCACGTAATTTACCGTTTACTTGTACGATGATTAATTTTTCATCTTCAACTAGGGCAGATTCGTCAACTTTTGGCCATGCTGCATCTAAAATATCACCTTCTTTACCTAGCTCTTGCCATAACTGATGCGATAAATGCGGTGTTATTGGTGCTAGCATAATAAGCAATGCTTCTAATGCCTCGTTAGCAATGGCAACATCTTGAGTGTCGTTTAATGGCGCTTTTAATAACTTATTAGATAGCTCCATGATTGCGGCAATCGCCGTATTGAATGTTTGACGACGTTCAACATCATCGCTCACTTTTGCAATCGCTTTATGTAGCTCACGGCGAAGTACTTTTTGTGGGTTAGTAAGCGCCGATTTATCAAGTGCTTGGAAGCCAACCGTTTTAACGTCTACTGCGTATTTCCATACACGTTTTAAGAAACGGTGCGCGCCTTCAACCCCTGAATCTGACCATTCAAGCGTTTGCTCCGGTGGTGCAGTAAACATCATAAATAAACGCACGGTATCTGCACCGTATTGAGCAATTACTTCTTGTGGGTCTATGCCGTTATTTTTCGACTTAGACATTTTGCTCATGCCTGATGAGAATACTGGTTCACCATCATCGACGTGCCATGCCTTGGTTACACGGCCTTTATCGTCGGTTTCGGTATTGACATCGCTTGGCGAAATCCATACATCGCCGCCTTTTTCATCTTTACGATAAAACGTTTCAGCTAATACCATACCTTGACAAAGTAAGCGGTCGAATGGCTCGTCTGAATTAACTAAACCAAAGTCACGTAATAATTTGTGGAAAAAGCGCGAATACAATAAGTGTAAAATTGCGTGCTCAATACCACCAATGTATTGGTTTACTGGTAACCAGTAGTTAGCGGCTGCTGGATCTAACATGCCTTCGTCATGGCGCGGGCTACAGTAGCGAGCGTAATACCATGATGATTCCATAAAGGTGTCAAAAGTATCAGTTTCATGAGTGGCAGGTACACCATTTACAGTCGTTTTAGCCCATTCTGGGTCGGCTTTAATTGGTGAGGTAACGCCATTCATTACCACATCTTCTGGTAAACGCACTGGTAGCATATCTTCAGTGGCAGCAAGCTCATTACCGTTCTCATCACTCAGCATTGGAATTGGCGAACCCCAGTAACGCTGACGGCTTACGCCCCAATCGCGTAGACGGAAGTTTACTTTACGCTCACCCACACCTAATGCTTCTAGTTTGTCGGCAACAGCGTTAAAGGCATTTTCAAAATCAAGGCCATCAAATTCACCCGAGTTTACTAATACACCTTTTTCGGTGAATGCTTCTTGGGCTAGGTTTACTTCAAGTTCAGAGCCTTCAGCAGGGGCAATAACTTGTTTAATGTCGAGGCCGTAGGCTGTTGCAAATTCAAAGTCACGTTGGTCATGAGCAGGTACTGCCATTACCGCACCTGAGCCGTAATGCATTAATACAAAGTTAGCAACCCAAATTGGTACTTGCTCGCCCGTTAATGGATGAGTAGCGTAAAAGCCCGTTGCGATGCCTTTTTTCTCCATGGTTGCCATGTCTGCTTCGGCAACTTTAGTGTTTTTGCATTCTTCAACAAACATTGCAATCGCGTCACTATTTTTAGCCGCTTCTTGTGCAATAGGGTGGCCACCGGCAACGGCTAGGTATGTTACACCCATAAATGTATCTGGGCGCGTAGTGTATACGCTAAATTTTTCGTTGTTATCGGTACGTGTAAATTCTATGTCTAACCCTTCAGAGCGACCAATCCAGTTGCGCTGCATGGTTTTAACTTGTTCAGGCCAGTCTTCTAATTTGTCTAAATCATCTAATAGCTCTTGTGCGTAGTCGGTAATTTTAATAAACCACTGTGGAATTTCTTTTTGTTCAACTACCGCACCCGAACGCCAACCGCGGCCGTCAATTACTTGCTCGTTAGCTAATACAGTTTGATCCACTGGATCCCAGTTAACCGTTGACATTTTTTTGTACACTAGGCCTTTTTCGTAAAGCTTAGTGAAAAACCATTGTTCCCATTTGTAATATTCTGGGTGGCAGGTTGCAATTTCGCGATCCCAATCGTAGCCAAAACCTAATTGTTTAAGCTGGTTACGCATGTAATCAATATTTTCGTAAGTCCACTTGGCAGGGGCTGTTTTATTTTTAATAGCCGCGTTTTCTGCAGGTAAACCAAACGCATCCCAACCCATAGGTTGCATTACGTTTTTGCCTTGCAAGCGCTGGAAGCGAGAAACCACGTCACCAATGGTGTAGTTACGCACATGACCCATATGCAGTCGACCACTTGGGTAAGGAAACATTGAGAGGCAATAGTATTTTTCTTTGCTCTCATCTTCTGTGGCTTTAAATACTTGGTTTTCTTCCCAGTAGCGTTGGACTTTTGACTCTATGTCTTGTGGGTTATATTGCTCTTGCATTTACGTTTCCAAACTTCTTGCATACTAATAAAAAATTGTCGATAGGATACCCCAAATAAAGCGCTATTCACAGCGTCAAAGCGGCGCTTTTTGTAAATTTGCGAGTAAATTAGTTTTCAGTACAGGTTAACCTATACTTATCTATGATATAGAGTGAATTAGTAGACGTTTTGAAGGAGTATAAAATGGCAGATTACAGAGCATGGCTTAGTGATTTAACCGATTGGTTAAAAGATGTCAAAGAGCATGAGGTTAAAGCTGCAGTAAAGCGATTTATTGAATCTGAGCAGGCACTTAAAGATTTAGGTGAAGAAAAATATCAGCTTTATCGTAATTACTTAATGCGTGATATCTCTCATCTACAAGAAAATAACAGCTACTATAATTCGCTTGCATGGCAGGAGCTTAAAGAGTCGTTGTGGTTTGAACTTTCTCACATTGAAGACAAAACACAGCTTGAATGGCGGTCATTAAGTGAAGATTTTAAGCATAATGGTGTTTATCACGCAGGTGAATGGATAGCCATGGGCACATTAGTATGTAAGAATTGCAACCATAGTTATGATGTTTACCATGCAACGCAAATTATTCCTTGTACACAGTGTGATGGCATCTATTTCAGCCGCCAGGCTTTACAACCCTAAATATAAATATTGAGTGGCTGTAGGCCACTCAATATGCCCAAATCTAGCAATTAAGCTGGTAAAAAAAGAAGTTAGAATGACGAAAAAACTGCTGCCACTAACCGTATCAAATCTTGCACCGAGTATTTCTTCGAGCCATGTAAGCACTTGCATGAGCAACCCATACCCTGAGCAACTTACCTTTATAGGCCAACAACGTGCGCAAAGTGCGTTGGACTTCTCTTTAGGAATGGACCTACCTGGTTATAATGTTTACGTAATGGGAGAGGCGGCACACGGGCGTTTTACCTTAGTAAAAGACAAATTAAAACAACATGCTAAAGAGCGCACAACACCGCATGAATGGCTTTATGTTAATAACTACGACGATCACCGTGAGCCTATTGCGTTATTTATGCATGCAGGGCAAAGCAAACAATTAGCCGATGATATTGACTCATTTATTGATGAAGTACTCGACACCTTTCCTGCTGCATTTGATAACCCAGCTTATCAGCGCAAGAAAAAATCGATAGACCGTGAGTTTAACGATGCTTACGATGGCGCAATTACCGCGGTAGAAATAGCTGCGCTTGAGCAAAGTGTGGCACTAATTGAAGAAAAAGGCGTAGTCGGCTTTGCACCGCTAATTGATGGTAAGCAACTTACCGATAATGAATTTTCTGATTTGGAAGATGATTTACGCGAGATGTTTTTTGAGCGTATAGAAAAATTAGAAGATGCCCTCATTGAAGCGCTTATTGAGTTACCGCGCTGGAAACGTGAATCCAAAGAAAAGCTTCGCAACCTTAAAAAATCTACTGCTGAGCAAGCCACTAAACCGTTATTAAAAGATTTAGAACATAAATACGCCAGCCATATTGGTGTGCTGCGTTATTTAAAAGACATACGTGTAGAAATTATTGATGCCGTGCTCGAATGGCTTGATGATGAAGGTGAAAGCGAAGAAAACAAAGAAGACTTTGACCGTAAAGGCATGCTTACCGACTTTTTTGCGCCAAATATTTTGGTTGAACACAAAGAAGGCGATGCAGCACCAGTTGTGTATGAACCTAATCCAACCTTTGGTAATATTTTTGGTAAAATTGAATATGCCACATCGCAAGGGTCGTTAATTACCAGCTATCGCTCAATTCAGCCAGGTGCGCTGCACCGCGCCAATGGCGGCTATTTAATTATGGACGCTGAAAAAGTAATGGCTCAACCCCAAGTGTGGGATGGGTTAAAACTATCGCTAAAAACCCATCAAATTAAAAATGATTTACCATACCAAGACAGTGTCGTTGGTAGTAGCTTTACGCTTCGCCCGCAGTTAATACCGCTTGATGTAAAAATTATTCTACTTGGCTCACGTGAACTTTATTACACCATAGGTGAATACGATGAAGAGTTTGCCGAGTTATTTAGAGTACTTGCCGATTTTGATTATTACTTACCAAGTAGCGATAAGCTGCAGTATCAGTTTATTACTAAGGTGAGCGATTACTGCGAACAAACATTAAAGTGCACGTTAAACGAATCCGCAATGGTGCGATTACTTAAATTTAGTTATCGCCAAGCTGAGCACCATAATAAGCTATCAGCTCGTTTTGCCGATGTACTAGAGCTTGTGGCTGAGGCCAGTTTTTACGCTAAGCAAGATAAGTTGACGGTGATTGATGCTCGCCATATTGACGAAGCCATACAAGGCAAGCAGTACCGTACAGGGCAAATTAGCGAAAACATGCTCAGCGATATAAAAGAAGGGCACACTTTAATAGCAACCGACGGGCAAGCCGTAGGTAAAGTTAATGGTTTAACGGTACTGCACATTGGTGACACCTCATTTGGCACACCTGCACGCATTACTGCAACCGTTTATGCTGGCGCTGACGGCGTTATTGATGTGGAACGCGAAGCTGAGTTGGGTAAAGCAATTCACTCAAAAGGGGTAATGCTGCTTACCGGTTATTTAGGTAACAAATACGCGCAACACTTTAGCTTAACACTCAGTGCCAATATCGCTATTGAACAAAGTTATGGCTACATAGATGGTGATAGCGCCTCTCTTGCTGAACTTTGTGCGCTCATTTCGGCCATTACGAGCTTACCTATCAGTCAGTCTATTGCTCTAACCGGTTCAATTAACCAACATGGTGATGTGCAGGCCATTGGTGGTGTAAACGAGAAAATAGAAGGCTTCTTTAAGCTATGTAAAATGCGCGGCTTAACGGGTGAGCAAGGGGTTATTATTCCTAAATCGAACCAAGTTAATTTGGTGCTTGATGACGAAATACTCAATGCCGTTGAGTTAGGTAAGTTTAATATTTATGCTGTGGAAACCGTTGACCAAGCACTAAACTTATTAATGGATATCGAAGCGGGTGATATGGTTGATGAACACTACCCAGAAGATTCGGTTAATGGCATCGCATTAGCGCGATTAAAAGACATTGCTGATATTGTTAATGGCGATAACAGCGACGAAAAAGACCACGACTCAGAAGATGAAAAAGGGGAGTTATGATCAATATAATTTTACTGATTGTTATCGCTATTTTTTGCGTTTTAATTTTTAAAAATAGTAAAAAAGCCAAACAGCAAGCAATCGCAAACGCACAGATTGAAAGTGATTATTTAATTGCCAATGCAAAAACTGAAGGCGTAAATGAAACCGCATCTGGCTTGCAATATAAAATAATCCATAAAGGACAGAGCGAAAATACACCTAGCCCAACGAGTATGGTTAAAGTGCATTATCATGGCACTTTAATCGACGGCACTGTATTTGACAGCTCAGTGGAGCGCAAAACTCCGATTAGCTTTGGCTTACACCAAGTTATTAAAGGTTGGACAGAAGGCCTACAACTGATGAGCCCGGGCGATAAATTTCAGTTTTATATTCCGCACCAGCTCGCTTATGGTGAAAAGCGAGTAGGGAGTATTCCTCCTGCATCATTGCTTATTTTTGAAGTGGAATTACTGGCTATTGAGTCGTAATTTTAAAGAAAAAAACACTTTAAGCCTTACCTTAATCAAGTAGGGCTTTTTATTTGCTCTCATTAGCCAATCCTACTCAAGAATTTAAAATATCAGTCGATACCTAAAATAGTGACAAGTTTATTTTAGGGATAAAATAATGAAGATTTCAACCGCCTCAATTCAATATCAAGCATCTAATTATAACAATCAGGCTTTAGTAGAAACAGAGCCGCAACCTAAAGATGATGAATCACAAGAACAACCTGACTATGTTTTATCAGAGTTTTTAGATGCGAAGGTTCAAAAATACAGCGAAGATAACGCAACATTTGCTGAGCAATATCAAAATTTAGAAAAGGCATATAAATATTTCACCCAGCAAGTAGTTGCATTGCAAGAACAAGTAAATAAGCTTAAGCAGAGTACGGTACAACGCAGTTTAACCATTGATAATAGCCAATATGGGCCAGCTGAGGAGGGCTATCAGTTGACTATGGATGCTGAGCATATCGGGGCTAAAAAATATAAAACCGAGCAACAACAAGAAGAGATGAATAGATTGCAGCTGCAACTTAGTGAGGTGAAGTCTCAGCAGGCAGCAATAAAACAACAAATTATTGAGCTAGTAATCAACGAAATGAAAAGGTGAGGCGACGACTTCACTGTTTAGCCTTGTAATGTAAGCAGAGAAGTTAGTTTTTAAACTCAATTTTTCCTATTTCAAGCCTAAATTTCCCCGCCTGTTTACCTGCAATCATAAAGCCAAGCTGCTTTATCTCTTTAAAGCTAATTGTAGGCTGTTGTTCAAGTAAGCGGCCGCGATAAGTAAGCTGAAAATCTTCAGGTAAAAACTCAATATTAAGCCACTCACTTTTCGTGGTACTGAACGAACGTGTATAAGCCGCCCCATCCATGTACTCATTAGTTCTTAAGCGTAATTGGTAGGTTTGACCATCGCCCTTAACACGCAGCACTATTTTTGTAATATTTTGGTTTTTTACATCCAATGGTGTTCTTATAGAAGCAAACCCTCCATTGTTTGCAAGCGATACGTTGCCTGTAAACACTAAATTGCCGTCATTTTGTAAAACCTGACTATTAGAAATGCCACCCATCACCGAATCATTAACCACATCCCAGCGAGCATTGGCGTTTGCCTCGGTGGTGACAAACAGTAAATTAAAAACAAAAAGTGATGAGAGTTGTTTGGCGGTCATGAGTAATTCCTTAAAACCATTATTAACAGTAATACGTTTTGATGTAATAATTGTTCACTTGATTATTTTAATACTGGGATAAGGTAATCCTTGATTAAAATACTGACCAAATTAAAGACGTTATAAAATATAAGGATATTAATTTATATGACAAAAAAGCCTGTGATTCTCATTATCATAGCATTTATTGTTATGATGCTCGGCCCTGTTGGTATTTATGAGTGGTACACTTCAATCGACCCCTCCTTTATCCCTAACCGTTTTTATGACTTTTTAAGTTCTTGGGTTTTAGGCTTTATTACTATTTCTTTAGTGTGTGCCTTTCTATTTCATTTAATAAAAACGCCAAATGCAAAAGAAGAGTTTAATACTCACTTTGATCAAGAAGGGGTTATCCTTAAATATTTAAGTATCATTATGATACCTATTTTGCTGTATGCATATCTTTGGGCTGTCATTTGTGCGCCGATTCAACTATGGGCGCATTATCATTTAGGCGATTATTGGTCTGAAGAATATATCTTAGTTGAGTCTGAAGCTTGTTATAGCGATTATGAGCCGAATTGCGTTCGTTTACTCTTTGCAGATATATCTACAAACAAACAGCATACCATCAGGTGGTATTTAGATAAGCACAAGCTTTTAAAACTTAAAAATACAAAAGTGAACTTAGTCGGCGAAAAAAGTTACTTTGGCTATCTTGTTAACGAAATACAATGGTAAAAACCAAAGGGAATTAAATGGACACTAATAATTTTAACGAGAGTATAAAAGGCTTTTTTTGGGGCGTCGGGTTTGTAATAGCTATACTTGGCGGCATTAGTGCGTTCGCCCTTACAATCGCCGCTGATGTTGACAGTGGATTTAAAACAATGGTTTCTAATAAAGCATTAGAAACAAGTGATGAAATTAATAATGATTATAAACTAACCCTTTCTGCAATATATAAAGAAAATGGTCAAGTAAGAATCGCGGCTGAATTAAAAAATATTACTAACGAGAGCATTTATACGGGAACCGTTATTGCTTCTACATTTGACGAAAGTGGTAAGTTTATTGGTAACTGTGTAGGCAAAAGCACAGACAGCTTTCTAGAACCTAGCGAAGTTAGCTATGTTGACATTAAATGCAATTTATTTAGATCATAAGCAAGTAAAGTTCACTCGACAAAGCTTAAAATTAAGTGGTTTTAGGGTAAGTTTAAATAAAAAGAGCCATACGAAGTATGACTCTTTTTTATTTGAAATAGATGTAATAGAGTTATTTTATTGAGGCAATAAACTCTTCATCTGCATATAGGTTTGTTAGTAATTTTTGAACTAACTCTACGTAGCTTTTTTGACCATTAGGGATAGCGATCGCTCCCATAAATGAAGAGTCAAAAGTGTGTTCGGCCATGATTTCTTTTTCGAATAAGATAATATTCTCTTCTGAAACGATAAAGTTTACTTTTATAAATGAACTTCCCTCGGAGAAACCCGTAACATCAATATCTTGGTCAATTACTTTGCCAGTTACTTGCTTTTTAGCAACACCAGACCAAAGCTTGGCTAACTTAAGCTCTTGCAACAAAGCATTTTCAATATATTTACCATAACTGTTGCCTACAGATGAAATAAGAGGTGAGCCTCTAAGTGAAATTTTATTTAGTTTCTTTTCAGATTTAATTGTGCCAACAGATAGAGGGGAAACCGTTTCTTGCTTTAATTTTGAAACGTTACCAATGTCTGCACTATAAGGAGGCACTTGAATTGTACATGCACTTAAGAATAAAACCCCGATTAATCCTATTGAACTTCTATACTTCATTTTAATTCTTTCCTTACTCATAGTTTTGACTGCTCTAACTCTACAACTAGTTTGTTAAATGCTTCTTCTGTTGCACGCTTTGCTGATAAAGAAAAGTCGTTTTTAAACTCATCAAATTCAGCTTTGCCAAAACCTTTAACTTCAGTATTCCATGCTATATCGCCATTGTTATTTAAAGTTTTACAGTTTAACGTGAAAGTAAACTCTGTAGGTGGCCATGTAAATAAACTATCTGAACTAGATTCAGTTGTTATTGTAGGTATAAATACATATTCAATTTTATTGTCTTGTAAAAATGTATTATCAGTTAATGATTCAAGCTTATAAACGTTTTCAAATTTATTAGAAAGTACAGTATATAATGCAGCTTCTGTGTCTTTGTAAGGTTTGTAACTAACATTATCGCCACCACCGCCAGGTGTTTTTACTTGTTTTTTAATATCATCTTCAGAAATATAATAACCTACAACGGATATTGATTTATTTTCTGAAAGCTGAAGTTTTTCAGTGTCTGGATTTAAACTTATCTGGTGGGCACAGCCACTTAAAACAAGTACCGAAAACAAGAAAAACATGTTAGTTAATAACTTCAAAATATACTCCATATATTTAATTTTTAAAGAAAAAGTAGTTTCATCGATAATATATGTTTTGTAGTTGCATTGTAAATAATGTTAACTTTATATTTGTAAATGGTTGTAACTTTTGTATCTAATAATTTTTGGTTTTGAGGTGTTTTTATTTTAAATAGAGATGAGTTCGCTTGAGCAAAAATTAAAAAGCGCGTAATTTAACCGCGTTACCTATTTTAATAACAAGTATAATAATGAAAGCACAAGAATTAGAACAATTAGCGTTATCTAAAGCCGAAACCCGAGAAGTGATCACGCCGTATGCTTTTGAGGTTGATAATGCTTTACTTGGCTTGCCTTTGGCTTCGCCGACTCGGCGCGCATCAGCTATGATTATAGATGTTGCATTAATATTCTTAGCTGCAAAGCTCAGTGCAACTATTATTGCATTCGTTGCTGCGATGGCGTTTTACAAAGGAACGGCGCAGCAATACCTTCCTAAAATGTCGAGTGTGTGGCGGAGAATATTAAAAATAGTAGCAGCAAGTATTTTATTTGTAAGCGCTCTTGCTGTGCTTTCAATTGGTATCGATTATTTAGAAGGCGATGACTCTGATCAAGGCTTAACTGTTCAAGGCTTAAAAATACAGGATGACATTCAGCTTACCTCCACAGAAAAAAGGCAGGTAAATGCTTACTTAGTGCAAACAGCAGACGAAAGCTGTGAGCAATCTTGTCAACAAAATGCACTTGATAACTTGATAGGGCAAGTACCCAAATTAGCCGAAATGGACGACCTACAAAACCCACAACTTGCAAAAGCATTTTTACAATTATTAGTGCTTAGTGAAAATAATGAATTAAAGCTTACGCAGTTAATAGAAGATAAACCCGCACAAACAACCACACACAGTATTTTGCAGTGGGGTAAAGGGATTATTCAAGATTTAGGTTTGGGTTTTGGCTGGGCGGCTGTGTACTTCACACTGTTTTCTTTATTATGGCGCGGTCAAACCCCTGGTAAAAAGCTCTGTAACACCAGAGTGGTGGCATTAAGTGGTGAATCACTGGGTTTACTTGATTGTTTTGGCCGCTACGGTGGTTACGGTGCAGGTTTTGCCACCGGCTTGTTAGGCTTTTTACAAGTATACTGGGACCCAAACAGGCAAGCCATTCAAGATAAAATATCAGCCACTGTGGTTATTCAAGGGAATGTGAACCAAGTTGTAAATGTGCAAACAGTAGAAAGTGCAGTTAAAGATTAGTTTTGGTTAACATAACTTCATAAAGCTATAGGTATATTTATTTTGAATTGCGATACCACTACTAGATGGCAATATAATGAGTAACGCTAAAGAGTACTATCAAGTTAGTCTGCTAAATTTGAGGGAGTGATATAGTTACTTATTCAGGTTGTCTTTAGAATAAGTAATTTTAGAAGCCAAATAAATACATTTAAAAATGTAGGGCTAAATATGTAGGCTCTACATCTTAAATAGCGAGATTAACTTCTAAACCTAACCCCAAATCCAATCATACCCAATAACAATACAAATCCCCATACAAACACATTGCCAAATTGGCTATACAGGCTATCCCCTTGTATGAGCTTTATATTGGCTTTGAGTGTGGTAGCTTCAAACTGTGGCATAGTTTGGCGTGTTTGGTTTATGGGGTCGTATACGCCACTTATACCGTTGTTGGTAACACGTACTAGTGGACGTTGTAGTTCAAGGGCGCGCATGCGGGCAATTTGCATATGCTGGTGAGGGCCGATTGAATCACCAAACCAGGCATCATTACTCACCGTAAATAATATGTCTGAGTCGCTTTTGTAGTTACCACGCACTAAATCAGCAAATACTATTTCGTAGCAAATAGCAGGCAGTAGGTTAAAGCCATTCGCACGTAAATTATCTTGTACTTTATCTCCGCGAGAGAACGATGACATAGGCAAATCAAATAACGGAGCTATAGGGCGGAGTATTTCTTCAAAGGGAACAAACTCACCAATCGGCAGTAATTGATGCTTTTGATAGCGGTTACTGTCTAAGTAACGATAGTGGCCGTGTTCATCATTTTGCTCTTTGTTACCGACCACAATCAGCGTATTGAAAATGGTTTTAGTGTCGCGTTGGTAATCTACAATACCAGTCACTAATGCAGTTTTATTGAATGAGGCGGCACTGTCTAAACCTGCTAAATATGAATCGGCAAGGGCTTCTATTTCAGGCACTGCAGCTTCAGGCCACACAATTAAATCGGCATCCCAGTGACGGCGCGTCATATCCTGATACTTACTCATGGTGGTCCAAAACTCACTGGGGTCAAAGCGCAAGTGTTGTTTTATATTACCTTGTACAAGCAGCACAGAGAGGTCTTTCTCGGAGTAATGGGTTGCCTTTGTAAAGTGTGCGCCTGTGAAGGCAAGCAAAATCACAGCAGCGATAGCAACAGGCATTTTAAATTGTTTTTGCGTTAAGCTGTACAATGCAAAGCCAATGGCAATACATAATAGCGTGAGCCCAAATTCACCAATTAAAGGAGCAAGGGCATTCAGAGGACTATCGGTTTGTGTATAGCCAAAGCTTAACCAAGGAAAACCAGTTAACAGGTTGGCACGCAAATATTCACTAATAGCAAAACAAGGGAGTAATAGCGCTGCAAAACTTATAGAGCCGTTTGAAAAGCGAGTGGTTGCCCACAGCGCCAGCGCAGGAAATAACGCAAGGTAGCTACAAAGCAGTGCCATTAATGCAATTGAGGCGATAAGTGGCATACCGCCAAAGGTGGCGATAGAAACATGTACCCAACTTATACCTGCACCAAACCAGCCTAAACCAAATATAAAGCCATATTTAGCGGCTGTTTTAGCATGTACTTTTCCATTGAGGTTTGCAGGAATACAAAAAAATAGCGAGCCTATGCTAAAAAATACAATCGGCCAAATACCAAAAGGAGCGTAGCTAAAAGTTAAAACAAGGCCCGCAACCAGTGCGAGCCATGCTTTTTTATCTTTTGCTAGTAGGGTGAGACTAGTTAGCAGTTTCTTCACTGTCGTTATCATCAGCCTTAGGAATGGTGACTTGCAGTTGCAATATACGACGATTATCAGAATTGGTTACTTTAAACTGAAATCCTTCTATATCGATGGTTTCGCCACGGCTCGGCATGTGGCCAAAGGCGTGTAACACGGTACCACCAATAGTGTCGGCATCTTGCGAGCTATAACCTGATTTAAAATGCTCGTTAAAGTCATCTACAGGGGTCAGTGCCTGCACAACGTAAACATGCTTAGCCAGTTGACGAATATCTTGTTGTTCTTCTTCTTCATCGTGCTCATCTTCGATTTCGCCTACAATGATCTCAAGAATATCTTCAATGGTTACTAAACCCGATACACCGCCGTATTCGTCTATCACGATTGCCATATGGTAGCGTTGCTGACGAAATTCATTAAGCAGGGTATCGACCCGTTTACTTTCAGGCACTACCATAGCAGGGCGCAAATAGTCACGTAGCGATGGTAAATGCTCATCTTTATTTAAAATGAGGGGTAATAAGTCTTTTGCGAGTAAAATCCCTTCTACATGGTCTTTATCTTCACACACCACCGGAAAACGAGAGTGGGTAGAGTCAACCATCATAGGTATGTGCTCTTCAAGCGGGCTATCAATTTCCAAAGTGACCATTTGTGAGCGCGGGATCATAATATCTCGCACTTTAAGCTCAGACACGCCAAGCACACCCTCAATCATTTCTTTGGTTTCAGGATCGATTACATCCCGCTCTTGGGCATCGGCAATTACCTCAACCAGCTCTTCTCTATTCTGGGGTTCCCCTTGCAACATCTGGGTTATACGACCCAGCCAAGTTTTGCCAGAAGAACCCTGGCTAGATTGCGAGTTATCGTCGCTCATTACGTCTAATTGCTCCGTTTATTTAAATATCGTCCCGATATGGGTCTGCTATGTTTAGTTCAGCAAGTAATTGCTTTTCTATACTTTCCATCTCTAACGCGTCTTCACTCTTTATATGGTCAAATCCAAGTAAATGCAAGCATCCATGAATAACCATATGAGCAAAGTGGTCATGAAATGACTTTTCTTGCTCTTGCGCCTCAGCCAAAACAATGGCAGGGCAAATAATTAAGTCACCCACAAGTGGGATATCAATACCCGGTGGCGCTTCAAATTCAAATGATAATACGTTGGTGGGTTTATTTTTACCACGGTAGTCATTATTGAGCTGTTGTGACTGTTCCTCATCGCTAATAACAATGGTCAGCTCAGACTCATCACGATATTGGCTAAGTACTTTATCGGCCCACATGGCAAACTGCTCAAGGCTGGGTAAGTTGTCAAACTCACACGCTATTTGTAAATCAAGTTCTGTTTTCACGGTATTACTCTTTAGTAGCAGGTTGCTCATGAGCGGCGAGCGCTTCTTTGGCTTGTTGTTTCTCTAATCGCTTAAGGCGTTCACGCTCATCGTTGCGCTCATACGCTTCTACAATGCGTGCAACTACAGGGTGGCGTACCACATCGTGCGATTTGAAAAAGTTAAAGCTAATTTCATCAACGCCATCTAATACTTCAATAGCATGGCGAAGACCAGAGCGCGCACCCCGAGGTAAATCAACTTGGGTTATATCGCCGGTGATCACTGCTTTAGAATTAAAACCAATACGGGTTAAGAACATTTTCATTTGCTCTGTGGTGGTATTTTGGCTTTCATCTAAAATAATAAACGCATCATTAAGTGTGCGCCCACGCATGTAAGCTAGTGGCGCAATTTCAATGATGTTTTTTTCAATCAGTTTTTCAACACGCTCAAAGCCAAGCATTTCAAATAAGGCATCGTAAAGTGGACGTAAGTAAGGGTCTATTTTTTGGCTTAAGTCACCCGGTAAAAAGCCGAGTTTTTCACCCGCTTCAACCGCAGGGCGAGTGAGCAATATACGGCGTATTTCTTGGCGCTCTAGTGCATCAACTGCCGCTGCAACTGCAAGATAGGTTTTACCTGTACCTGCAGGGCCAATACCAAAGGTAATGTCGTGGTGCAAAATATTAGCAACATACAAGCCTTGGTTATCGTTACGCGGTTTAATAACGCCACGACGGGTTTTAATCATCATTTCTTTGCCGTAGGCACTACTTGAGGTGTCTTGCTCAAGCGCTTTAGACTCAGTGATGGCTAAATGTACGTTGTCAGGCTCAATTTCGCCAATTTCCCCACGTACAGGTTGAGTATCAATATAAAGGTTTTTTAAGATCTCTACCGCGCCGGCGCTACTGTGTAGTTTACCGGTTACTTTAAAAAAGTTATCACGATGAATAATTTCAACACCTAGACGGCGTTCAATTTGTTTGATGTTTTCGTCAAACGGGCCACATAATGAAGAAAGGCGTTTGTTGTCGGCAGGTTCTAAATAAATCTCTAATGTTTTTAACTGATTACTCAAAATTACTTCCTATTACAGTGCGCCAGCGTTAACTGGCGCAATGAGTTTTTGCAACTAAGGTACGAAAGTAGCAACGCCAATTTCGTTAGCTGTCTCGGTTTTTTGCTCACTCGCTGCTTTGGTTAAAATAGCAGAAGGCGCAATTTCGCGGCGTAAGTTCATTTCTGATTCTGTACGAATTAAATCGCCACGTAAAGAGTTTGGTAACGCCTCGGTAATACGTACATCAACAAACTGACCGATCACTGTGTGTGGGCCAACAAAGTTAACTACACGGTTATTTTCAGTTCGGCCACGTAGTTCCATCGGGTTCTTCTTAGAAGGACCTTCAACTAAAATACGTTGCTCAGTATCAAACATTTGGCGGCTAATTTGCTGTGCCATTTGCGTAATACGGTTTTGCAATAAGTAAAGGCGCTCTTTTTTCTCTTGCTCGGTTACGTCATCTGGTAAATCGGCCGCTGGTGTACCTGGGCGTGCACTGTAAATAAAGCTAAAGCTCATATCAAAACCAATATCGTTGATAAGGTTCATGGTAGCTTCAAAATCGGCCTTGCTTTCACCTGGGAAACCTATGATGAAATCTGACGACATGCTTAGGTTAGGGCGAATTTTACGTAGCTTACGAATTGTTGATTTGTACTCAAGAGCAGTATGGCCGCGTTTCATTAAGTTTAAAACACGGTCTGAACCACTTTGTACTGGAAGGTGTAAGTGATCAACCAGCTCAGGCACATCAGCGTACGCATCAATAATGTCTGGTGTAAACTCTACAGGGTGTGAGGTGGTGTAACGAATACGGTCAATCCCGTCAATTGCAGCCACTAAACGAATGAGATCTGAGAAATAGCAAATTTCACCATCGTGTGTATCACCACGGTATGCATTTACGTTTTGACCTAATAGGTTAACTTCACGTACGCCTTGCTCGGCTAACTGTGCAACTTCTAATAATACATCATCAACAGGGCGGCTTACTTCTTCACCACGGGTGTAAGGCACAACACAGAAAGTACAGTATTTAGAACAACCTTCCATAATTGATACAAACGCAGAAGGACCTTCCGCTTTAGGTTCAGGTAAGCGGTCAAATTTTTCAATCTCAGGAAATGAAATATCAACTACAGATGAACCTTTATCGCCTTGTACTTGTTTAATCATCTCAGGTAAACGGTGCAAAGTTTGTGGACCAAAAATAACATCTACAAACGGAGCACGTTGGCGAATTGAATCACCTTCTTGAGATGCAACACAGCCGCCTACACCAATAATAAGGTCTGGTTTGTCATCTTTTAATAACTTCCAACGACCTAGTTGGTGAAATACTTTTTCTTGCGCTTTTTCACGAATTGAACAGGTGTTAAGTAAGATAACATCAGCATCAGCAGCTTCTTCAGTTAGCTGATAGCCGTTGGTAGCATCTAGAAGATCAGCCATTTTCTGAGAGTCGTATTCGTTCATCTGACAACCCCAGGTTTTAATATGCAGCTTTTTGC